>NZ_WUMM01000009.1:0-216613 GCF_009826875.1 Shinella sp. AETb1-6 | reverse complement strand
AATTTTTTCAGGTGACGGCTTCGTTCGTCGCGCCCGCTCCGCTACGACCGCTCGGCAGCCGCGCTATTGTAGATCGCCAGCACCTGATCCACTGCGGCAATCAGGATATCCTCCGGGCGGTCCGCTGCTGTCGGCGCGATCATCGGCAGATACTGATGTAGCACCGTTTCGGGGATGCGAACGCCGTCCAGCACCGCCAGCAAGGCCGAAACGGCACGTTCTGCCTCAGGTCGGGTCCAGTAGTAGCGGATGCGATCGCTGTAGCTGAAATGGCGCTGGATCCTGAGCGCCGTCTCGTCGCCGTGGTAATAGCCGCTCCAGTTCCCGGGTGCGGCCAGCATCAGCGCTTCCATCGCCCGCAGGAGCGGGCGATCACCATAACCGGGCACGATGTCGGAGGCGATCAGGTCGAGAGCATAGAGCGCCTCGCGATAGGCGAAGGTCAGTCCTGGCCCGACCTTCAGGATCGGAAAGCCGTCTGCGACGAGGGCCGCCAGTGCCTCCTGCGTCTGGTAGTCGGTGGAATGGGCCTCGAAGACCAGCGCCGGCTCCCTATCGAGAAGGGCACTCAAGGTTGCGGCGCGCGGCGGATCATAGGCGACGACATTGTCGCTGCCAAATTCCACGCCGGGCTGAACGACGAAGGCGATGACCCGCTTGAAGGCATCGGATAATCCTGCCTTGGCAAAGGCGTCGCGGTGCACGGCAATCGTTTCGCGCGCAGCGCTGGGCGCGGTGGGCTCGACGCCGTCCAATACATGATCGGCACCGCCTGGTATCGGCACTTCCGTGCCAAGGACATAGACCGGCATCGGTAGATTTTCACGCCGGGCCGTTTGCTCGCCAACGGCGCAGAGGGCGGCGGCGCGCGCAGCGACGGTGCGATCATCCAGCGCGACCGGTTCGCCGGCACAGCCCATAGAGGCATCGAGATGGATTTTTGTGAAACCGGCCGCGACATAGGCCTCTACCATGCCTGCCGCCTTTTCGAGCGCCACGGCTGCCGGCTCCTTGCGCCAGGGGTTCGGTCCCAGATGATCCCCGCCGAAGATAATCTTGTCGCGCGTGACGCCCTCTTCGCGCGCGATCGCCTCGACAAAGGCGATGAAATCGGCCGGCGTCATACCCGTATAGCCGCCGAACTGGTTGACCTGGTTGCAGGTCGCCTCGATCAACACCGGACCTTTTCCTTTCGCGGCACGGCGCAATGCTGCACGCAGCACGATTGGATGGGCGGAGCAGACGGAAACGATGCCATAAGGGCGACGGGCGCGGCGGGCATCGGCAAGGCCTGTGAGAAAACGGCTCATATCCCGACCTCCCGGCCCGCTGCCGCGATGAACTCGTCGAGCTCTTCTCGATTGGACACGCCCTCCATCGGCCCCTGCCTCGTGACCGTGCGCGCTCCGGCAGCATTGGCATAAAGCAGCGCGCGGGCCGGGGCGAGGCCGGCGCGTCGGCTCGTCAGATAGGCGGCACCGAAACAGTCCCCCGCGCCCGTCGGATCGACTTCCTCCACAGAGAAGGCCGGGCAATCGACACGGCCGAATTGCCGGCTGAAATGGCTGGATCCGGCACTGCCGCGCTTCAGCGCGATCTCGCCGATGCCCAGATCAAGCAGGCGCTCCACAGCGGCTTCTTCAGTCGCCGCATCAGCCGCGACAAGCAGTTCATCACCAGAGGGAAGCAGGAGATCGGTGACGGCCAGTACATCATCGACAAGCTTGCGACCCTCGTCGGCCTGGGCCAGCTCTTTGCGGATATTCGGATCGAAGGAAACCGACCCGCCGCGCGCCTTGACGGTCGCGACCGCTTCGACGAGGGCGGCGGCGATGCCCGGAATAGCGAATGCCGAACCCATGACGTGAACATGGCCGGACTTGGCCACGAGCGCGCGGGCAGCCTCGGTCATGCGTGCTTCGCCGGCAGCAGAATGGGTGATGTTAAAGATGAAGTCGCGTGCGCCATCCGGCCGGTAGCGCACGAAGGCACTGCCGGTCGGCCTGCCTTGGATGGTCGCAATCGCCGAGACATCGACACCGTCGGCTCGAAGCCGCTCCACGTTGATCGTCCCGAAATCATCCGCGCCCACCGCGGCAACGATACCCGCCGCACCTCCGAACCGCGCAACTTGGTCGATGAAGATTGCTGGCGCACCACTCGGAAACGGGCCAACGAACGACTGTGGCGACAGGAACCCCGCACCGACTGTCGTCGCCATGATCTCCACTAAAATCTCACCAACGGTGATCGTCAGGCCCAGATTTTCAGGCGCCAATTCGCTTGGTCTCATCAATGCTGCCTCCGCCGCAATGGGCCGGTTATCGCCCGAAGCGGCCAACTCGATACGGCAGCAACTTACATCATGTCAATTCAATATTTACGCGCGTAAATTATTTTTTGGAGTGCAGTTCGCTATGTGAGGTTGGGAAGAGCAAATCGAAAAGCGGCATAGAGAATACCTTTATCTATATTTCTCATATACATACGCTTGGCTGTCGGCTTCCCGCCGTCGCACTACGCCACCAGGCGCCTTGACAAGACCCAAGTCGTGCACGATAAAACTTTACGCATGTAATTTTATGCGTAAACATCCGTAAAGGAGGAACGGACCTATGAGGAACATGATCCGCATGCTGTCGGCGACCGCCGTTGGCCTTGGGCTCTTTGCCGGTCTGGCGCAGGCTGAGGAAATCAGCATTGCCACCGTCAACAATGGTGACATGATCATCATGCAGAAACTGTCGGCGGCCTGGGAGAAGCAGACCGGCAACAAGATCAACTGGGTCGTGCTGGAAGAAAACGTGCTGCGCGAGCGCGTGACGACCGACATCGCCACCAAGGGCGGCCAGTTCGATATCATGACGATCGGCGGCTATGAGGCACCGATCTGGGGCAAACAGGGCTGGCTCGCACCAGTTGACGATCTCGGCGACGACTACGACTACGCCGACCTTCTGGAGCCGATCACGGCCGGCCTGACGGTCGACGGCAAGCTCTATGCCGTGCCCTTCTACACGGAGAGCTCGTTCACGCTTTACCGAAAGGACCTCTTCGAAGCGGCCGGCCTCACGATGCCGGACCAGCCGACCTACGAGCAGATCAAGGAATTCGCCGCCAAACTGACCGACAAGGACAAGCAGCAATACGGCATCTGCCTGCGCGGCAAGCCGGGCTGGGGCGAGAACATGGCCTTCGTCGGAACCATGGTGAACGCCTATGGCGGCCGCTGGTTCGACATGGACTGGAAGCCGCAGCTGAACTCGGACGCCTGGAAGAAGGCGATCACCGACTATGTCGCACTTCTCACCGAATATGGCCCGCAGGGTGCCACCGCCAATGGTTTCAACGAGAACCAGACGCTGTTTGCGACGGGTCATTGCGCAATGTGGATCGATGCGACGTCGGCCGCCGGCCGCGTTTATGATCCCAAGCAGAGCGAAGTCGCCGACAAGATCGCCTTCACGCGCTCACCGATCGCCGAGACGTCCAACGGCTCCAGCTGGTCGTGGTCGTGGAACCTCGCCATTCCGGCCACGTCGCAGAAGGCCGAAGTCGCCAAGTCCTTCCTGAAATGGGCGACCTCCAAGGACTATGTGAAGATGGTTGGTGAAAGCGAAGGCTGGGTCGCCGTACCGCCGGGCACGCGCAAGTCTACCTATGCCCTGCCGGAATACCAGAAGGCCGCGCCCTTTGCCGCAACGGTGCTCGAGGCGATCATGTCAGCCGATCCTTCGAAACCGACCAAGGATCCGGTGCCTTATACCGGCGTGCAATTCGTCGCGATCCCGGAATTCCAGGCGATAGGCACGTTCGTCGGGCAGCAGGTCAGCGCCGCGCTGGCCGGCCAGCAGACCGTGGACGCTGCGCTCGAGGCCGCACAGGCCCAGGTCGAACGCGACATGACGCGCGCCGGCTACATCAAGTGAGGCTCCCGTCTGCGGATCAACCCGCAGGCCCTCCCAGGAGGACCCGGCACTTCGGCGCCGGGTTTTCCCAAACCGGATCATCTCAACCAATGGATTTCGCGGCGCCGGCCTTGTCCTGTGACGCATGGAGAAGAGACATGAAACTCAAGGACAAGGTAGCGCTCATTACCGGCGGCGCCCGCGGCATCGGTCTCGGCTTTGCCGAAATCTTCGCCGCCGAGGGTGCGAAGGTCGTTATCGCGGACATCAATCTCGCGCGCGCCGAAGCAGCGGCAGCCACAATCGGCGCGGCCGCGACGGCGATGAAAGTCGACGTGACCAGGCTTGAGGATATCGACGCCGTCGTCAGCAAAATCGACGCCGATTTCGGGGGCATAGACATCCTTGTCAACAATGCCGCCATCTTCGACATGGCGCCGATCCAGGCGATCACCGAGGAAAGCTACCAGCGCGTCTTCGACGTCAACCTCAAGGGGCCGCTCTTTACCATGAAGGCTGTGGCGAATGTGATGATCGCCCGCGGTCGCGGCGGTAAGATCATCAACATGGCAAGCCAGGCCGGTCGGCGCGGCGAAGCCCTGGTGACACTCTATTGCGCCTCCAAGGCTGCGATCATCTCGGCTACCCAGTCGGCAGCACTGGCGCTCGTCAAATACGGCATCAATGTCAACGCGATCGCTCCCGGCGTCGTGGACGGTGAGCACTGGGACATCGTCGACGCCAAATTCGCCGAGTGGGAAGGCCTGAAGCCGGGTGAAAAGAAGGCGGCTGTGGCGAAGTCCGTCCCGATCGGCCGGTTTGCCACGCCTGATGACATCAAGGGCCTGGCCCTGTTCCTCGCCTCCAGCGACAGCGATTACATCCTCGCCCAGACATACAATGTCGACGGCGGAAACTGGATGAGCTGAGCGATGCGAGCGATCCAGTTCACCGCCAAGGGAGAAGCAAGGCTTGCCAATCTGACGATTGACGACATTCCCGCAGGCCACGCCTTGGTCAAGGTAAAGGCATCGGGTCTTTGTCATACAGATATCGACGTGCTGCACGCGCGCTATGGCGACGGCGCCTTTCCGCTGGTGCCGGGCCATGAATATGCCGGCGTGGTGGACGCCGTTGCCGCCGATGTTGCCGGCCTTGAAATTGGCACCCGCGTCGCAGTCGATCCGAACCTGCCCTGCGGCACCTGCCCGTCGTGCCGCAAGGGGCTGAGCAATCTCTGCCGCGACTTAAAGGCCTATGGGGTCTCGCACAATGGCGGCTTTGCCGAATACAGCCTCGTGCGCGCCGATCAGCTGCACGGGATCGGCGCCATGCCCTTCACCGTCGCGGCCCTTGCCGAACCACTGGCCTGCGTGGTGAACGGCCTCAACAGCGCGGGCCTGCGCGGCGCAGCACCTGTTCCAGAGGAGGCGCTGGTCATCGGCGCAGGGCCGATCGGCCTGCTTTTGGCGCTGTCGCTGAAGGCGAAGGGCGTAAAGAGCGTCACCGTCGCCGATATCAACGAGACCCGGCTCGCCTTTGCCGCCGATCTTGGCCTTGGCGGCGTTGTCTCCGGCTCCGCCGAACTTGCCGCCAGACGGCGCTCGTTCGACTTCGTGGCCGATGCCACCGGCATTGCCGGCGTCGTTGAGGGCTTGATCAATCTCGTCGCAGATGGTGGGACGGCACTTCTCTTCGGTATCTGCGCGCCGGACGCCCGCATCTCGATCGCCCCGTTCGAGATCTTTCGCCGACAATTGAGGTTGGTCGGGTCTCATTCGCTCAACCGCAACATTCCCGACGCGCTGGCCATCTTGGAAAAGGACGACGGCTCCATGGCGCAGCTCGTCTCGCACCAACTGACGCTCGACGAAGTCCTGCCGTTCTTCACAAGGAAGCCGACGAACCCCGTGACGATGAAGGTGCAGTTCGTCTCCGACTGATCGCAGAACCGCTTGGCCGACCTCAATTTCGGCTTTCCGCGCGAAATGAGGCCGGTTATGAAAGCGAACACCGGAACCGTAGGGAGCAGCCGCTTGGCCAAGTCGATCAGAACCATGGAGGATTTTTCCGAGTTCGTCGGCCTGTCACGGCCCACGGTATCGAAGTACTTCAACGACCCTTCCTCGGTGCGCAAAAAGACGCGCAATACCATTGAGGAGGCACTCAAAAAATCGGGCTTCAGGCCAAATCTTTTTGCCGTCAATCTCAATCGCCGCCGCTCGAACATCATTGGCGTCGTGATTCCAAACTCGCTAGATCCCTTCTATATGGCGCTGACCCGCCGCATCGAGCTTATTGCTAACGAAGCCGGCTTTCTTGCATTTGTGCTCTCCTCTGACGGCCGCTCGTCAATGGAAGATAATGCGATCAAAACGCTCAAGTCGATGAACGTGGCCGGCGCAATCATTGCCCCTCTCGGCGTTCGCTCCCGCCAGGTTACACTTGAGCAATTGGGTGAAGCGATCCCTCTTGTTTACGTTGATTCACCTATTGACGAATCCTCGGCTTTCGTTGGGACAGATAACCACCAGAGTTTCGGGCTTATCGTTGACTATCTATGCCGTTCCGGTGAGCCGCCATGTTATTTCGGAATGCCTCATGTGAACACCAATGCCGAGAAGCGCGTTTCCGCCTACAGAGAGTCGATGAAGCGTCTGAACATAGAGCCACGCGTTATCACGGTTTCGGATCACTCGACGTGGGATTTCGAAGACTTTGCGTTTCAGGAGGCAAACCGGCTTTTCGAGCGACTTGAACTACTCCCAACGCGCACGATCCTGTGCGCGAACGATCGACTGGCGTTTGGTGTTATTGCTGCAGCATGGCAACGAGGAATAAAAGTCGGCCATGGCAGCGAGTACGACCTGCGCGTCGCCGGCCACGACGATCATCCGCTGTCACGCTATGCTTGCCCACCGATTACCACGGTCGCACAGAACTACAATGAAATCGGTAGGCTTGCGATCGAACTGTTACTCGGTAAACTTAGCGAGAATGAAAATCCCAAACGACGGTCGGATAGGGTTTTCCTCAAGTCGGAGCTCATGCTGCGGCAGTCAGCCTGATTGTTCCCACCTTCGCTTATGGATGGAGAGCTTGCTCTCGAGCGGAATAGAACATCCGTCCAGCCAGATAGCGCCTTTGGCGGAGTTTATGGCATCCTCATGGGGTGGCAGTTACATGTCAGCGACAAGATCGCCGCCGGGCAGCTCGTCCGCCTCCTTCTCGGGCGTTCGTCCATGCGACCGGCTATTCCGGCTGGGTGGCGACGAATTCGCCATCTTCATGCCGGGCCTCTCAGTCCAGGAAGCCAACCTCGCATGCCAAAGATTGTCGCTTTCCCTCTCAAGACCAATGCGGCTGCTCGACTGCCAAGCGACTATTGGAGCATCGTTTGGGGTGAGCGAGGTCAACTCTTCAGGAGCAGACTGCGATGCAGCTTTGCGGTCTGCCGATACGGCTCTGTATCAGGCTAAGGCGCTTGGGCGCGGAGGCGTGATTTCGGCTTCCATCCAACCGGTTCGACGACCGCGCCTTATTCGCAACGGTTGAAGGTGCAGGCGCGATCTGCCCGAGCACTGCGAGCAGCGCCAAGCAATCGTCGACCGCTAGACGCCCATCATGAAAATTTCCCTGACCGCCGATCCGATATCTCAACTGCCTCCTTCAAAAGACTGATATTCTTCGGAGGCCGGATCATCTGCGCTCATCTGCCGCCCGTCAGCCAGCGCCCCTTGACCGCATGCCAGCGAAAACGTCCTAGACCCTGGCGCTGGCAGACAGGACTGCGCCGAGCAATCCAGGAAATCGCGCCTCCAGATCGTCATGCCGGAGGCTCAGCCGACGACCACGCCCCAGGGGCTCGTTGCGAATGACACCCGCCTCACGCAGCACCTTCATCAGGTGCGATTTCGTCGATTTGGGTATCGCAGGGTCGGAAAGATGGCATTGTGCCATATCTAGGGGGCCCCCAGCGAGCTGGCGAACGATCGCCAGGCGTTCGGGGTCACTCAACGCAAAAAGCACGTCGGTCAGCTGCATATCAGACCGAGCAGGATGTGGGAGATCGGTGACATCAGAGGCCATGGTTCGATTTTAGTTGAACCTTTACGGAAATGATAGTAGCGATTAGTTCGAAATTATTCGAACCAATTAGGTATACCGTAACCGATATGACGTTCGCCTTACCGCTCCGCAGTTCGGCCGGCTTCCGCATCACGCTTGCCGGCATGGCCGTAATGATGGCCGGCGCCAGTGCGCCCTCGCCATTTTATCCCGCGCTTCAGCAGGAGATGGGCTTTTCAGCCGCGACGCTGACCGGAATCTTTGCCGTCTATACCGTCGCGTTGCTGATATCGCTGCTCGTCACCGGGTCGCTCTCGGACCACATCGGCCGACGACCGGTGATTTCGGGAGGTTTTGCCCTGATGGCGCTGAGCCTGCTGATCTTTTGGCAGGCGGGCGACGTCGCGGGATTGATCGTCGCACGTGGGCTGCAAGGCATCGCAGCCGGATTGCTCCTCTCGGCTCTGTCAGCCACCGTGGTGGATCTTGAACCCGAAGACAAGCCGGGAAGTGCCTCCATATGGAACTCTGTCATCCCACTGGGCGGGCTCGCCGTCGGCGCACTGCTGGCGGGCATCTTGATGGATGTGACGGATCATGCGGAAGCGGATGTATTCGGCGCGTTGGTCACTGCCTACGCGCTGTTTGCCGCCGTGATCTGGCTCATTACCGAAACAGCGCCGCGGCATGAAGGCGTCTGGGCGTCGCTTCGTCCGCGCATCGGCGTGCCGAAGACCGCTGCTAAAGCTTTCTGGCGCAGCGCACCGGCGGTGATCGCCGGGTGGGCGACGGGTGGCCTCTATCTCTCTCTCGGAGCCCCGATCGTCCGGCATGTCTTCGGCGCGAAGGATCATGTAACGCAAGCCGGCGTGATCGTGCTCCTCTGCGCCGCCGGCGCGATCGCTTGTTATGTCGCGCGCAGCCACTCGTCGCGGCAGGTCACGCTTTACGGGACATCCGCGCTGGCCATCGGCACCGCCCTGACGCTCGCGGCAATCGCCTGGTCATCGCTGCCCGCCTATCTTGCCGCGCTTGCAATCGCCGGAACGGGTTTTGGCACCTGCTTTTACGGCGTGCTGCGGTCGATCGTTCCGGTCGTTCGCCCGGATGAGCGCGGAGAACTCTTCGCCGCCCTGTTTACGTTGAGCTATCTCGCTTTCGGACTGCCCACACTATTGGCCGGCCTATGCGTCGGTGCGTTCGGCCTCACGCCAACAACCCTCGGCTACGGCGCCCTGATCGTCGTGTTCTCAGCAGTGGCGGGCATACTGCGGAAGTTCGGGACAGGGGATTGAGACGTCCCCTGGATCTGGTGCTTTGCGGACCATGGCGACGTGATGCTCGCATCCGTTGCCGATCTCGGGTTTGCAAGCGGGGGCGCCTCCGTTCCGTTATGCGTCGGTGAATTCGTCTCCGCGATACGCCATTAACCGCATGGGCGCACCGTTCCGACTTCCGGCCACGGCAAAGGCCTGATCGGCGCCAACCCACCGCGCATGCGAAACCCGCCCGGCCGTTCAGTGCCAACGGTGCCTTCCGGATTATAGCGGCGTTGCCTGCATCCGCGTCGCCATCTTCCAGAGACGGAAGGCATTCTCCGGATCGACAGCGTATCTTGCCACGCCTTTGAATGGTCCCTGGCCGCGCTCGTCGACCACCGGGGCCTCCTGACAGTCGTCGAAGTACCTGCCGGAAACCCCGTCCACCAGCGGCGACCCGCTAGCAGCGCTGTTGTCGACGCGACCTGCTCTATCGACTTGCGGAGATGCTCGGGCGTTCGCAGGCCTCCGATGTGTCCGCCGCTCTGGATGGCTGCGGCCTCGCCTACGTCACGCGGTGGATGGCGGCGGACGCAATCGCCGACGGGAGACTCAAGCAGGTGCTGGCGGAGTGGACGCCGCCTTACCCGGGGCTTCGCCTGTACTACCCGCGACACCGCCATATCGGACCGGGAATGCGCGCGTTTCTCGACTTCCTGAGAAACACACCTCCCGCCCTCAGTTCCTGATGGGATAGGAATCTCCAACCGCGGCGTCTCTACGGGATTCGCATACATGAAACATGCGGATCAGATCGCCTTGGCCAGCCAATCCGCAAACAGGCGCGATTTGCCGCTCGCCTTGGCATGGATTTTCAGATGGAACGGCACGGGTGAGGAAACCGATTGTGGCACCAGCGGAACGAGCCGCCCCTCTGCCATCACGCTGCTCACCAGCCCGTCCCAGCCCAGCACTGCGCCGACATCGTCCTGGGCTGCTTGCAGCGCGATCATATAGTTGTTCACGAAAAAACCTCGCCCTTTCGGCGCCGCATGTCCCAGCGCCTCGAACCAGTCGGTCCAGGTTGTCCAGCCGTTTTCCTCGTTGCTCATATGAATGAGAGGCACTTTGCCCAGGTCCGCAATGCTCGAAACACGGTGCTGGGCGGCAAACGCAGCGGTCCCCAGCGCGACTATGCGGTCCTGAAAAAGAAAGCGGTGTTCCACGCCGCTCTCGCCGGGATCGCCATAGTGGATGCTGAGATCGCAATGCCCGCTGTTGCTTGGAATATCACTCGTAACCTGTGAGACACTCACGGACGGATAGATTTTCCAGAACGCCGAGATTTTGGGCATGAGCCACAAGGAGCTTATCGCCGTGGTCGTGCGGATCGTCACGTCGACCGTCTCGTTTCGATCGCGGGTCTGGGTCACCGCCTCCGATATCCCCTCGAAGCCACGACGGATCGAAAGGAACAGGAAAGCGCCCTTTTCCGTCAGCTCGACGCCACGGCTGCGTCGAACAAACAGGCTGCAACCGAGATCCAGTTCCAAGGCCTTTATCTGATGGCTGACCGCTGCCGGCGTTACGCTCATTTCCTGCGCGGCATCTTTGAAACTTGCCTTGCGAGCGGCCGCCTCGAAACAGGCCAGAGCCGTCAGGGATGGAAGATCGTAGGGGCGGCGCATCGGTCACCTTATCCGGCACTGGCATTAATCCATCTAATCTCACGCCAAAAAAAGTGCTGTTGTCAATTGGCCTTACCGCAATGACAATCCCGCTGAGTTAAACCACCCGAATGTGCGCCATCGTCATGATGGTGCCTGTCCGTCCATTCATGACCTGCACGGCCACCGGCCACTATCTTGAGGCGTCCATGAAAATTACGGAAATCCATATCTATTCACACGCCCTGCCGGTCGTGGACGGCCCCTATAAGATTGCCAGCAGCGAAGTGTTTTCGCTCGATACCACGCTGGTCAAGATCGTTACCGACAACGGCCTTGTCGGTTGGGGCGAAACCTGTCCCGTCGGCCCCACTTACCAACCGCATCATGCTGAAGGTGCCCGTGCGGCACTGGCGGTGGTTGCGCGGGGGCTGATTGGTGCGAACCCGCTTCAGCCTGTCGTGCTCCGCCGCACCATGGACACCCTTCTGAACGGCCATCAATACGCAAAAGCCGCCATAGATATCGCCGCTTACGATGTGATGGGGAAGCATTTTGGTTTGCGCGTCGCCGATCTTCTGGGTGGTGTTGTTACCGAGCGGGTGCCCTCCTACTACGCATCCGGTGTCGGTGAACCAGATGACATCGCTCGTATTGCAGCAGAGCGTGCGGCCGAAGGCTATCCGCGGCTGCAGATCAAAGTGGGCGGCCGACCGGTCGAGATCGACATAGCGGTCGTGCGCAAGGTGTGGGAACGCATTGGTGGCAAGATGCGCCTTGCCATCGATGGCAACCGGTCGCTAACGACGCGCGACACGCTGCGTCTTAGCCGAGAATGCCCTGACATTCCCTTCATTCTGGAACAGCCTTGCAACACGCTTGAGGAAATCAAGGCCATTCGCGGACAGCTCCATCACGGTGTCTATATTGATGAGAACGGGATTGACCTCTCAACGGTCCTCCGAGCTGTCGGCGAGGGCCTTTGCGACGGTTTCGGCATGAAGGTCACCCGCATCGGCGGCCTACAGCAAATGGCGGCGTTCCGCGATGTCTGTGAGGCCCGCTCGATGCCGCACACCTGTGACGACGCATGGGGTGGCGACATCATCGCCGCTGCCTGCACCCACATTGGGGCAACGGTCCTGCCGCGTCTCAACGAAGGAGTATGGCTGGCTCAACCCTATATCGAACATCACTACGACCCTGAAAACGGCGTGGCTATCAAGGATGGACATATCCAGCTTCCGAGTGGACCGGGCCTCGGCGTCGTACCCGATGAGTCCATCTTTGGCGCCCCTGTCGGTTCCTATGGTTGATGTTGGTGAGAGCCCATCGCATTTCAGAGGTTACAGGTGATCATAATGCAGCACTGACGAGCGCTTCCTCTGGTCCTCCCGCCGATGTGAAACTTCACCAGGAGAAATCCGAAAAAGGGATGCGAAGCAGGTAGACGGCGCCGACGGCCGTCACGATCCACCGGGCCCACGTGCGGTAGCGCTCGTTCGACATGCGATGGAGGATGACGTCGCCGGTTCGCGTTCCGATGATCGCGAACGGCATCGCGGCAATGACGACCATCCAGCCATTGACCGTTAGTTCGGCTGCGGCATCGACGTAAAATAGAACCTTCGTGCCGTGTGTGATGAGCTGGAAGGCCGCTTTCGTCGCAATGATCTGCCGACGATCCATGCGCGTGGTGATGAAGAAGAGGTCGACTGTCGGTCCCGAAACGCCGATGGCGATCGACAGGCTGCCGGATATCAGCCCGCACAGAAAGGCCTGGATCGGTCGCTGGCCGTCCAGCCGCAGCCTGCCCATTGGCAGCCAGACAAGAATGGGCATGACGCCGATCACGACGGACACGACGACGAGGCTGGGCCTATAGTCGATGAAGGCGAGGAAGCCGGCAGCCGTCCCCAGACCGGACAAGAGAAGGATCAGCGTCCGGACATCCAGATAGGCACGAGACATCCAAGCGCGCGAGCCGTTCGACACCATCTGCACCAGTCCGTGTACGGCGATGGCCGAGGCTATCGGCAGCAGGAAAGTCAGGATCCAGAGCAGGATCAGACCACCCGCCATGCCGAAGATCCCAGACAGCAGCGATGTCAGGAACACGGCGACTGTTATGGCGATGAAGAAAACGACCGTCATCTCCCGATCCCGGCAGCGGCCTCTCGACAGGGCGTCATGGCAGATAGAGCCCGCCGCTGACATGGATCGTCTGCCCGGTAATATAACCTCCTGCGGGCGAGGCGAGCATCCTGATCACCTCCGCCACGTCATTAGGCTCACCTTCCCGGTTGACGATCGGGCCCCTATCCCCGGCGAAACGACCGCCAGCGCCCGACGTTGCCGACCGCTTGCCGCCGATACGGCCGGGAACAACGAGGTTCGACGTGATGCCATGGTCTCCGAGTTCGGCGGCGAGCGCCTTGGCGAAGCCGATCAGCGCCGATTTCGCCGTTGCGACGTGCAGCCGGTCGATCGCGCCCGCATGGGCGCTCACGCCTCCGATCGTGACGATCCGGCCGCCACCACGGGCAACCATGTCCGGCACGAGTGCCCGCGTCACGAGGAACGCGCCTTCAACGGCAACGGTATAGACCGACCGGAAGGTCGCAAGGTCGAGGTCTGCGAGCGCCCTCTCGCTGCGGATCGCGGCGTTGTTGACCAGAATATCGACGCGGCCAACGCGCTCGTGAATCTCTTCGACGAGCCGTTCCACGGCGACCTCGTCCGTAATGTCGGCGAGCAGCGCCGTTGCCTGCCCGCCGGCAGCGCGGATCTCGTCGGCAACGGACGCGATCTCGGCAACTGACGAGCGGGCGTGCGTTATGACATGGGCGCCCTCCTCCGCCAGAGCGAGCGCCGCCGCCCGGCCGATACGACGGGCTGATCCGGTGACAAGCGCGACCTTGCCGGCCAATGGCGTTCCGCGGCGGTTCGACATGCGGTGCACTCTCTACAGCTTGAAGGACAACGTTCCGTCGCGGCGCACCTGCGCGACGAGATCCAGTTCCCATTGCAGGTACTGGCGCATCGCCTCTTCGCGCTTGTCGGCGCGCTCGAAGGCCTTAAGAAAGACATCGTCCGGCGTCGATGCGAGGTTCGTTCCGCCGCTTTCCACGGCGTGGCCAGCCGCGATCCAGGCGTCTGTTCCACCTGTTAGCACCCTGACGGGCGTTCCCGTCGCCGCCGCCAATTCGGCCGCCGCCAGATGCGCATAGACGCCGTCCGGGGACGTTGCCACATAGAGCGGCGCTGCGGGAAGGCGCGAAGCGTCGGCAGAAAGCCGGCCGCGCAGCGCAAACCATGCACCGGGAATGTGTCCGGCACGATACTGCCGACTTGTCGCGAAATCGACGACGACCGCCTCGCCTGTCGACAAGCGCGCGGCGAGATCCTCGACGCTCGTCGCCTCCGGCGCGGCGTCGTCCGTCGCTAGCAATGTTTCCGGCGCGTCGCCGGTTTCGGTCGGCAAATCGTCGTCCCCTTCGAGGACGAAGACCGACGGAAAGCCCATCCGGTTGAGCCAAGCGGCGGTCGTGCGAGCCCGAATGCCGTCATCATCGGCAAGCACGATCCGCGCCTGTCTGACAGCGATGAAGGTATCCGTTGCCTGGACGAGTTGACCGCCCGGCGCCGAGCGGAAACCGCGGATGTGGCCGCTGCGATATTCGCCCGGATCCCGCACGTCGAAACGGTAGAGGGTGGTCTCGTTCTGCTCGGATTCAAAGCGTGCCAGTTCACCGGCTGTGATCGTCACAACCGCGTATCGTTCCGCGATTTGCCGGGCCGCGGTTTTTGCCCAGGCGCGTGCATCCTGCGTCGGTCGCGGCGCGACGCGGGCGGCGCCGCGCTCGACCTCGAGACCGGCCAGATGCCAGCCCTGTGTCCCATCCTTCAGCGAAACGACGGGATTGGCGAGACCCGCATCGATGAGGATTTGTGCGCCGATGATGGAGCGCGTACGGCCGCCGCAGTTGACGACAACAAGCGATGTCTCGTCCTTCACGGTTTCGCACACGCGCAGCACCAGCTCGCCGCCCGGAATATCCACCGCACCCGGGATGGTGATCCAGTTGTATTCATCGAACGGCCGGCTATCGATGAGATAAACGGTCTCGCCGGCACCGCGTCTGGCCTGCAGTTCCTCCGCGGAAATATGCGGGGTCCCGTATTCGATCTCGACGAATTCCCCGAACGCCTTGCTCGGGACGAAGACGCCCTCGAAGGTCTCGAAGCCCGCTGCCTTCCAGGCCGCAATGCCACCATTGAGCACCGAGAGATCGTAGTATCCCGATTCGATGAGGCGCGAGGCCGCGCGGGCGGCCAGACCGTCGCCGTCATCAACGAGGACGACAGGCGTGCCATCGCGCGGTACGAGCGCACGCGTCAACCGTTCGAGGCGGCTGAAAGGAAGATTACTCGCTGCAAGGAGATGCTCCCCAGCGAAAATTCCTTCCTCCCTGATGTCGAGGAGCGCAAGTTCTCCTCCGGCGAGCAGGCGAGCATGTAGATCCTTCGCGGTGATCGGCTTGAGGGGGGCAGTCAACATCATTCTCCAGTCATCGGCTCCGCCTTCGGACGGAGCCGGGTTTTACGTCTCGCGGGTTACTGGCGGTTGAAGACTTCATCGAACTTCTGCAGAAAAGCTTCGGACGCCTCGCCGCCGATATCCTGGTCGGCGACGATGATCTTCAGGTCGCTAAGCCGCGGAAGGCCACCCGGGATCGGGGTATCGGGATGGGTCGGTATGTAGGAACCGGCCTTGGAAACCACCTCCTGCCCCTCGGCGCTCGACAGCACTTCCAACAGCAATTTCGCCGCCGCCGGATGCGGGCCACCTTCGAAGATCGCAAGATACTGCTCGTTGGCGACGACGCCCTCCTCCAGAATATAGGATTCGATGCTCTGGCCCTTTTCCCGCGCCGTGATGACGTTCTGCGAGGAAATCAGCGGCGAGAGATCACGCTCGCCGGCGACAAGCAGGCGGACGGATTCAGCATTGCCGCGGGTGAAGAGGAAGTCCTGCTTCGCAAGGCCTGCGATCGTATCCCAGTCGATGATCTTGTGAGCAAGCAGCGTCTGGAACCAGGTCAGCTGCGAGGAGGCCGTCCGCGGATCGGAGAAGACGATCTTGCCCTTCCATTTCGGGTCGAGGAAGTCGGAGATCTTCTTCGGCAGGACGGATGGATCCGGATAGACCTTCGGATTGTAGGCGGCCGAGAGCAGGGTCGCACCAACGGCGGTGAAATAGCCGTTGTCTTCACGGAAATAGCCACTGAGCTTGTCGAAATCGCGCACCTTGTGTGCGGTCAGCCAACCCTTGTCGCGCCAGCTGTTCAGGATGAAGCGCTGACTGATGAAGGTGACGTCCGGATTGGTGCGGCCCGCCGCCTTTTCGGCCTCGATGGTCGGGATCAGATCGAGCGTCTGCTTCTGGACGATCGAGAGGCGAACATCCGGGAAGGTGTTGCGCCAGAATTCAAGGACGGCCGTGCTCGTTTCCTGCCGATAGGACGTGTAGAAAACCACCTCCCCGTCCTTCTTTGCCGCCTCGTAGAGATCGGCGAAGCGCTCGGGCAGGGTGTCGGCAAGGGCCGCAGCAGGCGTCAGCAGCCCCGCGACGAGGCCGAAAGCGGCGGCCTTCATCAAAAGTCTCTTTGTCATCGAAGTCATCGTTTTGCTCCAAAGGTCTCGGTGGTCAGTCTGGGGATGGGAAAGGATCAGGCGGCGTCGATCGCTCGGTTGTGCCGATGCCGGCGGCCGGGACGCCGCAGGCCGAGGTGGTCGCGCAGCGTCCGCCCTTCGTATTCCGTGCGAAACAACCCGCGCCGCTGCAGCTCCGGCACGACGAGCGCGATGAAATCGTCGAGCCCGCCCGGCAGATGCGGCGGCATGATATTGAAGCCGTCGGCCCCGTCGTTCAGGAACCGCTCTTCCATCACATCGACGATCTCTTCGGGCGTTCCGGTGACCTGCCAGTGGCCGCGCGCACCGGCGACCCGGAGCGCCAATTGGAGGATCGAAAGCTTCTCGCGTTCGGCTAGTTCAAGCAGCAGCGTCTGGCGGCTGCGGGCGGCGTTGGTGAGCGGGATATCTGTTGGCACGGGCGCATCGTGCGGCAGGTGGCGCAACGGCACGCCAAGCCGATGCTCCAGGATCGACAATGCCACGTCCGGATGGATGAGGTTTTGCAGTGCCTCGAATTTCGCCTCCGCCTCCTCCCTCGTCCGGCCGACAACCGGAAAGATGCCGGGCATGATCTTCACGTCGTCCGGGGAGCGACCATTGGCGATCGCCTCCGCCTTGACCTCCCGATAGAAGGCCTGCGCATCAGCTAGCGTCTGCTGGGCGGTGAAGACCACCTCGGCAGACGCCCCGGCCAGCGCCTTGCCCGGACCGGAGGAGCCTGCCTGTACCAGAACCGGCCAGCCCTGCGGCGAACGTGGAATGTTGAGCGGACCGCGCACGCCGAAGAACTCGCCTCGATGATCGAGCCGGTAAACCTTTTCCGGATCGAAGAAGACGCCCGTCGCCTTGTCGCGGACGAAGGCGTCGTCCTCCCAGCTGTCCCAGAGGCCGCGGGCGACGTCGAGGAATTCACCGGCGCGCCGATAGCGATCGCCATGGGCTAGGTGTTCCTCGCGTCCGAAATTGAAGGCTTCTGCCTCGTTGCCGGAGGTGACGAGATTCCAGCCGGCACGCCCGCCGCTTATATGATCGAGAGAGGCGAATTTGCGCGCGAGGATGTAGGGCTCGTTGTAGGTCGTCGACGCCGTCGCCACGAGGCCGATCCTCTCGGTGACGGCTGCAAGCGCGCTCAACAGTGTCAGCGGCTCGAACTGCGCGACGTAATGGGTTGAAAACCGGGCAAGCGCGCCCCAGTCCTCGCCGCGGGCGCCAGCGCTGTCGGCGAGGAAAAGGAGATCGAACTTGGCGGCCTCGGCTGCCTGCGCAAGGCGTGCGTAATGGCGAAAGTTGATGCCGGCGTCAGCCTGGCCATCCGGATGGCGCCAGGCAGCGGCATGGTGACCGGTCGGGTAGAGGAAGGCTCCTAGAGCCATATGTCCGTTGCGTCTTGTCATGATTTTCGTCCGTCAGAGACCAATGGCCCGCGCTATCGAACGGGCTTCCAACAGGCCGGCGTCCCTCCAGGCGGTCTCACCCGCCGCTTCTCGCCCGGCGATCTGGCCGGTCACGAAGCACTCGGCGAGGTTGCCGGCGCCAAGATAGAGGAAACCCCAGATCGACCCGATCTCACCGGCCTCGTAGAGCCGCGGAATAGGCTCGCCATAAGCATTGATGATGCGCTGCTTTTCATCATGCACCGGCCCACCCTGGGTATTGTTGACCACGGGCCAGAGAGTGCCGACATAAAAAGGCGGCTCCGCCACAGGGAAGAGCGACCTCGGCGGACGGCCGAATGCATCGTCGCGGCCGGCCGCGACCGAAGCGTTCCAACGCGCAATGCTGTCCGCGAGGACGGCCGGATCGGCCCTGATGAGTGCTGCCAGCTCGTCCAGGCTGTCGGCACGGCGCAGGATGCCGTTCTCGACTTCCTTCAGATTGTCCGGGCTCCAACTGTAGGGCTCGACGGTACGGTCGTTCACCACGGCCTGGCCGATCGGGTAGAGCGCCCTGCCCGCCTCGTCGAACACGAGATAGGCGGGGATTTTCGGGAAGCTCTGGGTTTCGGGCGCGAATTCGTCGAGCGGACGGTGACCGGTATCCTGAACATAGGGCTGGTATTCGTTCATGAACCGCCGCCCCGTGCCGTCAAGCACGATCCAGGACATCTGCACCTCGGGTTCGGTGACCTCCGGCGTCCAGTCCGGCAGGCGCTTCACGCGCAGCGCATAGGGGTAGTCCGGATCCGGATGGCGGAAGCCGTAGGAGCCGTGGAAATTCCACATGTGCCAGAGATCGGCGCCGGCGGCCTGCGCCATGCGGATGCCGTCGCCGGTATTGCCGCGCGTCGCGACGGGAAGGACGGGCCGGATCTGCCAGTATTTCCGCTGCAGCACCGGGTCGGCCTCGAAGCCGCCGGAGGCGAGGATCACGCCCCGGCTCGCCGCGATACGCCTCGTCGTCGTGCCGTTTCTCACGACCGCACCCAGAACGTCGCCGTCCGGCCCCGTGATCAAACGCTCGGCCGCCGTTTCGAGCCGCACCTCGATGCCGCGGGTGCGGACATTGTCGTGCAACAGCTTGAACACGTTCGGGCCGAGAAGGCGCCCGCGCGCGTGGGGATACTCCTGGCGCGCATCGAAGCCCGGGATAGACGTCACTTCGACAATGCCGAGCGCGTCATGTCCTGGGAACGGATAGTTGCCGCCGCGATTGCGCAGGTTGATCTCGGCGCCATTGACCTTCGCGAGATCGCGGAAATAGCCCTCCAGATTCGCCATGCCCGAGGCGATGGCGTCGAGGACGGAATCCGGCACGTCCGGTCCGGCGCTGTGGCGGAGATATTCGCGGCCGCGCGGCAGGTCGGTGATGGTCCTGACGCCGCCGCCGGCGCAGATCGAAATACCACCCGGATCGGGCATTTTCTCGATGAGCAGCACACGTGCCCCCGCATCGTGCGCGGCAATCGCGGATGCCGCACCGGCAAAGCCGAAGCCGACGACGAGCACGTCCCAGGTTTCATCGAAGGGTTCGCCTGTCTGGGCGGATCGGGACATGTCTGCTCCTGTCATGTGATGACGGCCGTCTTCTTGCGGTTGAAAATGCGGGCGAGCAGCAGCATGAAGAGGCTGACGCCGACGATGATGACGGCAAGTGCCGCGGCGAGTTCGACGGCGCCGTCTTCGATGAACTGCAGCACGACGGTCGGCATGACCTGCGTGTCCGACTGGGCGAGGATCGCCGACATGGAGAGTTCGCGCAGGCTGAGCGAGAAGACGAGCACCCAGGCGATGCCGACCGCGCCGCGCACGAGCGGGAAGGTTACGTCGCGAATCGAGCGCAGCCACCCGGCGCCGGAAATCCGCGCGGCCTCTTCGAGATCGCTCGACAACTGCTGGATCCCGTTGCGAACCATCACGAAGGCGATCGGCAGCAGCTTGCCGGCATAAGAGATGAGGATCAGCATCAACGTGCCGTAGAAGAGATCGACATAGCCCATCAGCACGCCGACCGCGTAGGCGATCGACGGGAAACCGTAGGCGATCATCACGAGAAAGCTGATGAGTTCCCGGCCGAAGAAGCGGAACCGCTCGACGATCCATCCCAGCACGAGGCCAAGCGTCGCGCAGACCGTGGCGGTGGCAAGCGCCAGCAGGATCGAATGCAGGATGGAGCTGCGTGCCGGATAATAGGGATCGACGATCAAGGCGTAGTGCTTGCCGACCAGGTTGTCGGGCGTGATTTCCGCGCCGAAATTGCTGAGCGTCGACAGGAGAACGAGCGCGCCGAGCGGCAGGACGGCCGTGACGAGGGCCACCACGACGCAAAATGCGCCTGCCGCCCAGCGCCAACGCCCGAGCGCGATGACCTGTTCGGGCGAGGCCTTGCCCGAAAGCGTGCGGAAATTCTCGGCCCGGATCACGTATTTCTGCACGATCAGGCTGATTGCGGTGAAGACCATAATCGGCATGGCGACGGCGGCAGCATAGTTGAACTGGGGCGGGAAGGTCAGCAGATCGTAGATCTTCGTCGTGATGACGGAGAAATTCGCCATCGTCCCGATCGCAGCCGGCGCGCCGAAGGAGGAAAGCGCATCGAGCATGACGAGGATAACGGCCGAGAGAATCGCCGGACGAACGAGCGGCAACGTCACCGTCAGCGTCGTCTTCAAGCGGCTTGCGCCCAGCACCCGGGCAGCCTGCTCATGGCTGGAATCGATATTGTTAAGGGCGACGTTGAGCGCGAAGAAAACAAGCGGATAGACGCCCACGATCTCGATGAAGACGAGGCCGCCGAAGCTCATGATGTTGAGCGGCGCGTGGGTGAATCCGAGATAGTCGACCGCGAGTTTGTTGAGATAGCCGGAATTGGGTGCAGCGAGGAATATCCACGAGATGACCGAGATGAACGTCGGGATGACGAAGGAGATTCCGGCGGTGAGCACGACGAGCGACTTGCCTGGCGCGTCGGTACGCGCGACGATCCAGGCGAGTGGAATCCCGAGCGCGCAGGCCCCGATCGTTACCCAGGTAACGAGCCAGACCGAATTCGTCGTCGCCGTCCACATGCCGCGGCGTGAAAAGGCCGTCGCGAAGGTCTGGATGGTGAGATTACCGTCCTGATCGACGAGACTGTAGCCGATCAGCAGCGCAAGCGGATAGGCGATCAGCGCAAAGAGGATAGCAAGCGCCGCGCCGATGACGAGGGCTCGGACAGGCTGGATTGTCGAGAGATGGCGACGAAGGCCAGCGAGCGCGTCCGGTGACGCTGACGACGCGGCCGCCCTGGCAAGGCTGAGGCCGGTCATTCTACGATCCACGCGCTGTCCGGCCGCGCCCAGAGCCGCGTCTTGCCGTCGACGAAGGCGCCGCGCTCGCGCGATTGCACGCGCAGAAGCGTCTGGCCCGCCCGGAGTTTAACTTCATAGTGTCCGCCGAGAAAGGCTTCCGAGATGAAGTCCGCCTCGATGGGCCGCTCTTCCGCATCGGTCGTCTCGGCCTTGAAACGAAGGTCCTGGAGGCGAATGAGGACGGTGGCGCGGCTGCCGGGCGTGACGCCGGCAAACCAGGCGACCGGCGCGTTGCTCCACACCTGCCCGCCGATGTCGAGGCTGACGAGCGTGCGCCCGGTCCTGACATTCTTTTGCAGCACAGTCCCTTCGAGGAGGTTGGCCGTTCCCACGAAGCTTCCGACGAAGCGGCTCGCCGGCTTGCGGTAAACCTCTTCAGGCGTCCCGATCTGCTCGATCCGACCGGCATTCATCACGACGATCCGGTCCGCGAGCACAAGCGCCTCGTCCTGGTCGTGCGTGACATAGAGCGAGGTGATGCCGAGTTCTTTCTGAAGCTGCCGGAGCTCGAAGCGCATCTCCTCGCGCAGCGAGGCGTCGAGGTTCGACAGCGGTTCGTCGAGAAGCAACAGGGAAGGCCGCGTCGCAAGCGCCCGGGCGAGCGCGACGCGCTGCTGTTGTCCGCCGGAAAGCTCGGCCGGGTAGCGTTTGGCGAGGTCGCCAAGCTTCACCAGATCGAGCGCTGCCGCAACGCCCTCACGCACCTCGGCGCGGGAGTTTCGAGACATCTTCAGGCCGTAGGCGACGTTTTCTTCAACCGTCTTGTGCGGCCAGACCGCATAGGTCTGGAAAACCATGCCGAGGCCGCGTTTTTCGGGCGGGAGCGTATAGCGCGCGTCGGAGGCTAGGACGCCGTCGAGATGGATTTCGCCGCCGTCCGGCTGGAGAAATCCTGCCACCATGCGCAGCGTCGTCGTCTTGCCGCACCCGCTCGGGCCAAGCAAAACAACGCTTTCGCCCGCCGTCACCGAGAGATCGATGCCGCTTACGGCGGCCGTATCGCCGAGCGATTTCCTGAGGCCGCGGAGCGTCAGGCGTGCGGAAACGTCTTCGGCACCGTCCTGATGCTGGCTTGCTCCGGAGAGCGGTTCGATTTTCGCAAGCAAGAATGCCTCCTCAGTCTTTCGGTTTGCCGGTTACGCTCAGGCGCTCCTGGCGTAGCGGCTGGCCGGGCGTGGTAGGCCAAAATGGTCACGCAGCGTGCGTCCGGCATAACGGGTACGGAAGAGGCCGCGCTGCTGGAGGATCGGAACGACCTCATCGACGAATTCGGTCAGGCCTGAAGGCGAGACGGCTGGCATGATGTTGAACCCGTCGGCCGCGCCTTGCTCCACCCATGTCTGGATATGATCGGCGATCGCCTTCGGCGTTCCGGCAAGCACTTTGTGCCCGCGACCCCCGGCCAACCGATGAAGAAGCTGGCGGAGTGTCGGTCGCTCGCGCCGGACGATTTCCAAGATGATTCCGGCACGGCTCTGCGCACCCTGGACGGTTTCCGGCGCCGGAAATGAGTCTATCGAGATTGGCTCGTCGAGCGGCAAATTGGAGAAATCGAACCCGTCAAAGCGTTGCGACAGGTGCTTGAGGCCGACAGCCGGCAGGGAAAGCGCGTTCAGTGCCTCTTCGTTGGCCCTTGCTTCGGCTTCCGTGGAGCCGAGAATAGGTGAGAGACCCGGCAGGATCTTGAGCGATGCCGTATCGCGGCCAAAGGCGCGGGCCCTACCCTTTACATCCGTATGGAAGGCCTGCGCATCCGCAAGGTCCTGTTGGGCTGTGAAGATCGCCTCTGCATAACGGGCCGCAAAATTGCGGCCGCTTTCCGACGAGCCCGCCTGCACCAACAGCGGATGCCCTTGCGGTGAGCGCGCCTGATCGAGCGGCCCGCGGACGGTAAAGTGATCGCCGCGGTGGTCGATCTGATGAATCCGGTCCGTGTCCGCATAGATTCCATTGTGACGATCATAGACGCGGGCGCCGTCTTCCCAGCTGTCCCAGAGCTTAGAGACGACATCGACGAATTCCGTCGCCCGCTGATAACGGTCGCCGTGCTGGGCACGCTCCGATGCTCCGAAATTTCCTGCCGCCTCGGCAGACCAGGAAGTGACGATGTTCCAACCGGCCCGACCACCGCTTATATGATCGAGTGAGGCAAACTGACGCGCGAGATTGTAGGGCTCGTTATAGGTCGTCGAGGCCGTCGCGATGAGGCCGATCCGCTCGGTTGCACCCGAAAGCGCCGAAAGAAGCGTGAGCGGCTCGAGCTTGCCTTGCGCTACGTGCCGTACACTGCGACCGATCGCGAGCTGATCAGCAAGGAACAGGCTGTCGAAGAGCCCGCGCTCGGCAATCTGGGCGATCTCGCGATAGTAGGAAATATCCGTCGTCCGCTCGGGTTGCGCTTTTTCGTGCAGCCAGGAAGCCTCGTGATGGCCGGTTGTTGGGACGAAAACATTAAGATGAAGGGCGGTATCGGCGGTCATCGCGGCTACTGGTTCGTTTCGCTTGCAAAACAGACGGCTATGAAATGGCCTCGTCGGTCGACCGCGAGCATAGTTGGCAAGCACCGGCCGTACAGGACGGATTCACTAAATTTGATAGATTTTATAGATTATTATGGCGCGCCGCGGCTTTTGCTTGCCTTGGAATTGAGCCGCCTTGGAGCGGCCACATCCTGCGGACGCACCAGGGATGTCAGTTCCGGTTCGGTGCGACAAGGACACGGACAGGCTTGCCCTCGCGCCATGCGCGGATATTCTCGACCGTGTCGCGGAAGAACGCCGCATACGCACCATTCGTGACGTAGCCCAGATGGGGTGTCAGTACAGTGTTTGGCGCTGCGCGCAGCGGATGGTTGATCGGTAGGGGCTCCTGATCGAAGACATCGAGGCCGGCAAGAATACGACGCTCTTTCAGGGCTTCGAGCAAGGCGCCTTCATCGACCAGCGGGCCGCGCGACGTGTTGATCAACATGGCGCCCCGCTTCATGGCACGCAGTTCCGTATGGGAAACGACATGCCGGCTTCGTTCGCCAAGCACCAGATGGAGCGAAACGACATCTGCCTCCTGGAAGAGCCTCATCTTCTCGACGCGGAGAGCGCCCGCTTCGGCCGCGCGATCGTTCGTCAGGTTCGGGCTCCAGGCAATGACATCCATGCCAAAGGCTCGGGCGATGGGCACCATGCGCGCACCCAGCTTGCCGAGACCGACGAGGCCAAGGGTCTTGCCGGCGAGCGTAGAGCCGATTGTCTTCTGCCATCCGCCTTGGCGCAGGCGCGCGTCCTCTTCGGGAATGGAGCGGGCAAGCGAAAGGATAAGACCCCATGCAAGCTCCGGTGTGGCAGTGGCAGATTCACCCGCATGCGTGTGGCAGACGGTGATCCCATGTTCTGCTGCCGCCGCCATATCGATCGTGCGCACACGTGCCCCCGTGACAACCACGAGCCGCAAAGCCGGCAACCGGGCAATGACCTGCGCCGAAAGGGGCATGCGCTCGCGCATCAAGCAGAGAACGTCAAAGCTGGCAAGGGCCGAGACGATCGCATCGTCCCGATCCAGATTGTGATCGAACCGGACGACTTCGACGTCCCGTCCGAGCGACGACCAATCGGCCAAAGTAAGGGCGACGTTCTGATAGTCGTCGAGAATGGCCACGCGCAGCATTTAGACCCTTTACGCTTTATCCTGATGCATTTCATTCGAAACTGTCGGCCGAGCCGAAAGGTAGTCGTTTAGAAAGGCGATTGCCGGCGACCGCTAGCCACGATGGTCGACCGCATCCACTGCACGGTCGCCAAGCCATTGGATAGCGGATACCAAAATGATCAGCACGACCACGACCGCGACCATGACAGCCGTTTCGAAGCGCTGATATCCGTAGCGAATGGCAAGGTCGCCCAGGCCACCTGCCCCGATCGCTCCGGCCATGGCGGAGGCTCCGATCAGCGTGACGACCGTAACGGTGAAGCCCGCAACCAGACCCGGCAGGGCTTCGGGTATCAGAACCTCGCGTACGATCGTCCAGCGGTTGCCGCCCATCGCGCGGACCGCCTCCACGAGACCACGATCCACCTCGCGAAGGGAAACCTCGGCGATGCGTGCATAGTAGGGCGTGGCTGCGATGGCGAGCGGTACAATGGCGGCCCAGGTGCCGATCGACGTACCGACGATGAGCCGCGTCACCGGGATGAGCGCGACGAGGAGAATGATGAAAGGAACGGAGCGAAAGGCGTTGATGATGGCGCCGAGCACGATGTTGACGCGACGTGCCTCCGCGATACCGCCGCGGGCGGTCATCACAAGCGCTAATCCGAGCGGCAATCCGAAGACGAGCGAGATCAAGCCAGACGCCGCCGTCATGAGCACGGTTTCCCAGAGGGATCGCAGGAGCAGTTCAAACAGGATCTGCGACATGGCCGAGCACCTCCACATGCGCGCCGAGAATTTGCGCCGATTGCAGGAAAAGAGAGAGAGATTCTGACGGCAGCGAGAGGAAGAACCGGCCCACGGGCTGGCTGCCGATATGGTCGATGCCGCCATGGATCAGGTTCAAGCCGTCGGGGAAGGCGCGTCCGATATCCTTTAGGAAATCCGTCGCGGCCGCGCCGCCGACATCCGCGGCAACGATCACCGTCGCAGTTGTGGCCTGCGTCAGACTGCCTGCAATATGCGCGGGCAGTTGTGGACGCACACCGCTCAGCAAGCTTCGGGTCGTATCGCTCTGCGGGTGCGAGAAAATCTGCCAAACGGGGCCCTCCTCGACGATGCGACCATGATCGAGGACGACCACGCGGTCGGCAATCGCACGGACCACTTCCATTTCATGCGTGATGAGCAGGATCGTCAGACCGAGCCGGCGGTTGATATCGCGCAGAAGCGCAAGGATGGACCGTGTCGTTTCCGGATCGAGCGCGGAGGTCGCCTCGTCCGACAGAAGGAGCGCCGGCTGGGCGGCAAGCGCGCGCGCGATGCCGACGCGCTGCTTCTGACCGCCCGAAAGCGCCTTGGGATAGGCGTTGGCTTTTCCGGTAAGCCCGACAACGTCCAGAAGCTCCGCGGCCCGTGCCAACCGCTTCGCTCTGGGCCATCCCTCGATCTTCAACGGCAACGCGACATTCTCCTCCACCGTCTTCGCCGACAGCAGATTGAAATGCTGGAATATCATGCCGATCTTTCGGCGGAGCGGCTGAAGGTCCGTCTCGCCAAGGCGGGTGATGTCGCGCCCCTCAATCTCGATCGTGCCGGCATCCGGTCGCTCCAGCCCGTTAAGGCAACGGATCAGGGTTGATTTTCCGGCGCCGCTTCGGCCGATAATGCCGAGAATCTCTCCGCGCTGGACATTCAGCGAGACGCCATCAAGCGCTGCCGTTGCCCCGAAGCGGCGCTTGACGTCCCTAAGGCGGACGACGCTCTGGTCCTGAGATGCCGTCGAAGACGGCGGCATATGGCTGTTCATTGCATAGCTTTCGAAAACGACACCAGCCCGCGATGGCCAAAGGCCTCGCGGGCTGGTGACTGGAATGTCCAAGAGGGTCAGTAGGCGCTGATGCCCGTGCCCTTGTATACGCGGTCAAACTCGGCCTTCACGGCGTCGTTCTGATAGGCCGAAACAAGCTCCTTGACCCAGGGCTCTTTCTCCGATTCAGTCCGCACCGCGATGAAGTTTCGGTAGGGATTGTCGGCAACCGGTTCCTGCGCAATACGGTTCTCGGGCGTAAGACCACTCTTCAGCGCCCAGTCGGTATTGACCACAGCAGCATCGAGATCATCCACCGAGCGTCCGACGATGCCGGCATCGAGTTCCTTGATTTCGAGGTTCTTCGGGTTTTCCGAGATGTCGGCAATCGTCGCCAGGATACCAGTGCCGTCCTTCAGTTTGATCAGCCCTTCGTTCTGCAGGACCCGAAGTGCCCTGCCCTCGTTGGAGGGATCGTTGGGGACGCCGATCACGGCACCGTCAGGCAGATCAGCCGTCTTTGCATGCTTCTTCGAATAAAGACCGATCGGCCAGACGCCGGTATACCCGACGGGGACGATCTTGTAGCCGTTCTGCTTGATCTGGTTTTCGAGGTAGGGGAGATGCTGGAAGGCGTTTGCGTCGATTTCGCCGCGCTCAAGGGACTCGTTGGGCTGCGTATAGTCATTGAAGACGACCGTTTCAATCGTAAGTCCCTTCTTGGCGGCCTCAGCCGTGACGACGCGCCAGACATCCTCGTCCTCACCGGAAATGATGCCGACCTTCAGCACCTTCTTGTCCTCGGCAAAGACAGGTGACGAAGGCAGGGCAGCAATGGTGAAGGCGGTCGCGGCAAGGGCGGCGAGGAATGTGCGGCGAGAGAGGGAGGCGAGAAGTGCTTTAGTCATGTTCGTCGGCTTTCGTTACGTCGGAAACACCATCGTTTCTGCATTCGAAAATCGCAGATGCCGTTTTTTTGAACAACGAATGGTGGCCTATGCCTTCGCCGCAAACGGAATTTCCATGCCCGCAGGCGCTGCACCCACGGGCATTATTTTCTACTGCTTTAATAGACAATCAGTGCGGCTGATTGCATCTTGGATTACATGCCGGTGCGCAGGCGACGCATCAGGGCGAGCGTCGCAACGGCGCCCACAGTCACGAAGACCAGAAAAATCCAGCCGGACACCGCACCCGCATGGATGCCCGAGAGGAGAACACCGACGGTGCAGCCAAGACCCGTCATCGCTCCCCAGCCCATGAGGACGCCTCCGACGAAGCGCGCCCCAAGCCCCCGTGCATCCGGCCAAGACGGCTTAAACCGTCCAGCCGTCAGCGCGGCGGCAAGGCTGGCCAGCACCATGCCGATGACGAAGACGCCGTTCGGCGAGAGCAGGGACGTCTTTATGGCACTGATGCAGCCGCGAACCGTATCCAGCCCGACCAACGTTTCCGGCACCAGCCCGACGGAGTGCCCGGCGGTTCTGGCAATGCTCCCCAATTCGGCAGTCACCCCAAGGGGTGCCACGCGCAGATAGGCGACCGCTCCGATAACGGCGACGAGAACGCCGGTGACGACCGGCGGCCAACGATCCTCGAATATCCGCTTCGATGGCGCCGCGGACGTCGCCAGCCCGCCATGCGCCTCAGCCTTGCGGATAACCAGCCAGGCCAGCCCTCCAATGACGGCAAGTGATGCGGTCGTTGCACCGGCATATCCAAGGATGCCTGGCAGCCACACGGAAGGGTCGTCGAAGACCGTGTTTGTATAAAGGGTATTCCAGGTCAGGAAGCCCAGAACGAAACCGATTGCAGCGCCGAAGAGCGCAGCGAGCGACCCGAACGCACCCTCGCCGAGCCGATAGAGATGAGCCGACAGGCAGGAGCCGGAAAGGGCCATGCCGACTCCGAACGCTGTTGCGGCAAGCGCGAGCACCCAGCCGACGGGACCGATATGGGCGCCTGGCGGCAGGCGGTCGGGCTGCGGGACCGGCACCCATGCGCCGAGCACGGCCTGGTAAAGGACAATGCCCGTCGAGAGTGCGACAAGGATCGCGACGAGGCCGGAGGCATCGCGCCTCTCCACGAAATCACGGAGATTGCAGAGAAAGCAGAAACGTCCCCGCTGCAGAACCGTCCCGAAGGCCGCGCCGGCAAGAAGCGAAAAGGAAAGTGCCCGGCCGGCAGCGTCCTGGGCGAGCCAACCACTCCAGAGAAGGATGACCGCCACTATGACTGCGGAAAGGATTCGAGGTAGAATGAGGGGCATTGTGATCCGGCAGCAAAAATAAAATGGTGGCGAGCGCATTCAGCGCTCGCCACTGGGATCATTCAGCGTCGGGCATAACCGCGCGCCAACCTGATTACTTTCCGGTCCAGATGGTGCCGGCGACATTCTTGACAGGCACGCCGACCGCATTGCCGTACTCGGTCCAGGAGCCATCGTAGTTGCGCACGTCGTATCCGAGGATCTTCTTCAGCGCGAACCAGGTGTGGCTCGACCGCTCGCCGATACGGCAATAGGTGATGACCGGCGTCGAGCCATCGATGCCCTGTTCCGCGTAGATTGCCCGGATGTCCGCCTCAGACTTGAAGGTTCCATCCTCGTTTACGATCTTCCCCCAGGGCACGTTGACGGCGCCCGGAATATGGCCCGCGCGAACGGATAGTTCCTTGACGCCGTCCGGCGCAAAGATCTTGCCCGCATATTCGTCAGCCGAACGGATGTCGACGAGTTTGACGTCCTGCTTTCCCTCTGCCACGGCAACGACGTCGACGAAGCGCGCACGTACGGAGGTGTCGCGGTCGGCAAGCGTGAGGCTCGAATCGGGATGATCGGGCAAAGCGGTATCGAGCGGAAGGCCCTCAGCCTCCCAGAGCTTTCGTCCGCCATCGAGCAGCTTCACATTGTTGCCGAGACCATAGACCTCAAAGACCCAGGCGCCCCAGGCGGCAAACCAATTGTTGTTGTCGCCGTAAAGGACGATGGTCGTATCCTTATCGACACCGGCGTCGCGCAGGACCTTTTCGAAAGCTTCGCGGCTCGCAATATCGCGCCGCTCCGGATCGACGAGATCGGTATGCCAGTTCAGATGTGCGGCGCCCGGAATATGGCCGCGTTCGTAAACGCCCGTGTCGACGCTCACCTCAAAGATCCGCACCTTCGGATTGTTCAGATTCTCCTGAACCCATTTCGCATCGACTAGCGCATCCGATGCGAGTGCCGTGCCCGCCGTAAGCGCGAATGTTACTGCGAATGCCGTAAGCCCTTTTACACCCCAGACTGCCATGAACGTCTCCCTGATCCGATGTTGAACAGACAGAAGATCGGCAGCTTTTCAGCGAGAATGAAGAAAATTTATTCTATAGATTTGATGTATATTAAACCATTGTCTCGTTTGACGAAAATTGTTCACGAGGCCGTGAATTCAGCCCGGAGACTGCTCACGAGATCGTTATCCCGAGCCTCAGAGAATGCGACTCCAACACAGTGCGGGTCGGGATGCAGCGATGCATTTTCGGGCGCGCGGTCTCGTGCTGCCTCGCGTGATTTGGCGTTCTTGACGGTGTCGTCAGCGAAAATCGCAAGGACATGCGGGGCAGCCACCCGATGTACCGGAGGAAGGGCGAACGGCCAGATGAGGGAAATGCGATGAAAAATCCCGTCGCAGGCGCTGGAAGAGAATGAGATTTCTTACTCAAACTATAGAAATTATTATTTTGAACGCACTGTGACGAGCAATCGCGCAGGAGCAGACAGAAAGCGATCATGACCCAAACTCCCAACTCTCCGATGCCATGCTGATTGTCAGACCTTCCCCCGAAGAATTCGGGAGCTCGTTTAGATAGTTCCACCCACAGATGCCACCGGTCAAACAGCGCAGCTGTAGCATCACGTCGGCATCGCCATGATTTCGTGAAATTTTCAAATGTCTCGTCGCAAGATTGTTCTCGGCACCATCCTCTATCCGAGCGGCCATCATGTCGCCGCCTGGCGCCACCCGTCGACGCAGGTCGATGCCAACGTCGATGTCGACCACTATATCGCGGCCGCGCGGGACGCAGAAGCTGCCGGCTTCGAAATTGCGTTCATCTCCGATCGCCTCGGCATCCCGAAGAGCCGTGCGGAAGCGATACGGCGCGTTGATGAATGGTCGCATGGGTTCGAGGCGCTGACGCTTGCCGCCGCTGTTGCGACCGCGACGCGGACGATCGGCGTCGTGGCGACAGCCTCCACCACGTTCAACGAGCCCTATAATCTCGCGCGCCAGCTCGCCTCCCTCGACCTCATCAGCAAGGGACGGATCGGCTGGAACATCGTTACATCGTCTCTCACCCCGGAAAGCGAGAACTTCAATCCCGGACCGGATTTCGACCACGCCGCGCGCTATGCCCGCGCCGACGAGTTCGTCGCGGCGGTTCTCGCGCTCTGGCAGAGCTGGTCGCCTGACGGTCTCGTGCGCGACAAGGCTTCAGGCGAGTTCTTCAAACCGGATGCCGTCAGGCCCATCGATTTCGATGGTACGTACTTCCGTAGCAAAGGGCCGCTGAACGTCATTCCGTCGCGGCAGGGGCGGCCGCTTCTCGTCCAGGCGGGGTCATCAGATGCCGGCAAAGCGCTGGCGGCAAGAACCGCCGACGTTGTTTTCACCGCGCAGACGGACATCGTTTCGGCTCGAGGCTTTTACCAGGACATTAAACGGCGCCGCGCTGACGCTGGGCGAAACGCCGATGACGTTCTGGTCCTTCCGGGTATCTTCCCGGTGATCGGCGCGACGAAGGCGGAAGCTGAAGACAAGTATGCCGCGCTTCAGGATCTCATACAGCCGGATGTCGCGCTTTCATTGCTGGAGACCTATCTCGGCGATGTCGATCTTTCGGGTGTCGATCCGGAGGGGCCGGTGCCGGACCTGCCGGTCGCAAATTCCATGAAGAGCCGTCAGACATTGCTGAAGGACCTCGCCGTCCGTGAAAACCTCTCTGTGGCTGCCCTCGCCCGCCGGATCGCCGGCGCCCGCGGTCATTTCCAGATCATTGGAACAGCGAAGGATGTCGCCGACCAGATCGAGGACTGGAGTGAGAGCCGCGCTGCCGATGGCTTCATGCTGCTCCCGCCGACCTTTCCGGTCGGCCAGGACGACTTCATCACCTCCGTCGTGCCGCTGCTGAAAGCACGCGACCTTCTCAATCCCGGCCCGGACGGTGGCACGTTGCGCGCCCGGCTCGGTCTCGACCCAATTGCGCAGACGCGTGACGCCGCCAGCAGCCACGCTTGATCACTTCCCTCGAACCACGGACCAGACCATGCAAACCATCATGAAGACCCTTCTGGCAACCTCGGCGGCTCTTGCCGTCCTGCTCTCAGCCGAAGCGAAAGCTGCCCCCATCACGGTTGCCGACCCCGGCTATGCCACCGCACAAGGCACCGCCTACGTGGTAAAGGTCCTGCTCGAAGAGCAGTTGGGCAAGGAAGTCGAAGCAGTCAAGGCCAGCTCCGTTCCCGTCATCTGGGAGGCACTCAACCGCAATGGCGGTGAAATCGACATCTGGACCGATGTCTGGCTCCCGAACCAGCAGGCGCTTGTCGACCAGTATGCGACAGAAGATGGCAAGGTGAAGCTCGCAGCCAATTCCTATGCCGGCACACAGGGCTACTGCACCACCAAGGCGATAGCCGACGCGCATGGAATTCACTCCGTCTTCGATCTCTCCGATCCGGCGAAAGCTGCCGTTTTCTCCGCGGATGGCAAAGGCAAGGGAAAAATCTGGATCGGAGCGGCCGGCTGGCTTTCGACGAACATAGAAACGGTGCGGGCACGCGATTATGGCTTCGCTGATTTCTTCGACCTTCAGACCACGGACGAAGCGGTCGCGACCGCGGATCTCGATGCGGCGGTCAAGGCCGGCAAGGGCTGGATCGGTTATTGCTATGGTCCTCACCAGAACTTCGCTCGCTACGAACTCGAAGTGCTGGAAGAACCAAAGCATGACGATGCGGCCTGGACCTTTGTCGAGCCATCCGATCCCAACTGGCTGGAGAAATCCTCGATCAAGTCGGCCTATAAAGACGCGGCGATTCATATCGCATATTCCAAGTCGCTCGCCGATAGCGCGCCGGACGTCGCTGCCGTTCTGGAGAAAGTGACCTTCACGACCGACGAGGTCAGCAAACTCGCCTACGCGATTGCCGTTGACGGCAAAACGCCGGAAGAGGCCGCCAGGGCATGGCTTGCCGCCAATCCCGATGTGGTCGCCGGCTGGATCGGAAACTGACCGATGATCGAACTCGAGGACGTCTGGAAGGTCTTCGGCAAGGATGAGAACGCAATCCTCGCGCAGGCGCGTTCGGCCGAACCCGACCCGGCCGCCCTCGAGCGCCTGGGCGCTGTCATCGGCGTCGGCGGCGCGAGCCTCACCGTCAAGCGCGGTGAGCTCGTTTGCCTGATGGGCCTTTCGGGCAGCGGGAAATCGACGCTCGTGCGTCTCGTCAACCGCCTCCTCGAGCCGAGTGCGGGACGGGTCAGGATCGACGGCAAGGATATTCTCGCGCTGGGGCGAAAGGCGCTTCGCGACCTTCGTTCCCACCGGATCGGCATGGTCTTTCAGTCACACGCGCTTCTCAGCCATCTGTCGGTTCGCGACAATGTGGCCCTGCCGCTGGAAATCCGCGGCGTCGCGCGCACGACACGGGAAGATACCGCAGACGAAATGCTTGCTCGCGTCGGTCTCGATGGTCTCGGGGACCGCCGCGTCTCGGCATTGTCCGGGGGCATGCAGCAGCGTGTGGGCCTTGCCCGTGCACTGGCGGCCAATCCGGACATCCTCTTGATGGACGAGCCCTTCAGTGCACTCGATCCGCTGATCCGCTATGACCTCCAGACGCAGTTCCGGGCGCTTTCACGCGAGCTTGGCAAGACGACTCTCTTCGTTACGCACGACGTGGACGAGGCATTCCGGATCGCCGATCGTGTCGTGTTGATGCGCGCCGGCCGGATCGTCCAGACCGGAACGCCGGCCACGCTTCTGGCGGCGCCCGCAGACGACTATGTCCGACGGTTCGTCGAACATGCGCGGCCACTTGCTGCAAGCCGGCATGAGGCGACCACGATAAGGGCCATCGCATGACCGACATACAAAGCCGCGACGTCGCAATCGACCGCTTCATAGGCAGCAACAGCACCTATTATCGCGCCGCGTTTCACAAGATCGGTGCGCAACGGGGATATGCGCCTTCCTTCAATATGGCTGCAGCGATTTTCGGCCCGGTATGGCTCGGGGGCCGGCGCCTTTGGGCCGCCTTCTGGCCGTTTCTGATCGCCGAGCTTCTCGCCTTTGTGCTGATCGCCTTTGCGCTTTCAGGGGGCGCCGGCGCGGACCGAGCGGCCCGTGCCGATCGTCTCGAGGGCCTGGCCGCCGTGCGCCTGCAAGAAGCGACCACCGCCAATGAAACCGACGCGACGTCCTCCCTGGCCAAAGCATTGACCCGGTCAGCGGCGGCCCTTGGCGACGCGGCTCGTCAGGCGCGCGAAGAAGCCGGTGCAGCGAATGCCCAAACATCCCTTATCGTAACGCTCGGCCTCGCCCTCTTTCTTGCCGCAAGGCTTACCACTGGCGCTCTCGGCAACCAGCTTGCCGAGCGGCGATTTCGCGCCTGGCGGCTCGGCGGCGAAAAGGTCGAAGGCGGTTTCAGCCGCCTTCACGCGGCCGGCGTTGCGTTGCTTCTCGGCATCCTCATTCCCACCATCGCTTTCCATTTTGCTGACAGGGAGCTATTCCGGGCTTTTCCAAGCAATCCAGCCTGGAATTCCGCCTCGGCCGTTTGGCTGGACGGCGTTGTCTCAGCGATCAGCGGCACCGTCGCACCTGTGGCAAATGGAATGACAAACGGCATCAATGCCGTCCTCACGCTGACGGAAGCGGTGCTGACCCAGACACCCTGGCCCGTCGTCATGATCATCATTGTCGCGGTCGCCTGGCAACTCGCCGGTTTCCGCGTCTTCCTGCTTACGGCCGTCGCTATCAGTTATCTTGCCATCCTCGGATACTGGGAGAAGAGCATGCAGACCGTGGCGCTCCTCGGTACGGCTGCTCTGGTCTCGATAGCGATCGGCATCCCGCTGGGGATTCTCTGCGGCTACAAGAGGCGCGTCGCCGGGGTCGTCCGCCCCCTCCTTGACTTCATGCAGACCATGCCGGCCTTTGTTTATCTCATCCCTGTCATAGCCCTCTTTGGCATTGGCAAGCCATCCGGCGTTATAGCCACGATCATTTTCGGTATTCCGCCCGTCGTTCGCCTGACGGCGCTCGGCATCACGTCGGTCCCCGCCTCCGTCCGCGAAGCCGCAATTGCCTTTGGCGCGTCGCGGCGTTTCATCCTCTTTAAAGTCGATTTGCCGACGGCGGCTCCCTCCATCATGGCCGGCGTCAGCCAGACGATCCTGATGTGCCTGTCTATGGTTGTCATTGCCGCCTTGATCGGCGCGAAGGGCCTCGGCGAAGACGTGCTCCATGCGCTCCAATACGCCGCGCAGGGTCAGGGGCTGCTGGCAGGTCTCGCCATTCTGCTTTGCGCGATCGTTCTGGATCGGATCGTTCAAGGTCGTGGAACGACGGCACGGGATTAGTCGAAGCGCCCGGCCCGCCGTGCTAAAACGGGCTTGGCATTTCCAAGGCGGCTGCCGCTCGAGCAAGCGCACCATCAGCGAACCACCGGTATCGCGGTGCGTTCTGTCTTGCGACCACGCAAACTCAGGTGTAACCCCGAACCGGCGTAATCCGCCCATTGAGCCAATAGTTTCCCACTTCGCGCGCCTTGTAGACAACCGGGTCATGCAAACTGTGTGTCCGTATGTCCCGCCAGAAGCGGTCGAAGCCGTAGATGTTCGACGTCGCACGCGCGCCCATCAGGTCGAAGACGCGCGCGCTTGTCTCGAGCGCCACACGCGTGGTGTTCACCTTCGCAGCATAAACTTCGGCAGCGGCGGCCGTGCGCTCCTCATGCGTCAATGCGCGGGCCTTTGCGAGCGCTGCGTGCAGCGTCTCGCCGGCCCTGTCGGCGAGCGCTTCGGCGGCCAACAGTTCGGCCTTCAGCAACCCGAAATGCTCAAGGATATATGGGTCTTCCGTGGCACGTTGTACATTTGATGCCTGCCACGGCCTTGTCGTTGTCCGGATATAGTTTCGCGCCTCCTCAAGAGCGCCGATCGCCGCACCGAGATAAACGTTCACGAATGTAAGCTGCATCATCGGAATGCGGGTCGTCATCCAGGCGGGCTGCTCCTCATGCGGCGGCAGTTCCGCAAGCACATCGCCAGCGTCGACCCGTACGTCCTTGAACTCGATCGTCCCACTTTCACTTTGGCGCTGCCCGAAGTGGTTCCAGTCGTCGATAGCGACGACCCCGTCACGGCGTCGCGGCAGCGCGACGATCACCGTGCGGCCATCCCGATCCGGGAAGATCGACAGCATGTCAGCGATGCTGGCGCCAGAGGAGAAGCTTTTACGGCCATTAAGTCTGTACCCGTCTCCATCAGGCGTAAGGATGAGGTTGGGCTCGCGCGGATTACCGGAGCCTGACCAATGCCAGCGTTCCCGCACGGCGCGTCGGCGCAGGTCGGCATCTTCACGCGATGCGTCGTAGCCGCCCGGTGTCTGGCTCATGACATAGTGATAGCCAAGCAGCTGCCCAACAGACGGATTGGCGCTCGATATATTGCGCACGAGTGCCAGAGCATCTTTCCAGGCATAGCCTGCACCGCCGTAAAGCGTCGATTCGACGATCGTCAGAAGGCCCGCATCGCGCAAGCGCGCAAATTCCTCAACAGGAGGAACGCCCGCGCGCTCTCGCTCGGCGGCCGTTCGGCGAAAATCCTCCGCGAGCGCCCTGGCAACGTCAAGCCATGCCGTGTCGTCGCGCTTGCATGTTGTCGCCGTCTCGGCGCCACTGACCGCAATCATTCGCCCGTCTCCTTCTGCAGCACTTTCGTCTCGACGCCTCTTGAACGATCCCCGTGTTGTTTGGGAGGAATGCCGTTCAGCCAATAGTTCCCGACCTCATGGGCGCGCCAACGGATCGGGTCATGGACAGAGTGGGTCCGGACATTTCTCCAGAACCTGTCGTAGTTGAGTCCGCCACGCGTGGCGCTGGCGCCGCCAAGTTCTATCAACTTGCTCGACGCCTGAAGTGCGACGTCGGCGGACGCCATTTTCGCTTCTGCCACGGCAACCGCTGCCTCTGCCCAGCCGTCGCTGTCCGGTGAGGCTGAAACGCGATCGAGAATAAACCCTGAACGTTCGATCAACGCCTCCGCAGCGTGCAGGCGCATCGTCAGTTCACCGATCTGGAGGATGGTGTGCGGATCCTCCGCCGCACTTGCTATGCCGCTGTCCGCCCACGGTCGCGCCTTTTCGCGGATAAAGCGGATAGCCGTATCGATCGCGCCGCGCGCGGTACCCGCATCGATCGCGGCGTGCATGATGTGGGCGACCGGATTGCTCAGCGAAAACCCATCGGCTCCATGTGTGGGAACGACAGCGTCCGCAGGCACCGTCACCTCTTCGAGGATGGTCGTGCCACTGGCCGTCGTGCGTTGGCCAAAGCCGCTCCAGTCGTCGACGAGCGATAGGCCGGGGGTGTCGGACGCCAGAAAGACGAAGGCGCGCTTGTCATGCTCGTCAACCACCAGCGGAACCACCCAGTCTGCAAACAAGACGCCGGAGCAGTAGTACTTGCGGCCGCTAAGGCGATAGCTTTCACCGTCGGGAACCAGCGTGGAGCGGATCGCACTTGCCGTCGGCGTACCGAGCTCGGCAATCGCATTGCCAAACCGGTCTCCTCCCAGCACACGCGAATAGAGAAAACGCTTCTGCGCCGCCGAACCGCCCCAGCGCAGAACTTCCAGCAGGAAGTAATGGTTCTGCGGAATCTGCCCAAGACTGCCATCGGCGGCAGAAATCGTCTCCACGACCTTTGCGAGCGTGCCATAGGAAACCTCGGCACCGCCGTGAGATTTCGGAACGGTAATGGCCCACAGGCCGCTTTGGGAAAACGCATCGACCTCTTCATACGGCAGGCGCCGATCGCGGTCACGATCGGCTGCCTCCACGGCGAACCGTTCCGCCAATCGCGCTGCCACGTCCAATGCCTCCGTGTCGGAGGTGATGATGTGGGCTGGTGCGCGGGCGCGGGTCCTTGCCCCTATCGGCAGGCTTACGGATGGAAAATGCTCGTTCATGTCTCACTCGTCATTCTGAGTTGGCCGGCATCATGCCGGCCGGCGGAACCGGGCGGCGGGATGGGCCGCATCGATGTGGGGAGAATCCGTCTCGAACAGTTTTTCGCGCAGGGAACCGCGCGCATAGTCGTGTTTGAAAAGTCCCTGCTCCTGCAGCACCGGAACAACCAGGTCGACGAAATCGCGCAAGCTTTCGGGGGCGACGGTACGGGGCAGGTTGAAGCCGTCTATGTCGCCGATCTCCACCCAACGCCGCATGACCTCGACAATCTGCTCCGGCGTGCCAACAACAGGTTTTTGCCGGCTCCCGAGAACCATCTGATCGATGATGCGCCGGACGGTCCAGGCGCTGTCAGCGCTTCGCGTGGTAATCGCCTCCAGCGCCGAGTTGTTGGCGTTGGTCTTGCGGTAGGTAATGGGCTCATCCGGATCGAGCCGGCTGAGATCGATGCCGATCGAACTCGAATAGTGTGCAAGGGCGCCCTCGATATCGGCATAGCGGCGATAGTCTTCGAACTTGTCGTAAGCCTCCTTCTCGGTGCGACCAACGACGACACTGAGGCCCGAAAACAGCTTGACCGAGCGGGCGGCCCGTCCCGCAGCAACCGCCTTCGCGCGGATATCCGCGACAATCGACGCAGCGGCCTCCGGCGAACTCGCGCCTATAAACGCGCATTCCGCGTGCCGTGCAGCAAATTGGCGTCCGCGCGTGGAAGAGCCCGCCTGATAGAGCACGGGCGTGCGCTGCGGCGAGGGCTCCGATAAGTGGATGGCGTCGAGCCTGTAATGCTGGCCTTCATGCCGGATGGGACGAACCTTGGATGGATCAGCATAAACGCCCGCCATGCGATCCACGCGTACGGCACCGTCTTCCCAGCTTTCCTCCCAGAGGCGGTAGAGCACATCCATGTATTCGTCAGCGACATCATACCTGGCGTCGTGGTCCGGCTGGGCCGATAGCCCCATGCCGCGCGCCGCGCTGTCCAGATATCCCGTGACGATGTTCCAACCTATCCTGCCGTTTGTGAGATGATCGAGCGTGGACAGGCGCCGCGCAAGAAGATAGGGCGGCTCATAGGTGGTGTTGACCGTCACGCCGAACCCGAGGTGTTTGGTGACATACGCCATGATCGGCACGATCAGGAGCGGATCGTTGACGGGGGTCTGCGCGCCGGATGCGATGGCAGTCGAGGGATCACCCTTGTAGACGTCATAGACGCCGATAATGTCGGCGAGAAAAATGCCATCCAGCTTGCCGCGCTCGGCCGTACGGGCGAGGTCGGCCCAATACTCCATCGTATTGTAGCGGCTGGAGGTGTCGCGGGGATGTCGCCACATGCCGTGGTTGATATGTCCGACACAGTTCATGTCGAATGCGTAGATGTGAATGTGCCTAGACATACGGTACCTGTCGCCCAATTGCCTTCCCTTGCGGGGTGAAGCAGCTGGCGACTTATATCGAAGGCACCGCCCCGCCCTAGGGCACGAATTTATATAATCTACTATTTTTATAGAAAATATAATCTTCTTAATGTGTGCGATCGCTGCTTTTGTCTGGCAAGCCGATCAATGGCGGTTACGCCGCGATCCCCAACAGATTTAGCATGGAGACGCTGATGTCCTCAGCAGTAACGATACTTGATGGAGGCATGGGCCGAGAACTCCTCAAAAGCGGCGCGCCGTTTCGCCAGCCGGAGTGGTCGGCCCTTGCGCTGATCGAAGCGCCGGAATTCGTCGAGCGCGCTCATGATGCCTTCATCGCCGCCGGGGCCTCGGTGATCACAACCAACAGCTATGCCGTGGTGCCATTCCATATCGGCGAGGAGCGCTTCGCCGAGAATGGGCTTGAACTCGCGGATTTGTCAGGCCGCCTCGCGCGCGCCTCCGCTGGAAAGGCCGGAAACGCGGTCCGCGTTGCCGGCTCGCTTCCGCCCGTCTTCGGCTCCTACCGTCCCGACCTCTTCGACGCGGCCAAGGCGCCGGAAATTCTTGACGTGCTGATCAAGGGCCTTTCGCCCCATGTCGATTTCTGGCTGGCCGAGACACAGGGATCGACCGCGGAGGTCGAAACCATTCGCGCCGTCCTGGGCAGCGACGAGCGCCCCCTGTGGCTGTCATTCACCCTCGAAGACCGCAAGGACGTTGACGCCATTGTCTCAGGTAGCACTCAGCCCATCCTGCGTTCCGGTGAGTCGGTAGCGGATGCTGCGGTAAAAGCTGCCGAACTCGGCGCAGCCGCCCTGCTCTTCAATTGCAGCCAGGCGGAAATCATGGAAGCTGCCGTCAAGGCGGCACGCGAGGCACTGGATGAACGGGGCTTTGCAACGCCCATCGGCGTGTACGCGAATGCCTTCGTGCCGAAACCGGAAAACACGGAGGAGATCCGTGCCAACTCGGGCCTCAGCGGCTTGCGTGAGGATCTCGATCCGCCAGGCTACCTGCTGTTTGCGCGCCGTTGGGTCGATGCGGGCGCGACGATCGTCGGTGGATGTTGCGGGATCGGTCCCGAGCATATCGCGGAACTGCATGAAACCTTCCACCCCCGTCCCGTTGCCGCTTAACCTCTATTTCCGGAATTCCGTCATGACACACATCATTCGGCCAGGCGCCTCCCGTTCTCTCGAGCTTGACCGCCGCAGTTTCCTCAAGGCCAGCGCGGCGGTTGCCGCCGGCTCTCTGCTTTTGCCAAGCATCTCCCTTGCCGCCACCCAGCCGAAGAAAGGCGGCCACCTGATCCTCGGCATCGACAACGCCTCGACGTCCGACCGGCTCGATCCCGCCTTCTACTTCGAAGCCTACACGTACAATGTCGGTCTGCAGCTGTTCAACACATTGACCGACCTCAACGAGGACGGCAGCCTGCGCGCCAGTCTCGCGGAAAGCTGGGAGCCGGCCAAGGGCGGCAGCGAATGGATTTTCAAGCTGCGCAAGGGCGTGCAGTTCCACAATGGCAAGGAACTGGCGCCGGAAGACGTCATCTATTCGCTCAACCATCACCGCGGCGAGAAATCGGAATCGGCCGGCAAGGGCTACCTTCTCAGCGTCACCGACATCATCAAATCGGGACCGAACGAGGTTACCTTCAAACTCAACGGACCGAACGCGGATTTTCCCTACCTGCTCGGCGATGTTCATTTCGGCATCACGCCGGATGGCGAAAATTTCGACAAGGGCATCGGCACCGGCGCCTTCATTCTGGAAAACTTCCAGCCGGGGGTTCGGACGCTCGCCCGCCGCAATCCGCAGTACTGGGATCCGGAACGAGGCCACGTCGATTCAGTTGAGACGGTCGCATACAATGATAAGTCCGCGCGCGTTGCGGCCCTTCTCAGCAATTCGGTGCACCTCATCAATAATGTCGAAGCCCGCGTTGCCCAGAGGTTGAAAGGCCAGGATAACATTACGCTTCACACGGAGGCCGATTCCTCGATCATTCTTTTCCCAGGACGGGCCGACGCGCCGCCGTTCGACAATCTCGATGTGCGCCTGGCACTGAAGTACGCGATCGACCGCGAGCAGATCGTCGCGTCGATCCTCAATGGTGCGGGATCCATTTCGAACGACAACCCAATCTTTCCCTCCAACCGCTATTTCACGAATGACGTTCCACAGCACGTCTATGATCCGGACAAGGCCGCTTTCCATTGGAAGAAGTCAGGCTTCGACGGAAAAATCGTTCTCTCCGCGGCGGAAGGGGCGACATTCTCGGGTGCGCTCGATGCGGCACAGCTCTACCAGCAGACTGCAACCAAGGCCGGCATCCCCTTTGAGGTCAATCGCGTTCCGGCCGATGGCTACTGGAGCGACGTATGGCTGAAGCATCCTTTCGTCGCTTCAGGTTGGGGTGCACGACCGACAGCCGATGCGATGCTCTCTCTGATCTATCTCTCGGACGCGCCGTGGAACGAATCCGGTTGGAAGAGCAAGGCGTTCGACGACCTTGTGCTTGCCGCGCGCGGCGAGCTCGACGAGGGCAAGCGCAAGCAACTCTATCACGATGCGCAGGTTCTGATCATTCAGGAGAATAGCTCGGTGATCCCGGCCTATGCTGCACAGACGAGTGCGTCCGCCGCCAACCTCAAAGGTTACAAGGCGATTCCTGGCCAGAACGGTCCGCGAACGGCCGAGAAAGTCTGGTTCGATACCTGATGCAATGCCTTGCCGGCCGGGTGTCCCGGCCGGCCGGCGTCCGGAGACATTCAATGACCATCGCAATCGCGGCCCTGCAGAGACGCCGCCGGCATCGTGGATTGTGGGCCTATATCGCCCGTCGTCTTCTGGCCGGCGCAGCCCTGCTGTTGGTGCTCTCCAGCCTTATTTTCCTCGGCACGGCACTTCTGCCGGGCGATGCGGCATCAGCCCTTCTCGGCCGATCTGCAACGCCGGCTGCCCTGGCGGAGCTTCGGGAGAAGCTCGGTCTCGACCAGCCGCTGATTACCCGTTACCTCACGTGGCTCTCCGCCTTCGTGCAGGGCGATCTCGGCAACAGCCTGATGAATGGCCGCGCCGTTTCCGACAGCATCGCCGCACGATTGGGCAACACGTTGTTTCTCGCCGGCTTTGCCGCCAGCATCGTCATACCGCTTTCAATCTTTCTCGGCCTGTTCTCTGTGCGCTATCGCGATAGCGTCATCGACCGGACGATAACATTCGTCACGCGCGGGCTTGTCGCTCTGCCGGAGTTCTTCGTCGGCTATCTCCTGATCTATGCGCTGTCGATATCACTCGGCTGGTTTTCGAGCAGCAGTACGGTTTTTCCCGGCATGAGCCTTTCCAGCCGTGTCGTGGCAACCGTGCTGCCCTGCCTGACGCTTGTGATTGCCATCACAGGGCATGTGACCACCATGGTGCGCGCCTGCGTGCTCGACGTGCTTTCGCGCCCCTATATCGAAATGGCCGTGCTGAAGGGTGTACCGCATGGAACCATCGTCTGGCGGCACGCCCTTGCAAATGCTCTCTCGCCCATCATCAATGTCGTATTGATCAACCTTGCCTATCTCGTCGCCGGCGTTGTCGTCGTCGAGGTCGTGTTCGTATATCCCGGCATGGGCCAATTCATGGTGGACAGCGTCTTCAACCGCGACATCCCGGTCGTGCAAGCGTCGGCGCTTCTCTTCGCCGCCATCTATATCGGTCTCAACCTTTGCGCAGACGTTCTTGCCGTTCTTGCCAATCCTCGTTTGGGATTCACGTCGTGACGCGCACGTCCAAGCTACCGGTCTCCGTGATGCTGTCGGGTGTCGCGATCGCACTGTTTACCGCTGTCACGGCTCTTGCCCCGGTCCTGGCACCTTACGGCGTAAACGAGATCGTCGGCATCAGCTGGGATCCGCCTTCGCTTTCGAGCCCGCTTGGAACAGACATGATCGGTCGCGATCTCCTGTCACGCTTCATCTGGGGAGCACGTGTGACGATCCTGACAGCGGCAGCCGCTACCCTTCTCGCCTGCCTGCTCGGCGCAAGTTTCGGCATCCTGGCCGGACTGCGCCGCGGTTGGCCGGACATGGTGCTGTCGCGCTTCGTGGACCTCGTCATGGCAGCGCCGACCTTGATCCTTGCGATGGTGCTGCTCACGATATTGCCCAGGTCGCTCGCCTTTATCGTCGCGATCATGGCATTGATCGAAGCCACACGCTTCTATCGTCTTGCGCGGCTTATAGCGGTCGATACCGCTGCGCTGGATTTCGTCGAGTCCGCCTATCTGCGCGGAGAAAAAACGCTCTGGATTATCTTCCGGGAAATCCTGCCGAACGGTATTATGCCCATCCTCGCGGAATTCGGCCTGCGCTTCATCTTCACCGTCCTCTTTCTGTCGACGCTGTCCTTTCTCGGGCTCGGCGTCCAGCCGCCGCTGACCGACTGGGGCAGCCTGATCAAGGAGAACAAGGACGGCCTTCTGTTCGGCATCACCGCCGCCCTGCTGCCTGGCGTTGCCATAGCCTTACTCGCCGTCGCGGTCACGACGATGGTGGACTGGATCACCGCCGGCGAAAACGGGGGACGATGAACATGACGACGTCGCTGCTCGAAATCCGCAACCTGACCGTCCGTGCGCACGGCAATCCGGCAGCACCGCCGCTTGTGAACGACGTGTCGCTTCAAATGGAACGGGGGACGGTTCTCGGTCTCATCGGCGAATCGGGCGCGGGAAAATCCACGATCGGACTTGCCGCCCTCGGATATGCCCGCGCTGGAACATCGGTAACATCAGGTTCCGTCCGGTTCGACGGGATCGACCTTTTTCAAGAATCCGAGTCCTACCGCCGTGCGCTCCGCGGGCAGCGGATCGCCTACGTCGCGCAGTCTGCAACGGCATCCTTCAACCCGGCCTTTCGTCTGCTCGACCAGATCATCGAGTCATGCCTTCGCGTCAATCGTCTGGACCGCGGTGCGGCGCAGGAGCGCGCATTGACCTTGCTGGACGTGATGGGTCTCGATGCAAGAACCATCGCAATGCGCTTTCCACATGAAGTGTCCGGTGGACAGCTGCAGCGCGCGATGACGGTGATGGCGCTCTGCGCTCGGCCGGATCTCATCATTTTCGATGAACCGACGACAGCCCTTGACGTGACGACCCAGCAGGAAGTCCTCAAAGCGATCCAGCACGCCATCGAGCTCCAATCAACGGCGGCGATATATATAAGCCATGATCTCGCGCTCGTCAGTCAGGTCGCCGACCGCATCCATGTCCTGCGTCATGGTTGCACTGTTGAGGAAGCGCCGACAATTGATCTCGTGACGCGGCCATCCACCCCCTATACCCGGGCTTTACTCGAAGCGGGCGTGCACGAGACAACGGTTGGTCACCGTGATGCCCACGTCGCGCTGGAGCTGCAAGGTATTACTGCCGGCTACCAGACGGGTTCTGCGATCGTTCGGGATGTTTCTCTCGCGATCGGACGCGGTGAGACCCTTGCCCTTGTCGGAGAATCGGGCTCGGGGAAATCGACACTCGGTCGGGTCGTGAATGGGCTGCTGCGGCCCCGCACTGGCCGCATCCTCTTCGACGGGCGGGAACTGGCCCCGTCGATTCACAACAGGCCACTCGCCGACAGACGCGCTATCCAGACCGTGCATCAAACGCCCGATACGTCGCTCAATCCGCGACATCGGATCGAGGAAATCGTCGGTCGGCCACTGGCGATCTACGAGAACCTTGGCAGGCAACAGCGCAAGGACCGCGTCGGGGCGCTCCTGGAACAGGTCGAACTTTCTCCGAGCCTTGCGCGTCGTTTTCCGGCAGAGCTGTCCGGCGGCCAGAAGCAAAGGGTGGCCATCGCGCGGGCGATCGCCGCACGCCCACAGATCCTCATCTGCGACGAACCCACATCAGCCCTCGATACGCTCGTGGCACGCGATGTGCTTGCACTTCTGATGCGGCTGCAGGCGGAAAACAGCATCGGCTGCCTTTTCATTACACACGACCTGAACATTGTCCGCTCTATCGCGAGCCGCACCGCCGTACTGCGGCATGGGCAAATCGTTCGGGCGGGCTATACGTCGGAGGTGCTCGCACCGCCGTTCGACGACTATACGGGAAAGTTAGTTGCAGCCGTTCCCACGCTGCCCCGCGTCGACCCCGAACCAGCCTTAACGTTGAAATGGAATGCCGGTTAGAGGTCGGGCTTGGCAGGCCGTTGAGAAGAAGCGAAACCTGCGGCCACAACCGACCGCCGCTTTTAGACCGACTAGGTGAGCACGGCAACGAGAGCGGGCGGGAATGGCCAATCCCCTCTGGTGTGCTTCATGGTCTCACGTCGCAACTTGCGGCATCAAAAATCGTTGATTGTTTTACATCCGACCCTGCCGAGGGAAAACTTTTCCCGCGGCACCACCCATTTTGATCGGCCCTGCCTTTAAAGCGGGCGAGAACCACATAATTCTTATAGATAATTATCTGAGGAATTTTCATGCCAGCCGAGAACACCAAGATTGTCGATTTCCAGGCATATCGCGATGCACGCCGCAAGGCGACCGCGCCCTCTCTTCCGGCGCAGGCGGCAACGGCCCCGGCTGGTCTTCAACCAATGGTGATGTGGGTTCCCGTTTGGGCCTACTTCCCGGTCATGGCGAGCCCGTGGGCCTATGCCCAGTGATACTGCCGCCGTGCTGGACCACCTCCCTACCCCGGCACCGTCAGACACGATCTGCATCCGCACGGGTCAGCATCTGCGGCGGCTTAGGACGCGGCGCGGCTACTCGCTCGACCGGCTAGCAAAAGTTTCGGGCGTCAGCCGCGCCATGCTGGGCCAGATCGAAACCGGCAAGAGCAGCCCGACTCTGAGCATTCTCGCCAAGATCGCCGCAGCCCTCGAGGTCACCTGCGGTTCGCTGATCATCGAGGCGGAAGAGCCGACGACCGTGTTGCTGACCCGCGCTGGCTCGAAGACATTGTCGTCCAGCGACGGTAAATTCGAGACCCGCGCACTCTTCCCTTATGATGGTGATCGCACGGTGGAATTCTATGAGCTCCGGCTGGCACCTCATCATTCCGAACGCGCCGACGCTCACCGGCACGGCACCGTAGAAAACCTTGTTGTCACCGAGGGCACCGTTGAAGTGATCGTCGGCAAGCAGCCTTACATTCTCGGCGAAGGCGACGCCCTGCTCTTCGAAGCGGACGTACCGCACGTCTATCGCAACATGACCGGCAGCCCTGCGACGGTCTATCTCGTCTCGACCTGCAAAGACGTCATCCACCAGATATGAAAAGGCCTCCCGTATGGGAGGCCTTGTCGCTCTTCAGGCAATGCGCCTCAAGCGGCCATCGTGCAGCACATCGTCATACCGCCGCACATCATCATCATCGGCATGCCGCCATTCATCATGGCCATCATGCGCTTGCAGCATTCCATGAACATGGCCTGGTCCATGCCTTCCATCGGCTTCATCTCGCACACCATGCCGGCTTCGGTCATCTTGTAGGTCATCATGCCCATCATCATCGGCATGGGCATCATCATGGGCATGCCGCCCATCATGGGCATTCCACCCATCATCGGCATCATGCCGTTCATCATCATCGGCTGGCCCATACCGCCCATCATGGCATTCATCATCGGCATCATGTTCATCGCAGCGTTCATGGAGGTCTCCCGGCTCACGGCCCGTATTTCGCGTTTCAATGACCGATTGGATAATTAATCCCGCCGGGATGCTCAATGCGATAAATTTCTTCCAATAATCTTTCCTCCATTAGAACAGCGCCATTTTTTATAACGGGGATGAAATTGTACATGATCGCGGAAATCCCTCCACGATAGTGGAGTTGAGCCCTGCCCTTCGTTTGGCGTGCTGGGTGATCTTTGCGTCGAGACGATCGAAAATGGCCGGATTTTGCTTTAATCTACAATTTTCATAGAGAATTATCGGGCCAAGCGAACAACGCAATGACATCCCAGGGCTCGTCACCATGACAGGTATTCACGTCAGATTTTCAAACATCCAGGCTCGGGCGAAGCGAATCTCGTTCATCGAAATGCCGAACCACCTGAACAATGCTGAGCCTTCGACCGGACCCAGTCCGCTGATCCATCGGGAGCGCGGATTTTGAAGCGCCATGGTGAACTGGTCTGGTTCGTCACTGGTGTGGCACTGGCCATGATCCTCGTTGCTGCCGCTCTATGGCTCAGCCTGTCGGTACGGGCACTGGGCTTCCTATAGGAAAGGACTGATTGAGATGGACATCCGCAAGATCGACGACGACTATTCCGTTTCCCCGCAGATCGAACCCGAGGACGTCGATATCGTCAGCCTGCTGGGTTTCAGGTCTATCGTTTGCCACCGGCCTGACAAAGAGCAGGCCGATCAGCCGACCTTCGCCTCCATCGCAGAACGGGCCGCCCAGTTGGATATCGCGGTGCGGCATATCCCCGTTCTATCGTCCGGGCTGACGGACGAAGCCGTCAGCGACATGGTTCAGGCACTCGGCGACCTGCCCCGACCGATACTCGCCTATTGCCGCTCCGGCGCTCGATCGACGAAGATTCACGAACAGGCGCTGCTGCTTCTGAGGGTCGGAGTTCGTTCATAGCCGTCGCAAGATGAGAGTTGCGGTTCATGAAGGCGGAGGGGGCCGCCCAGCAAGTGCGAGGCGATATCGGCAGAAATGCAGGCCGAGCACGTTCTATGCCCGGCCCGATGCGATCATCATTGAATGGTCTTGATCGGGTCCTTGGGCGCTGGATCAAAGCCGATGAGGTCGGTCGTCAGCTTGGCGTAGGTGCCGTCAGCCACCATGTCCGCAAGGGCCTTGTTGATCGCTGCTACGAGATGCGGCTTGCCCTTCTTGATGGCGAAGCCCTTTTGGATATGGCTAACATAGTCATCGGTCATTGCGAACGGCAAGCCGGAGTTCTTGATTGCCCAGCTTCCGGCGATGGCATCCGTGATGGTGGCATCGATGTTGCCGTTAGCCATATCCTGCATGGCGTCGGACTCAGCCTTATAACCCTTGACGACAGCGCCGTGCTCTTCCGCGATCTTGGCGAATGTCGAGGAGACGAGCGCTCCGACGGTCTTGCCCTTAAGGTCGGCTGCACTCTTGATGCTGGAGTCCTTCGGCACGACGATGCGGCCACCGGATTCGAGCCAACCGTCTGCGAACGTCACTTTTTCCTGGCGGGCTGCGGTGATGTCCATTGACGCGCTGATCACGTCGTACTGATTGGCCTCAAGACCGACCAGAAGCGAATCCCACTTGATCAGGACCGGGGTATATTCAAGGTTCAAACGCTTGGCGATCTCCGTCATGACGCGGATTTCAAGACCGTCCAGCTTGCCATCCGGGGCGCGCATGCTGAAAGGCGAGAATGTGCCTTCGGTGGCAGCCAACAGCTTACCGGGTTGCAGGAGTTCCAGATCGGCGGCGTTGACGTTTGGGGTGACAGCCAGACCGGCGAAGACGGCGGCGGCTACGATCAGAGCTTTTAATTTCATGTTCCAGTTCCCTTGTTGTTTGTGCATTCTCTGTTCAAGGACATCGTGGATGCCTGTGATTTCTTCCAGGTCGGCGCGGATATGCGTCATCATCCGAGGTTGGCGTAGCGGCGCTCGAGCCAGGACGCCAGCGTGGTGAGGATGGTGGTCAGGACCAGATATATGACCGCAACCGCGATGTAGAATTCGAACGGCCGGAAGGTTGAGGCGATCAGCGTCTGCGCATAGAGGGTAAGTTCCACCACCGTGATGGTCGAGAGCAGCGACGTGTTCTTCAGCGTCGAGATCGCCTCATTGGTGATCGACGGCAGGATGATGCGGAAGACCTGCGGCAGGACGATGCCCCGCATCGTCTCAGCCGGGCTGAAGCCGAGCGCGAGAGCCGATTCCGTCTGACCCCGCGGGATGGCACTGAGTCCACCGCGAATGATTTCGGCGACATAGGCACCACTATTGACGCCAAGCGCGATCACCCCTGCTGCAAATGGCGACAGTCTGATGCCGATCTGCGGAAGGCCGAAATAGATGATGAAGACCTGGATCAGCGTCGGCGTTCCACGGACGAACCAGATGTAGAAGGCAGCCGCCATGCGGACGGCCCTGAACTTCGAGCGCTGCGCCAACGCCGCCACGAGGCCGAAGCCCCAGGAGACGACAATCGTGAGTATGGTGATGCCGAAAACCGTATAGGAGGCTTCGAGAAAGCCCGGACCATAGAGAAGGACTTCGTTCCAGAAATTGCCCGTCACGCCTGTACTCCCCGGTCGCTATCGTTGGAAATGGAATGACCGACCTGGTCGTGGAGGATGCGGTGCAGGAACTGTTTCAGGCGCTCGCTTTCCGGATGGCGCAGGATATCGGGCGAGCCCGCCTCGCTGATCACGCCTTTGTCGAAGAACAGGACGCGCGAGGAGACGTCGCGGGCGAAAGCGATCTCGTGTGTGACGAGCAGCATCGTCATGCCTTCGGAGGCAAGCGAGGCCATCAGCACCAGAACTTCATGCACGAGTTCGGGATCGAGAGCCGAGGTGACTTCATCGAACAGCATCAGCCGCGGTTTCATGGCAAGCGCGCGCACGATCGCGACGCGCTGCTGCTGGCCGCCCGAAAGCCGCGACGGATAGCTGTCGCGCTTTTCGAGCAGGCCGATGCGTGAGAGAAGCGCCTCAGCCTCCTCGATCGCCTGCCTGCGCGGCATTTTCAGAAGCTTTATCGGCGCGTGGATGACGTTTTCAAGCACGGTCATATGCGGCCAGAGATTATAGCTCTGGAACACCATGCCGACGCGGGCGCGCAGCGTCTGCAATTGTGCCTGACTGGGGAAAAAGCGCGATTCCTGGCGGAAATCGAAGGGCATGTCCTCAAATTCCATGAAGCCCGATTGCGGCATTTCCAGCGCGTTGATGGAGCGCAGGAAGGTGCTCTTGCCCGAACCGCTGGCACCAATGATCGAGACCACCTCGCCGGCCTTCACGTCGAGCGAGACGCCTTTCAGGACCTCGTTCTCGCCAAAACTCTTGCGGATTTCCTTGAGGCTCAGAAGCGGTGCACTCATCGGGCATCCTCCTCGGGGTAGCTGTCTGTAATTGCAACGGCGACATCCTTGGGGGTGCGGGCGTCGCCATTGATCGGGGTCATATCCTGCGGGCAGGCGGAAAGAACGAGCGTCAGGTCGATCTCGGCGCGCAGCACGACATAGTCGCCAGCAGCCGTTGCCGGCGGAACACGATCCACTGTTCCATCAGGTTTGACAGGAACGTTCATGAAGAGATTGAGGGATGCGGGCGTGAAAGAAACGGCAAGGCCCGCTTCAACCAGACTCTCATGAAAATTGTCGGTACAGCTGCGGTGCGGTTCGGTGCAGCCCAGCTGCTGGTAGAGCTCGATGCTGCAGGGGCAGAGCAGCGTGTCATGACGCACATCGGCACTATCGGCCACCATCTTGAGCATCGGCCGCCGGCGCGAGGAGATGATGCTCATGCCTTGCGTGAAGAAGATGTTGCTGTTGACGGAACGGGTATGGTCCATCGATGAGGTCTCGCCGGGATCATCGGCCGCGACCGCCCAGGTATCGACAACCTGATTGCCGTGGGTGTTGACGATGCGGGCGAATTGACCGGCCTTCATCGGAAATGCCCGCCCGTGGCTTGCAGCGACAATCTGGTTATTGGGATCCATATCCACTCGTCTTCTCGGTGTCACAGGCTTCCGTCGACGGCGATCGACGCCTCTGAAGCCCGGCCCTCAGTTTCGGTACACCAAGCCTATTCAGTATACCAGTGGAGTTCAAGTAGGATTTTCAATAAATTAGCGATCAATTCGTTAGCGTAACGCGCATTTTTTAATCATCGTCAGCCCATGTATTGGGCGATCATACTTTCCGGTGCCGGGCCAGGTGCCAGCGTGGACATGACGGCGCGACGTCACATTGACGAACGGATACAAGCGGTGTACCGAAAATCAGGCAGCGCCTCTCCCCACCTCTGAAGGCCGGAGGTGGACCCCTGCGCGCGCAAGCAATATCCGCCTCAGGAGTGACGGCATGCATCGCTATTTCCCCGTCGACGAGTATGAAACCCGCTGGTCGCGCGTCCATGACGAGATCACCCGCCGCGGCTTCGAGACCGCTGTTATCTTCGGCCGCGGTGGCGGCACGACCGACAATTGCGGCGACGTCCTCTATCTCTCCAACCACTATGCAATCAGCGGCGGCATGGATTCGCTGATCTGGACCGCCCGTTCCTTTGCAGGCGTCATCCTGCAGCCCGGCAGTGCGCCGCAGCTGCACATCGACGAGCCGGAAGTGCGCCGCGATCTTGTATCCATTGAGGACGTGTTGAGCAGCAACCATCCGTTCGAAAGCGTCGCGAAGTCGCTGGTCGAGCGCGGCATCAAGGGGCGCGTGGCGCTGGTCGGCACGCATTTCATTCCGATCAAGTATTACCGGCAGCTGGAAGCTGTCGCACCCGATATCGAATGGGTGCCGGCCGACGACCTCGTGCGCTCCGTGCGCCGCATCAAGAGCCACCGCGAACTCGACTGTTATCGCTATGCCGGAGAGACGGCGACCCTTGGCGTCAACGCGCTGATGGAAGGGCTGATCGGCGGGCTTTCAGAGCGCGAGGCAGCCGGCGAGGCAGCCCGCGCCGTCATCGCCCGCGGCGGCCGCATCCAGATGATCGGCACCAATCACGGCGAGACGCTCGGCTTCGACCAGCGCTTTCCGCTGACCGGCTATAGCGAGGACGTGCCGGCTGTCGGCGACATCGTCACCGGTACGCTGCATGGCGCGCTCTATCAGGGCTATTATCTCGATCCCGGCCGCACGGCCGTGCGTGGGAAAGCCAATGCCGAGCAGCTTCGCCTGATAGAGGCGGCAAGCGGCATCGTGCATCGCCTGTCGGATATGCTGCGGCCGGGCGTGAAACTGCTGGACGTGGCGGCGGAAGGCGACCGGATGACGGCGGCCTTCGGTGGCTCGATCTCGCCGATCATGAAGAATTTCCCGTTCTACGGCCACGGAATCGGGCTCGGCTTCGAACTGCCGCGTATCTCCACCACCATGTCCATGCCGGAGGATGTGGTCGAGGCCAACATGGTCTTCGGCGTCGAAGCCTTCCTGTCGCTCGATGGCGTCGGTGCCGCCTTCTACGAGGACATCATCATCATCGGCGAAAACACCAATGAGCTGATCACCAATTCGCCCAGCATGTTTTAAGGCGTCTCCAGACCAGAATCGAAAAAGCCCGGCAGATCAATCATCTGCCGGGCCTTTCGTGTCAGTGCGCGAAAACGCCCTCGAAATCCTTGAAGCCCTTGACCTCGATCGGATTGCCGCTCGGATCGAAGAAGAACATCGTGCGCTGCTCGCCCGGCTCGCCTTCGAAGCGAACGACCGGCGGGATGTCAAAGGCGATACCGCCCTTTTCGAGACGCTCGGCCAGCGCGAACCAGTCTTCAAGACGCAGGATGACGCCGAGATGCGGCATCATTACCATGTGGTCACCGACCTTGCCGGTACGGGTGACCTCGAAAGGCTTGCCGAGATGCAGGGAAATCTGGTGGCCGAAGAAGTCGAAATCGACCCAGGTATCGGTCGATCGGCCTTCTTCACAGCCGAGGATATCGCCGTAGAAGCGACGCGACGCATCAAGATCGGTCACATGGTAGGCAAGATGGAAAAGTGAACGCATGGAGTGCTCCGTTTGTCTGGCTGGGTTGAGATCAGCGGATGGTGAGTTGGCGCGGCAGGGTGGAGAGCGGTTCGGCGCCGGTTTCGGTGACGATCACCGTTTCCGACGCGCCGACGGTCCATTGCCCGTAACTTCGCAATGTCGCAGGCAGATGGAAGACCATACCCGGTTCGATAGTGCGGGTGACGTTGGAGAAGAGGCTCAGGATTGCCCCCTCACCCCAATCCGGCGCGAAGGCGACGCCCATCGAATAGCCGATACGCTTGCGGAAGGCTGCCGTATAGCCGGCGCCATCGATGATCGCCTGTGCCGTGTCATGCACATGGGCGCAGGTCGCACCCGGCCGGATCTCGGAAAGTGCCGCATCGAGCGCCCGCAGCGCACAATCCATCATCCGCTGCGCCTCGTCCGGGGCGGCCCCCATCCAGACCGTTCGCATCAGGGCGGCATGGTAGCGCGCGTGGCTGCCGGCCAGTTCGAGGAAGAGCGGATCGCCGGCCTCGAGCACGCGGCGGCGCCATGTCATATGCGGAAGGCCGCTACGGGGCCCGGAGGAGACGAGCGGCTCCATGGCCATGACTTCCGAGCCGGCACGCGTCGCCGCATGCAGCATGTCGGCAGCAACGGCATTTTCATCGGCCCCGATAGCGCAAGCCGCGATGCCGGCGATCATGCCCGCTTCGGCATAGCGGGCCGCATGACGGATCGCCTCGAGCTCGGCCGCCGACTTGATCATCCTGAGTGAGGGAAGGATCTGCGAGCCGTCGATGAGAGAGGCAACGCCAAGTCGCTCTGAAATCTCGGCCGCAAGCTTTGGCGACAGGAACCAGCCGGCAAGCTCGATTGCCGGCTTGACGATACCGCGCTGGCGCAGGAGGTCCACAAGCGCTTCGGCCGGGTTGTCGCCATCCTGATAGGCGACGATATCGGGCAGATAGGTATTGGCGAGCGTTCCGAAGAGTTCGAGCTGGCGCACAAGAAGTACGGGCTCGCCATCCGCCGGCAGGATCAGCGCCTGAAAGGCAAAATATCCCGCCGTCTGGCGCCCCGTCAGCCAGTAAATGGTTTCCGGCCCGGTAACGATCAGGGCCTCATGGCCGCCGGCGACAACGGCGGCACGGGCGCGAGCCTGCCGTTCGGCAAATTCCGCTGCGGGAAAGGCCGCTTCGATGCCCTGGATCTGGGCCTGCGTGTCAAAGGTCGGATGCAAGGTCATGCGGCCAAAATCTCAATTGCGCGCCAGCCAGCCGAGAAAACGGGTTCTGACACTATCGAAATGCACTTCCATCGCCGCACGGGCGGCAGTGCCGTCACGTGCCTCGATGGCATCGATAACGGCGATATGTTCCAGCGCCTGCTGGTCGAAGCGGTCGTGTGTCCGGGTGATGGTGCAGCGGCGCGCGATACTGCGCATCTCGGTCAGCATCGAGGCGAGGAGCGGCAGGCCGGCGGCATGGGCGACCGCATTGTGAAAGGCGTCGTCATCGATCCAGAAGAGGTCGAACGCGATATCGCCGCCACTGGTGAAGTAACGCATCCGCTCGCGCGATTGCGACAGTTCCTCCGTAAACGGCAGACTTGCGGCCTTTTCAGCGGCCGAGCCTTCGAGAAGCCGGCGGACCTGCACGATCTCCAGCAATTGCTCCACGGTGACCGGCCGCACCATCAACGCGCCGTTCGGCAGGCGCGAGATGACGTTTTCCTTCTCAAGGCGCGAAATAGCGGCGCGCAGCGGTGTGCGCGAAATACCCGATTCCAGCGCCAGGGTCCGTTCCGTCAGCATTTCGTCGGAGGAAAACTGCCCTTCGAGGATGCGCTGCTTCAGGTCACGATAGACCTGTTGCGCGAGAGTTTCCTTGTCGCTCAATAATCACCTCCCTTGCCATCATCACGGATCGCTGCGTGGACAACCTCGACGGCTGCGGCCAGATCCGCCGGATCCATGCCCTCGTCGGGGTTATGGCTGCCGTTCCAGTTCCGCAGAAACACCATCACGCTGTCCCAGCCGGCCTGCGCGAAGGCCGCCGCATCGTGCCCACCGCCGGAAAGCATCCTGCGTGGGTTATATCCAAGCCGCGAGGCGCCGCGGGCGATCTGGTCACCGAGCGCCGCCGAGAGTTTCGTCGGCTGACTGCGCGACTGAGCACCGAGATCGAAGCGGACGCCGCGGGCCTTCTCGATCTTGTCGATCTGTGCCCTGAAGAGACTATCCAGCTCGTCAAGCACGGAAACGGTATCGCTGCGCAGATCGACGCAGAAATCCACCCGGCCGGGCACCTTGGCAAAGGCATGTTCCGACGACGCCGCATCGACACGGCCGAAGGTGACGGTTAGATCCTGCGACCGCGCGAGCGTCTCTTCCCAGCACCTGTCCATGCCGACGATCAGGTCCGCCAGTGCAAAGACGGCATCGGCGCGCTCGCAACGCGCCGGGCCACCGGAATGCGCCCAGGTGCCGTCGATCCGCGCCTCACGATAACGCAGGCCGCCGCGCACGCCGGAGACGATGCCGAAAGGCTCCTTTGCGGTGTCGAGGACGGCGCCCTGTTCGATATGCAGTTCGATGAAGCGGGCGGGTGCAAGGCCGGGTCCGGCCAAAATCTCCTCCGGACGGCCACCTTCTTCCTCGATATGATCGTAAAGCGTGCGGCCGGTATCGGAGCGCTTTGCCTGCAGTTCCTGTGCCGTCAGCCGGCCGAGCGCCGCACGCGAGCCCGCGTAGGAAACCGGAAACCAGACGCTTTCCTCGGCGCGCGTCACCGTGACGACGATATCGACGGGCGGCTGTTCGCCGCTTTTCACGAAGGCAGTCACCAGCGCCATGGCACCCGAAACACCAGCCTGGCCATCATAGGCGCCGCCCATCGAGACGGTATCGAGATGCGAACCGATATAAATTGCACGTGCGGAACGGTCGCGGCCCGGCAGGCGGGCAAAGAGATTGAGGCCGGCATCGCGCGTTACCTCAAGGCCCAGCGCCCCAGCCTCCTCGGCAACGACGGCATGCGCCTGGCTTTCCAGCCGGCTATAGGACGGGCGGGTGAAGCCCGGACCGACATCCGAGATCGCATTGACCCGGTCGATCAGCCTGTCGATCGTCTCCCTGATGACAGAATTCATGCGTCCAACCTTTGCATTTCGACTGTCGTTGCCGGACGACCGCCGGAAAGCGCCGTCAGCACGTGGCCTGCAGCCGCAAGCGCAACACGTTCCAGCGCTTCACCGGTCGTACCGCCGAGATGCGGCGTAAAGATTACCCGGTTGGTGGCGCCGAGCGGCCCTTGCGCCGCACCCGGCGAATAGACGTCGAGTGCCGCTCCCGCGATCGTGCCATCTTCGATCGCTGCGGCAAGCGCCACCTCATCGACAAGCCCTGCCCGCGCCGTATTGACGAGGATCGCGCCACGCTTGATGGCGCCGAAGGCCTTGGCGTCGAACAGGTTGCGGGTTTCCTCGCGCAGCGGCGTGTGAATGGAGATGAGATCGGCGCAAGCCAACCCCTCTGCGAGCGTCGCGACACGCTCGTAAGGCAATTCGCCCGTGCTGCGCGGCGAATAGACGAGGACGCGCATGCCGAAGGCGATATCGAGCATGCGCCCGAGCCCCTGCGCGATTGCGCCCCAGCCGACCAAGAGAACCGTCTTGCCGAAGAGCTCATGGAAGGTCGAGGCCTCGCGGAAACCGCGTGATCCGGTACGCACGGACCGATCGGCAGCCGGGATCAGGCGTGCGGCGGCTATCGCCAAGCCCAGAGCCAGTTCGCTGACCGAACGGGCGTTGGCGCCCGGCGTATTACAGACGAGGATCCCGCGCCTTCCGGCCGCGACCTTGTCGATCGAATCGTGGCCCGCGCCATGCGAGACGATCACCTTCAACGTATCGGCAACGGCGATAGCCTCCGCGGAAAGGCCTGCGTCGCGGGTAATCACGGCCTGACATCCGCGGATCAGCCGCATTATGGTCTGAATATCGGTGTCAGGGCAGAGGACAGGTTCGACACCCGCATCCTTCAGAAGGGCGATGCCTGCAGCATGGATGGGTTGGACGATCAGGCATTTCATAGTGGCGATCTCGGTAAAGGCGCACTCAGACGCTGAAGGACGGCGTCGCGGGCATGGGCGATATGTTCGCCCATCAGCACGCCGGCACGCTTACCGTCGCCAGCGCGGAGCGCCTGAAGAATATCGAAATGCTCCTGGCAGCTGACGATGAAACGCGTCGGAACCTGGGTATGGTCGAACATGCAGGTGCGACGGCGCAGATCGCCGATCGCGCGCACCATCATCTGGTTGCCGGCAGCACGCGCCAGCGAATAGTGCAGGTCGTCATCGATGCTGCGCTGCTCGTCCTCCTCGCCGGGCCCCTGCCTCTGCAATGTCAGGACGCGGCTTTCCAGATCGTCGAGAATAGCGGTCGGAATGCCGGTCGCATGCCGCGCGCAATAGCTTTCCAGCTGCTGGCGCATGAAGAAGATTTCCTCGACCTCCGGGATCGTCAGCGTGCGCACCTTGAGGAACCGGCCTTCCTGAATGGCAAGACCTTCCGCCTCGATGCGCTTGATCGCCTCGCGCACCGGCGTGCGCGACATGGCGAACTCGTCCCCGAGCTTGGCTTCCTGCAGAAGGTCGCCCGGCTTCAAGACGCCGGCGAGGATCATCTCGATAATCTTGCCGTAAGCCTGCTTTGCGAGCGGTTTGTTCAAGACCTGCCTCCTTCGAACATTGCCGCATCCGGCGCCTGATCCAGGCCCGCAAGAACTTCGTCGAGTGCAAGGGTATGGGCGATCCAGAGATCTTCCGCCTGTTCCTGCGACACGAGCTTGAAGCGAATCTGGCTGCCGGTCAGCGCCTGCGCCAGCCGCGGCAGATCCACGGAGGCGACGGTTGCGATTTTCGGATAACCGCCGGCCGTCTGCCGCTCGGCCATCAGGATGATCGGGCGGCCGGAGGCCGGCACCTGGATCGAACCCATCACCGTGCCATCCGACACGATGTCGTGCCCGCCGGCCGCGACGATCTCCTGGCCCTCCAGCACCTGCGCCATGCGATCACGGCTGCCCGACACGGTAAAGGGCCCGCGCAGGAACTGCTGCCATGCAGCCTTATCGAAATGCCCTGCCTGCGGCCCCTTGATGACCCTGATCGGGCCTGCGAAGCGATGAAGCGGCGTGCGAAGAACTTTTTGCGGGCCGGCGAGCACCGTCTCGGGTGTGGCACCAAGCGGCAGCACATCACCGGGCGCCAGACGCCTGCCGTCGAGCCCGCCGATGGCGGAACGAAGATGGGTGGAACGTGCGCCGAGCACGGGTTCAGTCTCGATGCCGCCGGAGAACGCGATATAGCCCCAGACCGCACTGGTGAGCGCGCCGATGCGCAGAACCTGGCCAGGTGCCAGCGTGTGGCTTGCCCAGCAATCAACGCGGTCCCCATCGATCGTGACCGAGACGGCGCCGCCGGTGACGGCAAAGAGCACGGGCTCATCCACTTCGAACTGGCCGCCGACATTGGAGAACTCGATCAGCGCATCGTTGTCACCATTGCCGACGAGGCGGTTGGCGATCCGCATCGCAACACCATCCATCGGGCCGGAGGCCGAGACCCCCATCCGTACGAAACCGGTGCGGCCGAGATCCTGCACGGACATCATCGGGCCTGCCTGTTTGACGGTGAGCGTGGTCATGCATCCTCCCACTCGATATGCGGAGCGCCGGAGGCAACCGCTGCATCCAGTGCCGCAGCCTCATCCTTTTCGATGGCGCGGAAGCGGACATGATCGCCGGCCTTCAGGAGAAAGGCATCGCTGCGGATGGGATCGAAAACCTTGATCGGCGTACGGCCGATGAAGCGCCAGCCGCTCGGGCCGGGCACGGAATTGATGCTGGCCTGCTTGCCGCCGATGCCGATGGCGCTTGCCTCGATCCTCTGGCGCGGCACGGCAAGCCGTGGCGTATGAAGCTTCTCCGGCAGGCCGCCGAGATAGGCAAAGCCCGGCGCGAAGCCGATCATATAGACGCGGTAGTCCGCCGAACCATGCGCGGCTATGAGTTCCGCGACGCTCATCTCCTTCATCTCCGCCATCTCGGTAAGGTCGAGGCCGACGTCACCGCCGTAAATCACCGGCACAACCAGCCGGCGCCCACGGCGGCCGTCCATAGCGATGCCGGAAAGCCGCTCAAGCAGAAGCGCCGAAAGATCGCGACCGCGCACGACCAGGGGATCGTAGGAAACGAGCAGCGAGCGATAGGTCGGCACCGTCTCGACGATCCCGGCAATCGGGTTGCTTTCGAGATCATCCGCCAGCGACACGACGCGCATGTTCGTCTCCTCGGAAATCCGGTCCGAGAGTTCGATGACGATGGCGCGATCGCCGCTTGCGGCAATTCGCGGATAGGTGAGGTGCGCGTGATGGGGCACGGTCATTCATTGTTCCAAATTCCGCTTGCACCCTTTGCCAGTCTGCAATCAACGAGGGCGCAGCGTATCCGCTTTATCCATTGTGTTCCCATACGTTGCCGATGCGGATTCGCATATCAAACAACCTCCTTGTCATTTCAGTACACCAACTGTATGTCAAGGCTGCTTTACGATTATGGCCGGCAATATCACGCGAACGTGCCTCATCGATAAACCACAGAGACAGGATGATCCGCATGCCTACGATCGACCTCAATTGCGACATGGGTGAAAGCTTCGGCGCCTACAAGATCGGCGACGACGCAGCGATGATGGATATCATCACGACCGCAAACATCGCTTGCGGTTTCCATGCCGGCGACCCGAGCGTGATGCGCGACACGATCGTTTCGGCCCGCGAGAACGGCGTGGCGATCGGCGCACACCCTTCGTTCATGGATCTCTACGGCTTTGGCCGGCGCCGAATCTATGGCGAGCGCCCGGAGGATATCGAGGCGCAGATCATCTATCAGATCGCTGCGATCCAGGGCATGGCAACCACGCTCGGCTGGCCGATCACCCATGTGAAGACGCATGGCTCGCTCGGCAATATCGCAGCCGAAGACGAGACGCTGGCAAGCGTCTGCGTCAAGGCCATCAAGGCGGTCGACCCGAGCCTTGTTTTCATCACGCTCCCCTATTCGCAGACGATGCTTGCTGCCGAGGAGGCCGGCCTTGCGGTTGCCTGCGAAGTCTATGCCGATCGCCGCTATCTGGAAAACGGCATGCTTGCGCCGCGCCAGATGGAAGGGGCGGTGATCCATGATCTGTCGGCAAGCGTCGACCAGGTTCTGTCCATGGTCTGCGACAACAGGATCCCGACGATCAGCGGATCGCATCTGTCGGTCAATGCGGCGACCGTCTGCATCCATGGCGACACGCCCGGCGCGCCCGCCACCGCACGCGCATTGCGTGACAGGCTGTCCGAAGCCAGCGTTACCATCGCACCATTTACCAAACCCAAGATGTGAAAGGGCCTTTTTCATTGTCCCGTACTGTCTACCTGAACGGCCAGTGGCTGCCGGAAGAAGATGCCAAGGTCTCGATTTTCGACCGCGGCTTCCTGTTTGCCGATGCGATCTATGAAGTCACCGGCGTTGTCGGCGGCAAGCTGCTGGAATATCAGGGCCATTCCGCGCGCTTGCAGCGCTCGAACAAGGAACTCGGCATCACCTGCCCGCTTTCGCCGGAAGCACTGCTGGAAGTTCATCGCGAAATCGTCCGTCGCAACGATCTCAACGAAGGCCTGATTTACCTGCAGATCTCACGCGGCACCGCCGACCGCGATTTCGCCTATCCGGTGGATTCGAAGCCGACGCTGACCCTGTTCACCCAGGCAAAAGCGGTTCTCGACAATCCGAAAGCAAAGACCGGAATCTCCGTTGCCCTCCTGCCGGATCAGCGATGGGCGCGCCGCGACATCAAGACGGTGCAGCTCCTCTATCCGTCGATGGCAAAAATGGAAGCTGCGGCCAAAGGCGCCGACGATGCATGGCTGGTGGAAGACGGTTTCATCACCGAGGCAAGCGCGGCCACCGCCCATATCATCTCCAAGGACGGCAAACTGATCACCCGTCCGCTCTCACATGCGATTCTGCACGGCATTACCCGCGCAAGCGTTCTCGACATCGCCAAAGAGGCCGGTATCGACTACGAAGAGCGCGCCTTTACGCCGGGTGAAGCCAAGGATGCAGCGGAAGCCTTCATCACCTCGGCCACCAATTTCGTCCTGCCGGTGGTTGCGATCGACGGCCAGAATGTCGGCGACGGCAAGCCCGGTCCGCTGACCCTGAAGATGCGCCAGCTCTACATCGAAAAGAAGTTGGCAAACGCCATCTGACGCTTTGTTGCCGCTCTCTTGCGGGCGGCAACATGATGAAACCCGTTCGGTTGATTTAACCCCGTTGGTCATGGCTAAGGTTTTGCTGCTGTCCGGTTCATAACGCCAGCCTGTTCGTAGGCCGACCCGGAAGAAACCGGGTTTCCATCGGTCCGGTGAGAAGAGATGGTTGAAGGCGCATGCTAAAGTCGCTCATGCATTCTCACCGGACGCCGGGTGACGCTCGCTGGTGGAGAGGCACGGCTCGGAGATGAAGAGGTGTTCTGCCAGAAAGTCGACGAGGACACGCACCTTCGGCGACAGATGCCGGCTTGACGGCCAGATGAGGTTGAACTGGCCAGGTGCGTCCAGGTGATCCAGGAGCAGCGGAACGAGATGGCCCGCAAGCACCGGCGCCTCCGCGAGGAAATCCGGCATGCAACCGATGCCGAGGTCACGCAGCACGGCCCCCCGCAGTGCCTCCATATTGTTGCAGGTGAGCACATAGTTGAGGCGGGGATCCGGTTCGCCCTTGGATCTGCGTAGCGGCCAGCTTTGTATCTTGCCGCTGTTGGGGAAGCGAAATCCGATGCTGCAATGATCGGAAAGATCGCGCGGGCAGCGCGGGGTACCATGGCGTGCGAGATAGGCTGGCGTGGCGGCCAAAAGCAGGCGGAAGGGCCGTAGCGCGCGCACCATCAGCCGGCTGTCCGGCAACTCCCCACTGCGAATAGCCACATCCACGCCCTCTTCGATCAGGTCGACGATGCGGTCGTTGAAATCGAGATCAAGCGTGATCTCCGGATAGCGAGCCATGAAGGCCGGGAGGACCGGAAGAAGCAGGTGATAGGCGATGATCGGGCAGGACAGGCGAATGGCGCCACGCGGTTTTTCGCGGGTGCGCAGCAGGCTCTCGTGCGCATCGTCGAGGTCGTCGAGAATGCGGCGGCAGCGCTCATGGAAGGCCCGCCCCTCCTCCGTCAACCGCAGGCTTCGCGTAGACCTCTGGAACAGCCTGATCTCGAGCTGGCTCTCGAGTTTACTCACCGCCTTGCCGACGGCCGAAGGCGACAGGCCGAGCACCCGGCCGGCGGCCGCGAAGCTGCCGAGATCTGCCGTGCGAACAAAGGCGGAAAGACCTGCGATACGATCCATGTCAGGCTCCCATTCGAGCATTTTACTCCGGAATGATCGGAATGATGGCGATCTTATCGATTATTCGAGCGTCTGTATATTGCCCGCCATGCGCGGCTTGGGCCGTTATCGCACACACCCTGATCGTCAGGAGATCTTTCATGTCACGTCACGGCCTTCGACGCGTGGACCGCGCGCATCCCCGACTTGCCTTGCTCGCCGTCTGCCTTGCGGCGGCGGCCATGCCGCTTACCTTCACCGGGACGGCCGTCGCGCTTCCGTCGATCGCCGAGGCGCTGCATGCCGGTCCCGTCGCCACGGCCTGGGTCACCAATGCCTTCATGCTTACCTTCGGTTCGGCCTTGATGGCAGCCGGCGCGCTGGCCGACAGCCTGGGCCGCCGCCGCGTCTTCCTGTTTGGAGCGGGAACCTTCTCGCTCTTTTCCCTGGCGCTCACCGTCGCACCGAATATCCTCCTTTTCGACCTGCTGCGGGGTGGCCAGGGCCTCGCAGCGGCAGCGGCCTATGCCGGTGGCGCAGCAGCGCTCGCCCAGGAATTCGAAGGATCCGCGCGCTTGCGTGCTTTCAGCTTTGTCGGCACCAGCTTCGGGGTCGGCCTTTCCCTCGGGCCGGTGGCGTCCGGTGCGATGATCGAAAGCTTCGGCTGGCGCAGCATCTTTCTTGCCGTCGTGTTGTTCACGGCGCTCGCCTTTGTGATTGGACGCCTTGTCATGAAGGAAAGCCGCGATCCCGCTGCGCTCGGGCTGGACTGGCCGGGCGCCGTTGCCTTCACCGCGATGCTCGCGCTGTTCACCTACGGCATGTTGCTGGTGCCTGAGCGCGGCTGGAGCGATGGCTTCGTTCTCGGCCTGTTCATCGCTGCATCGGTTTGCCTGGTCCTGTTCATCCGCATCGAAGGCACGGTAGCGCGGCCGATGCTGGATCTGTCACTGTTTCGCTATCGCCGTTTCGTCGGTGTGCAGCTGCTCGCCGCCGCTCCCGCCTATGGCTTCGTCGTCCTGCTCATTCTGCTGCCTCTGCGGTTCGTCGGCATCGAAGGCATGGGGACGGTCGCCGGGGGCGGACTGATGATCGCGCTGTCGGCGCCGCTCCTTGTCCTGCCGATCGTCGCCGGCTGGCTGGCGCGCTTTGTGCGCCCGGCCACGCTCTGCGCCGCGGGTTTGATCGTCACGGCCTGTGGCCTTGCCTGGCTCTCCACCTTGCCGGTTGGCACGTCGGCTGCCGTACTGGCGCTGCCGATGCTGTTGATCGGCACGGGTATCAGCCTGCCCTGGGGCCTGATGGATGGCCTTGCCATCGGCGTGGTGCCGAAGGAACGCGCAGGCATGGCCATGGGCATCTTCTCCACAGTGCGCGTGGCGGGAGAAGGCGTGGCGCTCGCCGTGGTCGGCGCGGTTCTCTCGATGCTGATCGCCGGACGTATCCATGCAGCCGGCCTGTCCGGTGCTGCACAGGCTGCCGGTCAGAGCCTCGCTGTCGGCGACCTTGGGGGGGCTTTTGTCGCCATGCCCGGTGCCGAAGCCGCACAGATCCTTGCGTCTTACAGCGAGGCATTCTCCCGGCTCCTGATCCTGCTGGCGGCGATCACCAGCCTCACGGCCCTCATCGTCTTCCTGGCGCTGGGACATCAAACGGAGGAAGAGGCCGTTGCGTCCGAAGCGTACCGTACCTGGCAGGGAAGTGACCGGATCGTCAGAGTCGATACGCAGACCCCCGGACATCAGCGCGCGCGCCATGAGCATCCCTCGAGCTACGCTACGGAATGCGCAATGGATGAACTCGCAGAGGCTGTCGGAATGGACCCGGTTGAGTTCCGCCTCGCTAACGACACCCAAAATGATCCGATCACAGACAAACCTTTCTCATCCCGTCATCTCGCGGGCTGTTTGACGCGCGGAGCCGAAATGTTCGACTGGAACCGACGGCGGCGCGAGCCGGGCGCGTTGGTCGCGGACAATGGCGACCTCATAGGCCTCGGCGTCGCATGCGGGAGTTACAAGGGATCGATGACCGCCGCCGTAACAACGCTTCGTCTTTTTGCAAGCGGACGATGCGAGATCGCGACCTCCGGTCACGAGATGGGGCAAGGCATCCGCAGCGTCATCGCTGCCGAGCTTATCGAAATTCTTGGTGTGGACCCGGCGAAGCTCGATATTCGCATCGGCGACACCGGACATGCGCCGCAGCATATAACCGCCGGCTCATGGGGAACGGGCAGCGTTGCGCCGGCAGCACGAAGCGCCGCGATGAAAATGCGGGAAGAGCTTAGCGCTCTCACCGGTGCTCCATTGTCGGAAGAACCGGTTCATGTCCAGCTTGCCCGAACCCGTCGCCTCTCCTTGGAAGTCACTGTCAACACGATCCCTCTCGGCAAGGACGGGCAAGTGATCGAGCAATTGCGCAGAGGCATCCCATCCACAACCGGCCCGGAATATCCCGGGTTCATAGCCTTCAGCTGGATCGCCCATTTCGCCGAAGTTCACGTGGAGACGTCAACCGGGCGTGTGCGCGTTAAACGCGTCGTCAGCGTTGCCGACTGCGGCCGGGTCATGAACCGGCGAACGTCGGAAAGCCAGGTCAGGGGCGGTGTCGTCTGGGGAATTGGTGCGGCGCTTCGTGAGGCGGGTGAAACAGACCCCCGCTTCGGCGGCGTGCTTAACAACGATCTTGCCGAATATGTCGTGCCGGTCAACGCCGACATCGGCACCATCGATGTCGATTTCATCGGTGAACCGGACTTCAAGCTCAACATGTCCGGCGTCAAAGGTCTCGGCGAAGTCGCAATGGTCGGAGCGGCCGCAGCCGTCGTCAATGCTGTCTACAACGCAACGGGCAGACGGATCCGGCATCTGCCAATACGCATCGAAGATTTGCTCTGACAGCCATGCCTCAACGGCAAGGCATGAAAGATGAAGAAAGGGCTAAGCATGCCCTTTCCCGTGCACAGTCCCGCGATAGAAAAAGAGGCATCCTATCCTACAGCCTTTGGAATTCCGGAGTGCTTATTGCGTCGGATCCTCCTGATGCGGACCGGCTGCCGCACCGCCTCTTTCAAGGCCGACATCCGCACTGGATCGACAGCGACGTAGGACGGGTCGGCGATCAGACGGAAGACTTCATGTTGTCAAAACCCCACCGGCCGCCCGAACGGCCTCGGGGGTATCCACGTCCAGATGCGCCGCATCGCCGATATCCGTGTCGATAATCGGTAGCCCCGAAGTTTCGATGATATGTCGCGCTCCGACATCGCCCTCAAGCCGCATTACAGCGTCGCCAAGCGATTTGGGAAGAATGACCGGGTTGCCACGCTTTCCGCGCGAGACTGCGCGGACGATCGCGCGCCCGGAAGCAGAGCGGAAGGCTGCGATCAGGAGATTGAGATCGTCTGCCTTCACGCCGGGCATATCGGCGAGCATGACGAGAACACCATCCGCATCGCGCGCTGCTCGAGCTGAAAACCCTGAAATCAGCGAGCTTGCCATACCGGATGCATAGTCAGGGTTCTCCACAGCCGTCACCTCCAGTCCGGACAACGCCGCCATAATCTCGCTTCGCCGGTGGCCTGTCACGACGATGACGGATGACGCGTCGGCGGCAAGGGCAGTCTTCGCCGTGCGGCGCACCAGCGGCTCGCCATCGAAGTCGGCCAACAGCTTGTGAGCACCGCCCTCGCCCATTCGGCTCGCCTTACCGGCGGCCAGAATGACCGCTGCGACAGTCGCCGCCCGGTGATTGTCCTCGAAGCTTTCCCGCGGCCGCGGCCTGGTCTCGATCTCCATCAGCAGCCCTCCGACACCCATGCCCGCCAGATCCCGGGCATCCGGCTTCTCGCCAGCAAGAATGCGGTCCAGAACCCAATCGAAGCCGTTCTCTTTAGGGCTCCGGGCGCATCCAGGCGCCCCCACGACATAGGTCTCGCCGATCCGTCCAAGAACAATCAGGTTACCGGGATCGACAGGCATGCCGACGCTCAGAACCTCGCCTCCTGCCTGGCGGATAGCTGCGGGTATGACATCGTCCTCATCGATTACCGCCGAAGCCCCAAAGACAATGACAAGCTTCGGAGAGCGTTCAGCGGCGGCCATCGCCTGGCCGATGGCGGTGGCAACGGCATCATGTCTGTGAGCCACCCGCTGCTCGCGTTCCAGCCGGTTGCCGTATGCCGCAAGCCGGCGCTCCAGGATACGCGCCGTCTTGTCCATGACCGCAGGCTTCAGCGACGGCAGTTGCGTGGCGACAAGCGACACCGCGTGTTCTCTGAACGGTTTGACCTCGAAAGCCGCGGCCATTCTCAAGGCGTCACAAGCGGTCTCCACCTTGTTGCCCGGCAGAGCAAGCGGAATGATCTTGAACGTCGCCACCATGTCCCCAGCCCGGACACGCACATGATCGGCGAGACAGGCCAGTGTAATCGCCGGATCGATCCGGTTGACGCGATTGACGACATCACGATCTGCGACGAAGAGCCCGTCGGTTGCGGCATAAACGTTCACGCGCCCGGTCGCGGCTTCGGAGAAACGCAGGTGGTCCGGCGCGATAGCCGCAGCAAGCCGGCGGGCCGCCTCGTTTTCGTCGAGGTCGCCGTCCTCCATCCGCGCTGCGGTGACGCTGGCGATACCGGCCTGCTTGAGTGCCTCGACATCCGCTGGAGAAAGACGGTGCCCTTTGCCCAACGTCCGCTCCGGCAATCGGACCGCGTGCGCCAGTATGAGTCCTTCCGCACTGGCGACCGGAAACTCGCCGAATGTCATTGCACGTCGCCCTTTCGCAATATGATATCACGCGTTCGCAACGCCTCGATGATCTGGGCGAGGATGGCGACCGCAATCTCGGCCGGACTGGCAGCCCCGATAGGCAACCCGACCGGCCCGTTGATGCGGGCGAGCGCCTTGTCGGCAAAGCCCTCGGCCCTCAGGCGATCCAGACGCGATGCATGCGTTCTTCTGCTTCCGAGAGCCCCGACATAGAAGCAACCGCGACGCAGGGCCTCCGCAATCGGGAAATCATCTATTCTCGGATCATGCGTCACGGCAACGAGCGCAGTGTAAGTGTCAAGCGGCTTGTCCTTCAATGCATCCGCGGGCCAGTCAGTCACCAGGTTGATCCCGGCAAAACGCTCAGGCGTTGCAAATGCCGTCCGCGGGTCAATGATACGGACACCAAAGCCGGCGAGTGCCGCCATTTTTGCCAAGACCTGACTGATATGAACGGCTCCGATAACAACGATATCGGGTGGCGGCAGATAAACGTTCAGGAAATAGCGAGCACCGTCAAGCTCGACAACGCTTGAACGCCCGGAGCGGAACGCAGAAGCCACCGCCTCGCCGAGGACACCATCAAGCTCATCGCCTTCTGCAATGACACTCGCCTCGCCGCTGCCGATATCGGTGATCAATGCAGCCGCAACCCGCGCCCGCCTGCAGGCGTTCAGCCGCTCCAGCGTCGCAAGCTCCATCAGCCAAGCCTTTCTACATAGACGCGAATGCGTCCGCCGCAGGACAGGCCGACGCGCCAGGCCGTCTCATCAGCAACGCCGAATTCCAGCATCTTCGCCTCACCGGTGCTTATGACATCGAGTGCTTCTGAGATAACAGCGCCTTCGACGCAACCTCCCGAAACAGAGCCTTCGAAATTGGCGTCGCTATCGATCACCAGATGGCTCCCTGCTGGCCGCGGCGCCGAACCCCATGTCTCGATGACGGTGGCGATCGCGACATCGCGGCCGCTCTTCCTCCACGTTTCCGCGGTCACCAGTGGATCCAGGTCCATCATCATCTCGTTCATGCAGCACTCCTCGCGCTCTCCAAGGCACCCCGTCGCATCGCCGGCCGGATCCGAACGTCGCTGGAAGATGATATTATCATAACGGCAGTTCTCCTCGCCGTCATACCTTACCTTCCACACACTGCATCGAGTTTCGCTGGCGTCACCACCGATCAGGATCGCGTTCTTTGGCGCTCGTCCAATGGTTGTCAGCAGCCCCACTTTGAAATCAACATCATTCGCTTTGTCCGTGCAAAGGGTACGCGACATTGCAACGGCGATTCCAGTTGCATAAATGTATCCGGCCTCTCGCGAGTGGACTGCTGCTGCAGCCTGGTCATGATGAGATCCACACAGGCCGTTCTCAATAAACGGGCCACTATCATCCCGATACGGTGCACGATCCCCTCTGGTCGGCTTAGTACCAGCTCCAGACAACGGCTTGAGCGAGATTTCCTCTCACATGGGTTGGGTCGGTCCATTATGTTAGAGCCGAGCGCGAAGGGAGCAAAGCAATGTCGGCAGCTGCAACTGCGTTTTCACAATCATTCTTTCACGGAACCCGTGCAGATCTCCGGCCCGGCGACATGATCACCGTCGGTTACCAGTCCAATTTCGCCGGCACGCCGTTGTCGTGGGTATATTTCGCAGGCACCGTGGATGCAGCGATATGGGGCGCCGAATTGGCCGCGGGTGAAGGGTCCGAACGTATCTATGTGGTAGAGCCCACGGGTGCGTGGTTCGACGATCCGAATGTGACAGACAAGAGATTTGCGGGCAATCCGACGCTCTCATATCGATCACGGGACCCGTTGCGGATTATCGGAGAGGTCGTGAACTGGCAGGGCCATTCGGCGGAACAGATCCGGGAGATGAAAAACGGAATCGCGCGGTTAATGCAAGAAGGCAAGAACGTCATTATCGACTGACCGCGGTCAGCTATTGATACTGTTCCGGGCAAGGCCGGTCTCAGCCACCCCTGTGCTCCGAGGCATTTAACTTGGATGTAAGCCGGTCACCCGGACAAAGGGAAGCTCGTAAAAAAACCAGGAGGGCCGCGCTGGTTCAGGCATGGGGTGGCAGTTCCGCTCCAGCCAGTTTTGTGGAGATGTTGTCGCGCAGCCGATAATAGCGCAGCATCATTGTCGCTGCGAAACCCATATAGAAGGGCGCGGCTTTCAGTGGCTCCAGCTTGAGGGCAAGTTCGTTTTCCGGTTTGCCGAGCGCCCATTCCGGGAGAATTGAACCGAGCATGAAGCCGGTCGGCACCGCGGCCCGAAAGACCGGTCAAAGCAACGACGCCCGGCGCGAGATCGTAAAAGCGCGGAACGGTGCGATATTGCATATAGAGCGCCTCTCTTACGGCCGCATCCTTGAACTGCGGGCGCTCCATGTTGAACGAGAGCGATTCAATCGTCGAGCCCGGCACGACATTGACGACCCTGCCGGCAAGGTCCTTCGCCTCGTCATAATGGTCGGGCGTGATCCATTGCAGACCCACGACGTCAATGTCGCCGGTCTTGAACTGGTGTACATGACGTTGAGGTCGGGCACATAATTGTAGACCAGGCGCTCGATGTGCGGACCTTCACCGAAGTAATCCGCGTTGGCGTCGAGAAGGATGTAGCCGCCTGCAACTCGCTCCTTCCACTTGAACGGGCCTGTTCCAACCGGTGCGTTGTTATAGGCGGCGGTGTTGCGGTCGGCTTCCGCGCCGAGAAGATGCTTCGGTGTGATGAAGGTGGAGGCGAGGATCGAGGGATAAGGCGTGAAGGGTTTTTCCATTCTCCAAGTGATTTCCATCGGCGAAACCACCGTCAGATCACGCACGAACTCATGTCCGGTCTTGCGCCATGAACGGAAGTTGGGATCGACCATAAGTTCCAGCGTGAATTTCACGTCTTCGGCGGTGAACGGCTTGCCGTCGTGCCATTTCACGCCGTCGCACAGCTTGACCTTCCAGTTGAGACCGTCGGCACTTCGGCGGCAAGAGCCGCGACGAAGGCGCCCTTCTCATCGACATAAAACAGCGGGTCGAAGATGCTGAAATGGATACCTTCATCCACTTCGATATGTGGCATATGCGGGTTGAAGACGGTTGGCTCCTGCGAGAAGCCGACCGTCAGTTGGCCCTTGGCGTCCTTGTCCTGCGCCATGGCGCGGGAAAAGCCAGGAAGGCCGGAAAGCACGACGCCGGAGGCGCCGAGCGCCAAAAGGCCGAGTACCTGGCGGCGAGTCGCATTGATAAGCGGCTTGTTCTGGTCGGACATTTTTAGTTCCCCTTGTTCCGATGGTTGAACACGACGATTATTTTGCTTCCGCCTCTTTGGGGCGGTACTACTCCCGTCAGCAGTTGCTTGCCTCATGCGTCAAAAGGATCGGCGGCATGAGGCCGCCGGGCTTGCCATGTCAGAAGCCGCTGACCAGCTCGATCTTCGAACCGTCGCTGAAGCGGCTGAAACGGAAATCGCGACGATCGACAATCGGATCGCGGCCGGTGACGATATCCGCCATGAGTTTTCCCGCCGCCGGACCGATGCCGAAGCCATGGCCGGAAAAGCCGGTTGCGACATGGAAGCCCGGAATGGCGTCGATATTGTCAATCACCGGAATGGCGTCTGGCGTCACATCAATCATGCCCGCCCAGCGCTGGGAAATTTCGGCCTTTTCAAAGACCGGGAAGGCTTTCTTCAGCTCGGCAAAGGCCCCATCCGTCATGTCCATGACCGGAACGGGGTCGAGCACGCGGTTATATTCGAAGGGTGAAGCCTCATCGAGCGTCCAGCGTCGCGGGATGCGCCATTCATCGTAAAAGCGGCCTGTCAGGCGCAAGTTAAGCGAGCGCCATTCATGTCGCAGGGCCGGCAGGAACTTCAGCGCGTAACGGAAGGATGCCGGCACGATATCGACGACGTTCTGGAAGCCGTTCGCGATTGTATAACCACCGTCCAGACGTTTGCGGACGGCAAAACCGTTTGACCAGATAGCCTCTTCCGGACCACCCTCCAGCGGTTTGGTGCGCAGCACGGAATTCATGACCTTGAGCTGCGGCAGGTCGAGGCCGTTATTGCCGAGGAAGAGGCTGGACCAGGCCCCACCCGCCATTACCGCCGCTTTGCAGGCGATTTCGCCGCGCTCCGTCACAACACCCGAGACCTTGCCACCGGAAAGCTGCAGGCCGCGCACCGCGCATTCGGTCAGGATGAAGGCGCCACGGTCGCGGGCAGCTTCGGCGATGGCAGGGGCGGCGCGCTGCGGCTCGGCCCGGCAATCGCCGGCGGTATAGAGCGCACCGGCAACATCCATGTTAGAGTCAGGATATTTCGCCTTGAATTCCGCAGCACTCAGCATGCGGCTTTCAATCTGGTAACCCTCCAGATTGCGGTTCCAGCGTTCGTGCTCGGAAAACTCCTTTTCGTTTGCACAAGTGAAGACGATGCCGGAACGCTTGAACCCGGTTTCTCGCCCCGTGCGGCGATTGAGATCCACCCAGATGCGCAGCGATTCCGCCATCAAAGGCACTTCGCGCGGGTCGCGACGGGAAATACGCACCCAGCCCCAGTTTCGGCTAGATTGTTCGTGACCGATACCGCCCTTTTCGCACAGCGCGACACGCAGCCCCAGATCGGCAAGTTCGAGCGCGGTCGAGGTGCCGATAATGCCACCGCCAATTACAACGACATCGACTTCTTTCGGCAATTCCGCATCGCCATGGACGGGAACGACATAAGGACCGGGCATGTTAGAAAAACTCCTCGAGCTGGCAATTGACGGCGAATTCGGCGACGGAAGCCTCGTTCGGTAGGGAGAGCAGCATGGCGATGATGCGGGCGAGATCGGCAGGCTGCGTCATTTGATCTGCCGGTCGTTCGGACAGGGCCATCGCCATATCCGTGGCGACGAAACCGGGGCATACGGCAGTGACACGCACGCCGCTTTCGAAGCCCGCCTGCCGGATGGCATGCGCAAGCGCGACCGCCGCGAATTTGGAGAGAGAATAGCTGCCGGCCGATGCGGACTTCACCCGCTTGCCGGATAGGGAAGCGAGGATGATGACTCGGCCACGGCCACTTTCGCGCAACGCTTCCCAGGCGGCCTTAACCAGTCGTCTCGGCGCCTTGACGTTGACCGCAAGCATGGCGTCAATGTCATCGTCATCCGCTTCGATTACCGTCTTCGGGATCATGATGCCGGCATTGGCGACGACGGCATCGATACGACCGAAACGCTGCAAGGCGTCGTCCGCCCAGCGCTTCTCGGCAGTCGCATCAAAAGCATCATAGTGGGCAAGATGGACCTGTGCTTCATGGCCGATGGCCCATTGCGGCAGCGATGGGCTGCGCATGCCCAGCGATACCGACCATCCTTCGCCAAGAAGAGTAGCGGCGACATGATCGCCTATACCCCTGTTTGCCCCTGATATGAGAGCCACGCGTCCTGTCGTCTGCGCCATCATGCAAGCCCCACAATATGCCGGTAGGCGCGACGCAGGATGTCGATGACCTGTTTCTGCTCGTCTTCTGGAATGAAGCTGAAGAAATCGCGCGATTGCTGCGGCACGATCTCGCGAACTTTCGTTGCAAGTGCCGAGCCGGCTTCTGTGATGTAAAGCTCCTGGGCGCGGCTGTCGTCCGGCGACACCTCCCGTCGGATCAGATCGTGCGCCACCATCTGGTCGATGATCCTGCCCATTGCCGAGCGGTCCCGCATCGTCAGATGGGCTATCACCGACGGACGGATGCCCGGATAGTCATCAACGAGCAGCAGGGTCGTGATCTTCCCCGTTCCCTTCGCCACATCCAGCCCGTCCAGCCGGGCATCGAGATCACGCGAGACGGCTAGGTTGATCGTGCGGATGTAAAAGCTCAGCGTGTCTTCAAGCACATCGAGATTGATGTCAGTCGGCGATGTCGGCGGATTTTCAGTTGGTTTGGACACGGAGTTTCCGTTCGCATGGTCAAGGATCAGCGTTGGCGCACACGCGTTTCCGGCGTGCCGCAATGCAGGTTTTCGGCCATGCCGTATGTCAGTTTCGTGACTGAATGAAAGAGTAATCAGTGGACAAACGCAACTAGTTTGATTGCGATAGTCCAAGAAGAACGGGATAATGATGAAATCCGCGCCTTGGCCGCCGACGCCATCCATGGATCATGTCTCGTGGGATCCAGCCATCGGAACGACGAACCGCATCGACGTCGGGCCGCTGCCTCGACGATCGCCTCCGCGTCAGCCGCATCATTCTTGTGCCGTTTGACGAAAGGCTTCCCGTAGGCGGCGGGATCCGACTGCGTCCAATTTTCTTTTGGTCATAAATTCGCAGGTCAAACTTTCGGATCATCGTCCTCTGCGATTTTTCGCAAAAGGAACAGGAGCGCGACCTTTTCCGCCGGGTTCAGTCGCCTCATAGTCTGTTCACTGATGATATGTCCTCGCGGGTACATCTGCTGGAGGATAGCTTCCCCCTTCGGCAACAGTGAGATAATCACTTTTCGCCCATCGACCTCGTCTCTGGAGAGGTCAACGAGGCCGCGGGCCTTCAGGCGCTCGACGATACCCCGGATGGTGGCCTGATCGACGGAGGTGGCCTTGACGAGTTCAACCTGCGAGCTCGGACCGAGATCATGCAGGGCACACAGGGTTACGAACTGGACCGATGTCAGGTCAGGATCACTTGCGTTGCTCTGGAAGATGGAAAGGTGCCGCTGATAGGCCTTGCGCAGCAGGTGCCCGACCTGCTCAGTAACCTGGTAAAGCCCCGCCGCCTGCTCGTGCTCGTCTTTGTCATCAGCCATGATGGTGGCACCCGTATTGATATCTCATTCGTCTTCGTGCAAAACGCCGCAAATCGCAACACCATCTATGCGCGAATTTCGTTCATTGTGGGCGCTTCGCGCGCAACGCCGGAATTTGCCACGCAGCGTCAAACTGCGTGGCGATAGATCATGGGCCTATTCGAGCACCTGATCTTTCGATTCCGCATTGATCAGCCAAACGCTGACGGCGGCCACAACCAGCAATCCTGAAATCACCCCAAGCGCAAGGCCGAAATTCGAGGTCATCAGAGGTGCGACGATCGAAGGGGCCAGCAGGCCGCCGAACCGGGCAACCGATCCGGCCATGCCCATGCCGCTGGCGCGAAGCGTGGTCGGGTAGATCTCCGGCGTGAAGGCATAGATCGCGCCCCAGGTTCCGAGAAGTGCAAAGCTGAGCAGCAGGGTTGCCGCGACGATGATCTCCGCCGTCTGCCCCAGGCCATAGGCGAGTGTACCGACCGCACTGAGCAGAAGGAACCCGATCAGCGTGGGCTTGCGGCCCCATTTCTCTACACCATAGGCGGCAAGCGCGTAACCGGGTAGCTGGGCGATAGCCAGAATGACGAGGAAGACCTGACCGCGGACGAAGCCGAAGCCGTCGGCCGCGAGCTTGACCGGCAGATAGACGAAGACGCCGTAATAGGAGACCGAAATCAGCATCCAGGCCAGCATCAGGAAGACGGTGCGGCGACGCAGATCACTTGAGAAAAGCGCACCGACACTCTTCTTCTGGGGTGTCTGCGGCTTCAGCGGCGAAATTTCCACATTATTGCCGTTTGCCTTGGCAACTTTCTGCAAGACCTGACGCGCCTCATCGGAACGCCCCTGCTGATTGAGGTAGAGCGGCGATTCCGGAACATAAAAGCGCAAGACGACGCCGATCAAGGCAGGAAGGCCGGTCACGAAGAAGATCGTCCTCCAGGCTTCTCCACCCTGCGTTCCGGCCACGAGGGCCAGAAGGGCGAGCGCGACCGTACCGACGGCCCAAAAGCCTTCAAGCAGTACGAGCCAGCGGCCGCGCCGGTCGGAGGGAAGGAATTCCGCCATCATGGCATAATCGACAGGAAGCGTTCCGCCGACGCCAAGGCCGGTGAGAAAGCGCGCGACAAGAAGCCATTGGAGGTCCGGCGCGAAGGCGGATGCCACGCCGCAGATCGCGTCGAGAATGATCGCGATGAACAGGACAGGTCGGCGGCCGATCCGGTCCGCCAGGCGGCCGAAAACAAAGGCGCCGATGAGCATTCCGAAGAAGAATAGCGTGCCGGTCTGTAAGGCCTCCGGGACCGTGACGCCGAAACTTTTGGCGATCGATGGCGCGCTGAAGCCGATCGCCAGAACCTGCATGGCATCGGCCGCCCAGACGAGGCCGAAAATGACAAATAGACGTTTTTGAAAGCGGCCGACACCGGCGGCTCGGATGCCGTCTTCTACTGTAATGGCTGATTGCATGGTTTCCCTCTTTTATAAATGTATAGTTGGCGTTCTGTGAGAGCGGTGATCTTTGCCACCTTGATTCTCGTGGAACCGAGCACATGGATATGCCCGGCTCCGACCGCCTTGGGGACGGCCGGAGCATTTGAATATTCTCCGTCTTTGAAGAGCTGATTGAGCGAAGACCGGTTGATCAGCTGAACTTGTACTGCATTTCCTTCACGGCGATATCGCCGTTCAGAACCATCGGCTCGTCATCGAGGAACAGCGAGCAATTGCGCATTGGGATGTCCAGGTGGCATGCCGTGTCGTTCGGGCCGCCCAATTCATTATTCGGGCCCGTGGAGAACATGACGTTTCCGTAGAAGGAGCGCGCCTCCATGCCCATCCCGCCCGGGAATTCGCCCGGCACCATGCGATGCCACTTGGCATTCTGGTTGAGGCCCCAGCCGACATGGCTCATGCCCATGCCACGCGGATCGTTGAAACCGGCCATGTAGGATTTGACCAACTCGGCATCGAGACCGCCGCGGATGTCGGTGATCCAGCCGTTTTCGATCGTATAGATGATCGGGTCGCGGACGTAGATGTTCTGTGGCAGCAGGATATCGCCAGGCGCGACGACGATCGTACCGTCGACGCCATCGTCGTCACCGCCGGTGAAGACAAAACCCGACGGCCAGTGGTCCCAGCGGCCTGGTTCGTCGGTGCAGGCATATTCCGTGATGGCCGGATAGGTGTTGAGCTTGTAGGTGACATCCGTGCCGTGTTCGGAGGTGATCCGCATCACCTTCGCCTTGGACAGGAGGTCGCCGGCAAACTCGACGCGTTCGCGCAGTTCCTTCGTCGGCAGCATGCGGGCGAGGATTTCCGGCGGCTCCACTGCGGTCAGAATGCGCGTGCCGGATGCCTGAATCGCCATCTGCTCCGGACTAAAGAGAAGGAAGATGCAATCGATCAGCATGTCTGCGGCCTTGAGAGCCTCGACCGCTTCAGGCATGGCTGCCAGACCGGTCTGGCCGACAGCCCAGGCACCTGCCGGCGGCACCGGCGGCAGACGCATGTGATACATCTTGGCGCCCAGACGCATGCCCGCGGCCATGAAGGCGTCGGCATAGGCGAGGCGCTCGTTGCCCTGGGTCAGGACGATGAGTTTTTCACCCTCGTGCACGCCAGACATCTTCAACTGATGCAGGCAGATTTCCGTGAAGCTGAATTGATCCATATTCGTTCCCTTTTTGATTGAAAGCTGAAGCACTTCGGATGTTACGGACAGCCGGACTTTGCCTTGGCCTTGGCGATTTCCGTGATCGCCTCCTCTTTCGAAACGACATCGCCATATTTGCTGTCGATGTCGAAGAGGTTTGCATTGTGCGGATCAGGATGCCGGTCGCCGACGCACTCCCGCACGACGATGGGCCTGAAACCGTATTGAACCGCATCGACAGCGCTTGCCCGGATGCAGCCGCTGGTCGAGCAGCCAGCCATGATCACCGTGTCGATGCCCTGCGCATGCAGTTGCGAGGCGAGGCTGGTGCCGAAGAATGCGCTGGCATACTGCTTTACGATGACCAGTTCACCCTTTGCCGGCTCCACGTGGTCGCAGAACTCGGCCAGGACATTGCCCTCGACCATCGCCTTCATGACCGGCGATTTCCTCACCCACATGCCGCCATCGGCGCAGTTTTCCGCCAGATAGAGAATGCGTGTATGGATCACCGGAATGCCGGCATCCCGCGCCGCCCGGATCAGTTCGGGAGCCTGCGCTACAGCCTCGACCACGCCGGGCGCGTAGAGTGGTGCTCCCTCGATCGTATAGGCCTTCAGAAAGTCGATGACGAGTAGCGCCGGGCTCTTGCCGAAGCCGATGCGATTGCCCCAGACACCTTGATAATTGGACTCAGCGCTCTGCATGATCTCTCCTCAATAGGCGCCGGACAGAAGTGCGCCGGCACCGGGCACCACCGCCTCCAGACCGAGCGACTTCAGCATGCAGTACGTCGTCGCGACGGCGGCGGTCAGAACCGGTTTTCCGGTCATGGCCTCCACCTTGGCGATGACAGGCAGGGACGGCATCTGCACGCAGGCGGACAGGACGATCACATCGACATCGGTCAGGTCGAGCGTCTGGACGATCGCCGGCAGGTTTTCCGGATCGTGGCGGGCGACATCCAGATTGTCGGGAATTTCCAGCGCCCGCCAATCCATCACCTCAAAGCCTTCCTCGCGGATATAATCGACCACGAGTTCGGTCAACGGCTTCATATAGGGTGCGACGACGGCGATCTTTTTCGTCTTCATCACCTTCAGCCCCTCGATCAGGGCGCCGGCGCTGGTGACGACCGGAATGTTCGTGCCTTCCTCGATCGTGCGGCCGGTCAGACGCTTTTCGGACTGGCGGTGATAGCCGAGACCCATCGCCATGATCGCGACGAGGCACGCATAACCCAGCACATCGACGCGGGCATCGGACAGTTCAATGGCGCAACGATCGGATTCCGCATCCATCGCCGCCAGTTCTTCCTTGACGACCTTCTTCATGCGCATGCGGCTGGAATGGAAGGTGAAGCGCTCCGCGCGGATGGATTGCCGCGCCGTCAGCATGGCCGGGATTTCCGTCTCCATGGTGGTATTGGAACTGGGTACGATCTGGCCGATACGGTATAAGGTCTTCACGAGATAAATCCTCTGCTTTGCGAAAAAGAGCAAAAAGAAACAGCGGCGAACCGTTTGATCCGCCGCTGCCGATCAGCGGGAGAGGAAATCTCCGAGAGCCTCAAAGAAGCCGTCGAAATCATCCCAGGGGATCATGTGGCCAGCGTTCGGCACATGGATGATTTCCAGCGCGGGCTGAAGCGACAGTGCTTCCTCCTCGTCCACCTTCTCAATCACGCCGCCCCGACCGGCCACCATCAGCATGGCAGGCAGCGTCAGTTTCGGCAGATCCGGAAAGATATCGTCCTTGTGGAAGTCCTCAAAAGCGGTGACGATGGCGGGCTCGTAGCAGGTGTGCAGCCATTCGGCGCGCAGCTTCAACTGTTCGTCGGTCCAGGTCGGGCAGAACGCCCTCATGCCTTCGGCGTCGATACCGCTTGTCGCCAGACGGATACTGTCGACATACCAGGGCAACTTGCTCGGATAGGCACGCCGCCCGGGTCCGGAAACCGGTGGATCGATGAGGGCGAGCCTCGAAAACGCGCGAGGCGCGGAAACTGCCGCGCGGATTGCGATGCGTGCGCCCATCGAATGACCAAGCAACGCCGGTTTCGAAAGCCCGAGCGCCGAAGCGAAGGCGACGACATCGGCCGCCATCGCATCAAGACCGTAGTCGAGATCGGGGCCGGTCGAGGACAGGCCACGACCGCGCACGTCGAGGACATAGACGTCGTAGCGCTCGGCCAGCCGTTCCGCAACGAAACCCCAGGTGATCGCCGGGCTGGTGATACCGGGAATCAGGATGACGGCCGGGCCTTTCCCACCGTAGCGGAGATAATGCTGGCGGATGCCATTGGCGGAAATGTTAGCGCCGTAGAGCGCCTGCCCGCTCATGCCGCGTACTCGCTCTTCAGCGGTTCGGCATAGATATCGTAGCCATAGACCCAGGACGGATCCTCCTGGTCGAGCAGGAAGGTATTGGCATTGGAAACGGCCTGCACCCGCGTCGCGCGATCTCGGCGGTTGGCTTCATATAGCTTGAAGGCCGTGCCGAAATCGCTGACGCCGGTTTCCTGCAGGCAGCGGGTGAGCATGGCGGCATCTTCGATGGCCATGGCCGCCCCTTGCGCCATATGCGGCTTCATCGGATGGCAGGCATCGCCAAGCAGAACCAGGCGCCCCTTGCTCCACAAGGGCAGCGGATTACGATTGAACAGCGGCCATTTGGTCACCGTATCGGTGCTCTCAATCAGAGCCTGGATGATCGGATGATAACCTTCGAAGGCGGACGCCATTTCTTCGCGACTGCTGTCGACAAAGGTGGAATCGAATTCCCATGCCGCATGCGGGACACCGGTGACATAATAATATTCGTCACGACGCGCCGTCGTGTAGTAGACCATCATATGCCGGTCAGGACCCCACCACTTGACGCAATCCTCGAAGGTGAGATCGAATTTTTTAAGCTTGTCGGCGGAGATCAACGCACGATGGCCGACCCAGCCGCTATAATTGGGCTTTTCCTCGCCAAGCAGCGTTTCGCGGACACGCGAGTTGATGCCATCGGCACCGATAACGATATCGGCGCGAACCGACGTTCCGTCCTCGAATTCCACGAGTACATCGGAACCACTGTCCTCGACGCGCGCGAGCTTCTTGCCGAAATGCAGCGTGCCGGGCTGAAGCGCATCGCATTGGATTGCCTGCAGATCACCGCGATGCACCGTGCAATAGGTTGCGCCATAGCCTTCGAGCGGAATGCGCGAAAGATAGTCGCCGGTGATTCCGTCACGGCTGAACCAGTGGGTCGGCGTGCTGCTGATATCCTTGACCTTCTGATCGACGCCGATGCGTTCGAAAATCTTCAGGACATTCGGCCCCATATGAATACCGGCGCCGAGGCGCGCAAAGCTCGGCGCCTGTTCATAGACGTTTACGTTGAACCCGGCATGCTGAAGCAACGCACCCGCGACGGCGCCGCCAAGGCCTGCACCAATAATCGCAATCTTTTCATTTCCGCTGGACATGGCGACCCCTCTAACCGTCTTTCGACGGGCTGTTTTCTCATTGGATAGCTTGTCGTAATTTGTAGTGTATACGCTTTAAATAGCAAGTGCGTTACGTAATTTTTTCGCTGGTCTGCGATTTTCGTCCCAAATCCTACGGCGTTTTCGCCGGTTTGCAACGCATAATTTGGACTTGCCAGCCCACAATATGAAGCGTATACACTTTTAATATAAAAATAAGGGAACAGTTGATGCGTGATGTCGGTGACCGTCGCATCGTTATGGGATGCGGGCATCTTCGGGATGCCTGTGTCGTAGCGATTCGTCCGATTGCAAAAGGCGCGAGCCTTGTTTCCGTCGCGTGGCCGGAGCGCCGGCCTTGACGTCGGTTTCCGTTTCATTGACCGTGAATGATGCAGTCCGTCACCTTGACGCGAAGCCCGAAACGCCACTCCTCTACATCCTGAGAAACGACCTCGCCCTCAACGGCCCGAAATACGGTTGCGGCCTCGGTGAATGCGGCGCCTGCGCCGTTCTTGTCGATGGTCGGCCTGTGCGCTCCTGCACGGTCCCGCTTAGTGCCGTCAGCACCCGGCGGGTGACGACGCTCGAAGGTCTCGCGGCTGAAGGAGGCCTCCATCCCGTGCAGCGCGCCTTCATCGAGGAAGCGGCGGCGCAATGCGGTTATTGTCTCAACGGCATGATCATCGCCATCGTTGGTCTGCTCGCGCGCAATCCCGACCCCGGCGAGAGCGACATTCGCGAAGCATTGCGCCATCATCTTTGCCGTTGCGGTACACATATGGAAATTCTGGCCGCCGCACGGCGGGCTGTACGCTATGCCCGGGCGGACCGGGAATCCGGCCCGGCGCCGGTCGACAAGACGGAGGTTTCGCCATGACTGCCCACCGCGAAACGCCGAAATCATCCTACATGGCCGCTACCGACACGCTGCTCATCGTATCGGATGTCACCTGCGGTGATGACGCCGAACTCTACATCGCCATCCGACCGGACGGGCTTGTCACAGCCTTCAACGGTCACGTCGATCTCGGGACGGGCGTCCGCACTTCGCTTGCACAGATTGTCGCGGAGGAGCTCTGCGTACCATTCGAACAGGTCGAGATGGTACTCGGCGCGACCTCTGCCGCACCCAATCAGGGCGCGACCATTGCCAGCGAAACCATTCAGATCACAGCCGTTCCCCTGCGACTGGCCGCCGCGACGGCGCGCCATCACCTTCTCGCAAAAGCTTCCGCGAAGACCGGCGTCCCGCTTGATCAGCTTCTTCTAGAGTCCGGGATCATTCGTGCCTCTACCGGCGAAAACTGGGCCCTGACCTTTGCCGACCTCGTCGCGGGCGAACATGTGCGCCTGTCGATCGATGCCGACGCTGCCCTGAAGCCCGCATCGGACTATACGCTTGTCGGGTCGTCACGTCCGCGGGTCGATATTCCGGCGAAGGCGACCGGACAATGGACCTATGTACATGACGTGCGCGTACCCGGCATGCTGCATGGCCGCGTCGTGCGTCCACCCTATGCCGGTTTCGATCATGGCGAACATGTCGGTAACAGCCTGATCTCCATCGACGAGGGCTCCGTTGCCGATATCGACGGACTGGTCGGCGTCGTGGCCATCGGTGATTTCGTCGGCGTCGTCGCGACACGCGAGGAAATTGCCATCGAGGCCGCGAAAAGGCTCAAGGTCGTCTGGCGCGATCCGCCGGAGCGCCCGGATCTCAACGCACCGGAGGCGGCGCTGCGTGCCAATCCCGCGACGGCGCGCACGCTCGCCGATCGCGGCAATGTCGATATGGCCCTCGCTGGCAGCGCCCAGCTGCTGGAGCGGACCTATGTCTGGCCCTACCAGATGCATGGCTCGATCGGCCCGTCCTGCGCGGTGGCGGACTATCGAGACGGCGGGCTGACAGTCTGGTCGGGCACACAGAATCCCTTTCCGATGCGCCGGGATCTGGCCCTGCTTCTGGATCTCCCGGAAGACGTGATCCTGGTGGAACGTCTAGAAGCTGCTGGATGCTATGGCCGCAACTGCGCCGACGACGTCACCGCCGATGCCGCCCTGCTGTCGCGCGCCGTCAAGGCTCCCGTCCGGGTCCAGTTGAGCCGCGAGCAGGAACATGCCTGGGAACCGAAAGGGGCCGCCCAGATCATGGATGTGCGTGGTGGCCTTGATCTGGAAGGTGGGCCTTCAGCCTATGATTTCCAGACGCGCTATCCCTCCAATCTCGCCCCGACCCTGCCGCTCATCCTGACCGGCAAGGTGCCACCGGTCTCCGATGTCGTGCAGATGGGTGACCGCACAGCGATACCGCCTTACGCCTATGGCAACCTGCGTGTGACGGTTCACGATATGCCGCCGATCGCCCGGGCGTCGTGGTTCCGCGGCGTGTCCGCCATGCCAAACACCTTTGCGCATGAATGCTACGTGGACGAACTGGCAGCCGCTGCTGGCGTCGACCCGATCGAATACCGGCTGCGTTATCTTGCGGATCCCCGCGCAGTCGACCTGGTCAACGCACTGGCAGAACGGGCGAAATGGGTTCCCCATACCAAATGGGGCACGCTCGGCGGCGAAGGGGACCTGCTTTACGGGCGCGGCTTTGCCTACGCGGTCTATATCCACGGCCCCTTCCCCGGCAAGGCAGCTGCCTGGGCGGCATGGGTTGCCGACGTTGCCGTCAATATCAAGACCGGTGAGGTCGCGATCACGAAAGTGACCTGCGCCCAGGATTCCGGGATGATGATCAATCCCGATGGCGTCCGGCATCAGATCCACGGCAATGTCATACAGTCGACGAGCCGGGTGTTGAAGGAAAAGGTAGAGTTCTCTTCGACGGCCGTCACCTCGAAGGAATGGGGCGGCTATTCGTTGATCACGTTCCCCGAAGTTCCCGACATCGACGTGCTGATGATCCCGCGGCAGGACGAGCCGCCACTGGGCGTCGGGGAATCCGCATCGGTCCCAAGCGCATCCGCCATTGCCAATGCGGTCTATGACGCAACCGGAATTCGCTTTCGTGAACTGCCTTTGACGCCGGAACTGGTGCTGGCCGCTTTGAACGGCAAAGCCGACGAACCGACACCCGACCCCAAAAAACGCAAATGGTGGAACATTGGACTATCCGTCGCCGGAGTGGTCGCCGCTGTTTCCAGCATCGTGACGATGTCTTCTCCATGGCGCCCTGCGATCCCCACGATCGCCCGTCCGGACAGCAACGTCTACAGTGCCGCCACCATCGAACGCGGACGTCTCGCCGCAGCGGTGGGTGCCTGCAACGTCTGTCACGTCGGCCCGGACGGAACAGCCTTTGCCGGCGGACGACGCTTCGACACGCCGTTCGGCGCCGTTTACGCAACCAACATCACGCCAGACAGGGAAAATGGCATCGGCGCATGGTCCTATCCGGCCTTCGAGCGGGCGATGCGCGAGGGCGTGAGCCGTGACGGCCATCACCTCTACCCCGCCCATCCCTACACCTCCTTTGCCGGAGCCGAGGATGCCGATCTTCAGGCACTCTACGCCTATATGATGACGCAAGTCCCCGTTGCGAAAAAGCCGCCGGAAACGGCGCTGAAGTTCCCCTACAACATCCGCTCGATGATGGCCGGCTGGAACGCGCTGTTCCTGAAAAACGAACCGTTTCGCTACACCGAAACCCGCTCGGCCGAATGGAACCGTGGCGCCTATCTGGTCGAAACGCTCGGCCACTGTTCGGCTTGCCATACCGAGCGCAACGCGCTTGGCGCGGAGAAATCCGGAGAAGCCCGACTTTCCGGCGGATTCGCCGACGGGTGGGAAGCGCCTGCGCTCAACAGTTTTTCCAGAGGGCCGGTCGGCTGGACGGCGGATGCCTTCTACGACTACCTACGCACTGGCCATTCGCGCGACCATGGGAGCGCTGCCGGCCCCATGGCGCATGTTGTCGAAGTCATGCAGCCACTTCCCGATACGGACATCCGTGCAATGGCGACCTATCTCGCCAGCCTGAACGAGGTAACCGCGCCGGATACGGCTGCGGCGCAAAAGGAGGCGGCGATTGCCGCCAGCGAAACTGCAAAGGCAAAAGCCGCGCGCATCTCACCGAAGGGCGAGCGCATCTTCAACGGAGCCTGCGCCACCTGCCATCAGGGCAATACGCCCCTCTCTTCCCTGGCGCTGAACAGCAACCTGCATGCCGATACGCCGGACAATATCCTCCAGGTGATCCTCAACGGTGTCGAGGCGCCAGCGATCCTCGCCGAAACCACAGGACGAGAAGCGCCCGAAGTCATGTCGATGCCAGCATTTCGCGAGACGCTGAACGAGACGCAGATCAAGGATCTCGTCGCCTATCTGCGCGCCCGTTTCGCGCCGGACAAGGCCGCGTGGACCGACACGTCGAGCGCGATGCAACGCGTCGTGTCGCCCGCGCATTGAAGGGCAGAGAGTTGGAACCGGCGGCGACGGACAGGCAGAATGAAGACCGCGCTCTTTTCCGGGAGCCGACAGCCGCGTTTCGCCCATCCGCATACTGGTTCTGGCACTCCATACCGACGCCGGACGTCTGCCGCACCCAGCTTGCCGATTTCAAGGCGAAAGGCATTGGAACGATCCTCATCCAGGCCCGGCTGGCCATGCCGCTGGATGGTTATCTCTCCGCGCCGTATCTCGAAGCCTATCGCATATCGGCCGAAATCGCAGCTGAACTGGGCCTGAAGCTCGGCCTCTACGATGACTACAATTGGATCAGCGGCCATGCCGGCGGACGCACCGTCGCAGGTCGGGACGATCTGCGCGAACGTCATATGTTCTGGTCGTCAGGCTCGTCGCCACAAGGGGCGATTAGCGGCATCCACCCGCCTTTCGTACAAGCGATGGGGCCGGATATCATCGGCTGGCAGTACGAGGGCGGCCGTGTAGAATGGTGCGAGTGGACGGTGGAAGCGGCAGTCCTGCACCCGATTTCAGATATCAGGACTCCTGACGAAATTGTCGACGTGACAACGCACGTTCGCATCACCGACAGCGACGCCGTTTCCTGCACCTATGCATTCCACGGAAATATCGAAGCGGACCTGGCGCTGACCGTCTTCATCAGTGCCCGCTCCACGACCTCGCGCCTCATCAACTACCTCCTTCCGCAAGCGGCCAGGCGTTTCATCGAGGTCGGTCTCGATCCGCTCGTCGCGGCACTGGACGGGTTGATCCCTGATCCTGTCGGCTTCGTGTTCTACGATCAGCCGGCCGCTGGCTTTTATCGTTGGGACCAGATGTCCGGCAGCCTCGGCAACAGCCTGCTTTTTGCACCATCGCTTCGCCAGACAGTGGCGGAACGGAGCGACGTATCCTTTGCGAAGGCGCTGCTGGCGCTGGTTCGCGATACCGGGCGCGAGACGTTGCGCATACGGGCCCAATTCTACGCCGCCTATTCGGCGCTGATGAACGCGGCATTCTTCGGCACCTTGCGCCATTGGGCCGAAACGACAGGAATCGTCCTGACCGGCCATGAAATCCTGCCGCATGTCTCGTCCTTTGCCCTGAATGGCGGCTTCATCAGCATCGATCCCCGCGTCGCGCCGGCGGTGGATTTCTTCGGCATCGATGCATACCGGCACCAAACGGCCGTCGATTCCAACAATTTTGCAGCGCAGCTTGCACCGAAACTCGGCGATTCCGTCGCACGCTCGAACGGACGCAGCCGATGCATGGTCGAAACTTATGCCAGCGCCGAGAGAACGACGGTGCGCGCCGCCGGCCAATGGGAACTGACGCTGAAGACCGCACGCGCGCAGGCCATCCGGCTGCATTGCCTCGGCATGCGACAGTTCATCTGGCACGGCGTCTACCAGACAGACGGCCGAGACGACGACCCCTCGCCTTTCGTCAACCCGAGATTCGATTTCGCGCCCGGCATCAATTTCGAGCCGTGGTGGCCCTATCATGATCTCTTTTCCGATGAGACTGCCCGGATTTCCGCGTTCATCGAGCCGGCGAAACCCCGCACGCCGGTCGCGATCCTTTATCCGCTTTACACCGCCTTTGCCGAAGGGCCGCGCCACAGCCATGCAACCCATCTTGGCGCGTGGTGCAAAGAGCTTCTGGCGCAGGGCTGCGATTTCATGATCGTCAGCGAGGCCGATCTGATCGCGGCGCAGATCCGGGATGGCCGGCTTTTTGCGTCGGGTCTTGTGTTCGACGCCGTGGTGCTGCCGTCGGTCACCGTCCTTGAAACAGTGGAGACGCTCCGCACGCTCGAAGCCTTCAGGTCCGCGGGTGGTATGATCTGGTCGTCAGGTGAGCGCCTGTCGCTTGCCTGCGACGACGGCGCGGCGATTGCCGCGCCCACGCTGTCCCACCACTGCGGTACGCCGCCCGCTGCAGAGCATATCGCCACCCTGCTTTCTTCCGTCCGGTCGTCCGGTCCTGATATCCAAATCGGATCGGTGCGCAGGCCGTGGCAATGGGTCGGATACGAAGAAGGCGGCTGGTGGCGCATCGTCCTGTTCAACGACGGCCTGGAAGGCGTCGATGTCTCTATAACTCTTGCCGAGGGCTTCGAATGCGAGGAATGGTCGCCCAATGACGTCACGATAACGGCTATCGGAGCCTTTCGCCATCTGGTCACAACCATCGAACCGCACGCTGTACACTGCCTGCGGATACGAGCGGCAAATCATGACGCAGCGGACAAAGGTACCATCGCCCCCCTGCCCGCCGTCGATCGCGAACGCGCCATCACGCTTGCCGATGGCTGGAGTTTCGCGCCGGGCGCAGGTGCCGATTTTGTGCCGATCTCCGTCGAAACCGGTTGGGAAAATCAGGGTTTCTCCGACTTTTCTGGCGTCGGTGTCTATCGCATGATGCTCACGGTCGAGACCGAAGCCAAGTGGATCCTAGAATTGCCGCAAGCCGAGACTGCCGTCACCGCATTCCTTGATGGCACGCCCACCGATCGGCGAGCCTGGCGGCCCTACCGCTTTACGCTCGGGCGCCTGAGCACCGGCACGCATATGCTGGAGCTTCACGTCGCCAACACGGCTGCAAACCGCTATTACCGGAACACGCCCTATCTCGGCGATAGGCCGGACGGGTGCGGCCTGACCGCCGCACCGAAACTGATCCCGCTTTCAAACTGACCGGATACCGGAACCATGCCAAAACATATGACCGTCCCCCTGATGCGCGCTTGGAACAGCTGGTCCGATCGCCCGGCCGAAATGGTTTTCCTGCCGCTTGGCGTGCGTATCACACCGGTGCTCTATTCAACCCGCAGCAAGACGACCTCGGCCATCGAACCGCGCCACAACCCGGTCCGGCTGGGCCGGCATACCATAGACGGGTCACTGATCGAACTCGAAACCGACCACACCGGAACAACGATCGCCTTCTCGACGACCAAAACCGACCCGTTTGCCGTTCGCGGAAGCTGGGAAGGAACGGTTTCCGCCGAATGGGGTCTGCGGTTCTGGCTGACGCTGGCGATCTCCTCCGATGGCGGCGAGGTCGGTGTCCACGATGCCGGGCGCAACACCACACTCCTGAAGGTCGGCACGCGCTTCGTCGCAGTCGTGACGGCTGAAGCGCCGGTCCATGTCACCGGTCATGATACGATCGATGCCCTGCGCGCCGACTTCGAGGAAAATGGCTATTTCTATACGGCGACGCGCCGCAACGAGGCGCCGGTGATCGCGCTGCGGTTCAATCTGGAAATGATGCGCAAGGGCGCCTATGCCGCCGCTGTCGCCGACAGCGCCGACCTTGCCGTCGAGAAAGCCAAGGCGTGCCTTGCCGGCGGCACGGCTCCGGCCAAGACGGAAGCCCAGAGTGGTGCATTTAGAGGTTCCCTCGACGCAGTGCGCGACGTGGTCGCGTGGAACACAATCTGGGACGACACCAATGCGCGGCCCTATACGGCTGTAACGCGGATCTGGAATCTCGGGAAATTCGCCGTCTGGTACAATGATCAGCTTTTTGCGGCTCTTCTGGCCGGCGTTTTCGATGCGGATCTGGCACGCGAAAACATGGCGACCGCCATGGCCAGCGCCACACCTCAGGGCAATATCGCCTGCATCGTCACCTCAAACGATGCCTGGGTCGATCGCAGCCAGCATCCGAACGGCGCCCTTGTCGCTTGGCAGCTCTATCAGCGAACCGGCGAACGCTCGATGATCGCGGCAAGCTACGACGCCCTTGCCCGCAATCAACGCTGGTGGTGGGAGAACCGCGATCCGGATTCCTTCGGGCTCTTGTCTTGCGGGACGTCAGACGTGGGCGAAGGTCTTTACAAGGGTACGGCTTTCGGTGCCCGCAACGAGACCGGGATGGACAATTCCGCGACCCATGACGAGGCGGTCTACGATCCGGTTACCCGCACGCTGTCCACGTTCGATCTCGGCCTGAACTGCGCAGCCGCGCTCGATGCCGAAATGCTGTCCAAGATGGCAACGGTGCTCGGCAAGCATGATGATGCCCGCGAATTTGCAGATATCGCCGAACGCAGCCGCAAGCTGATCTCGGAAACGCTCTGGGACGAAACACGTGGAATCTTCGCCAACCGCCAGCGTAGCGGCGGTTTCGTGCGCTCGCTCTCGCCAACCAGCTTCTATCCGATGCTCTGCGGCGCAGCCACGCCAGAACAGGCTGCACGTCTGCTTGAACACCTGAGCGACGAGAGGACATTCGGCGGAGACTTCGTGCTGCCGAACGCGACCCGCGATGACCCTGCCTTCGGTGATAATGTCTATTGGCGCGGACGCATCTGGCCGAACGTCAACTACATGGTCTGGCTTGGCCTGCGCCGCTATGGGTTCCATGCGCGGGCGAGCAAGCTTGCCGACCAGAGCTACGCGCTTTTCATGAAATCCTGGAGCAAGGACCGTATCGCCTCGGAAAACTACAATGCGGTCACAGGCGAGGCGATGGATCAGGGCGACACCGATCCATTCTATATCTGGGCCGCTTTGCTGCCTCTGATGGCGACAGGTGAAATCGTGGATTTCGATCCTTGGACAGGATGGACGATCCACAACGGCGGCAAGGACCTTTCTATCGGACCGATGCTGTCGCCCGCGGGAACTTTGAACATTACGATCGACGCCGGCCTGCTCTCTATGACGCTGAATGACCGCGTCGTGATGCAAACCGACCTGCAGACAACGTTTTCCCGAATCGACGTCGGGCCAACGGCCTTTTCCTGTGCCATTTCGCCGGTCTCGAAAGCGGGCGCCATTATCCTGCCGAATGTCTCCGCGCGCGCGGTGGCGAGCGTGTGGGTCGATGGCGACGAGGTGGATTATACCACAAGCCACGATGGTATCCGCGTGAACATCGCCGAAAGCGCGCAGGCTCGGCATTTCCGGGTCTATTTTTTATCGGCATGAACACGCGTGGGGGGGTAAGAAGCGCTTGACAGGCAGAAAATCCTGCCCAATAGTTTGTACACAAATAAAAACGAAAAGACTGATAAAAGACCAGAGGGTTTGAACTAAGGATCGCGATGGGAGTTTGATACTCTCGCTTGAGGTCTGCATAGCAGATAGTATTGCATCGTCGTTTCGGAAAGACGTTCCGCTATCGTGCGGAGCGTGGATTCGTTCGTCCCGAAATACTCGGTTGCAGCATTCTCATTCCCTCTGTTTTGTTTGTACACAAACATAATTGTGCGCCTGCAAGGCGCCTTCTACCGTCGGCCTTGCCGATTCCATTGTGGTCGTTGACCAAGTCACGATCATCGCAACTGTGTATTTACGAGAGGGGTGCCAACATGACTGAGCTTACCAAACGCAATGTATTGAAACTGATGTCCGCGGCACTTGTAGCCGCCAGCGCATTTGCAGCGCTCCCGGGCATGGCTTTTGCGGCCGGCACCATCACGGTCCTGAACTGGCAGGGCTATGGCACCGACGAAGCCTGGTCGATCAAGGCCTTTACCGAGAAGACCGGCATTGAAGTCGTTCACGACTATTACAGCTCGGAATCGGAAATGCTGACCAAGCTGCGCACCAATCCCGGCGCTTACGATTTGGTCGTTCTCAATGCAGCGCGTTGCGCACAGGCGATCGCCGAAGACCTTCTCCAGCCGATCGATTTCAGCAAGGTGCCGAACTCGAAGACGGTCGACAACGCATTCCTGACCAATCCGAACTTCAGCAAGGACGGCACGGGCTATGCGGTTCCGTGGGTGTGGGGAATGACGTCGCTGGCAATCCGCGACGGCATGCCGGTTCCCGACAGCTACGCCGCTCTCGCTGATCCTGCCTACAAGGGCCGCGTTGCCTTCGATGACGACGCCATCATCAATGTTGGCATCGGCGCCCTCATGACCGGTCAGGACATGAACGACCCCAAGGATCTGGCTGCCGTCATCGAAGCGCTGAAGTCGATCAAGCCGAACGTCAAACTGCTCTGGTCGACCGAAGATCAGTGGAACAAGTCTTTCGCGGCCAAGGAATTCGATCTCTCGGTATTCTGGTCCGGCGGTTCCGTGCGTTCGAAGCGCAATTCCAAGCTCCCGGTGACCTTTGTCGTTCCCAAGGAAGGCGCAGTCGGCTGGGTTGACGGTCTCGGCATCCCGGCGTCGGCCCCGAACCCCGAAGGTGCGCTTGCCTTCGCCAACTGGATGATCGATCCAGCCTTCTATGTGGAATGGGCAACCAAGGTCGGCGCGCCGGCATCCGCAAACACCGCCGCCATCGACGCACTGCCCGCCGACGATCTTAGCCGCCAGGTGCACAAGGCCGAATACCTGAAGACAATGAGCATCATGTCGGCCTTGCCGGATGATCGCCGGGAAGCCTTCAACAACATCTGGCAGGAAGTGAAAGCCTTCTATGCGGAATGACCAGCTGACACTGGCGCCAGCGCGCGGACCTTCCGGTCCGCGCAACGGGCGCGCACTGCCGCCATGGGTTTCGACCACGGCACTCCTGATGCCGACATATGGCTGGCTGACGATCGCGGTATTCCTGCCGCTTCTGACGATGTTCGCGTTCAGCTTCCTGTCGGCGACCCCGATGGGCAAGGCGCCGATCGTTTTCACGTTGAAACAGTACCGGGCCTTCTTCGACCAGCCCTATCTGGTGGGCATCGGCATCACATCGCTGCTGATCGGCCTCTGGACGACGCTGATCTGTGCCATCCTGGGCTTTCTGGCCGCCGTCGCGCTGGTGCGCTCGACATTCGGCAAGACGCGCGAAATGCTGCTCATCCTCATTCTCCTGCCGTTCTGGACGAACGGCCTGGTCCGCGTCTTTTCATGGACGATGGTGCTCCGGGAAAACGGCTTCCTCGACAGTCTGCTGCATATGGTTGCGCCGGATGCCGGGTCGATCGGGTTCCTCTATACCCGCTATGCGATCGTGGTCGGCCTGGTTCACGGTTACCTGCCCTACATGATCCTCACTTGCTATATCGCGCTCGTGACGATCGATGACGCGATCATCGAAGCCGCAGCCAGCCTAGGGGCGCGCTGGTGGACCATCCTTTTCAAGATTCTCCTGCCACTTGCGGCCCCCGGCCTCATCTCGGGCGCAGTCCTGACCTTCGTTCCGGTCATCGGGTCGTTCATGGAACCCCGAATTCTCGGCGGGCGTGTCGGCGTGACAATGGGAACGGTGATCGAGGACCAGTTCACACAGGCTTTCAACTGGCCACTGGGCGCATCCCTGTCCTTCACGCTTCTCGCTGTCGTGCTCGCAATCTTTGCAACCTTCTCCGGCGTCCTGCGCCGTGGCACAGCGGCGTGAGGAGACGATCATGAAATCACTTGGCCGTTTCTATCTCATCGCCACCCTGGTCTTTCTCTACACGCCCATCCTCGTGATGATGGCCATGGGTTTCAATGAATCGCAACTTTACGAACTGCCCTTCACGTTCTCGACGCGTTGGTACGATGCGCTCTGGAACAACAAGATCCTGCTGACGGCAGGCATGAACAGCATCATCATCGCGCTGATCACGTCTGTCGTTGCAACGGCGCTCGGAACCATGGCGTCGGTGGCGCTCTCGCGGCGGACGTTTCGCGGCAAGAGCCTGCTACAGCTCATGCTTTTGCCGCCGATCGCCATTCCGTGGCTGATCACCGGCACGGCCATGCTGATCTTCTTCTACTGGAGCGGGATCGGCCGGGGCATGCATGCGCTGTTGATCGGCCATGTCGCGCTTGCCATTCCCTATGTGGTTCTGGTCGTCGGCACCGGTTTCCGGACCATCCGCGCCGATCTCGAAGAAGCGGCGATGAGCCTCGGCTCGACGCCGGTGCATGCCTTCTTCTCCGTGACACTGCCGCTGCTATATCCGAGTATTCTGGGCGCTGCCCTGTTTGCCTTCGCGGTGTCGCTCGACCAATTCGTGATTTCCTACTTTCTCGCAACGCCCGGCTATACGACGCTGCCGGTGCAGATCTACTCCTCGATCCGCAAGGGCTTCACCCCTGAAATCAATGCGATCTCGACCGTGCTCCTGCTCGGCTCGATGACCGTGATCCTGATTTTTGCGCGCTTTGCCAAGCCCGGAGACACCCGTGACAAACGTTAAAGTCAATTCTGTCGCCAAGACCTACGGAACCACACCGGTTCTCGCCAATATCACCACCGAATTTGCGGAAGGCTCCTTCACAAGCCTCCTCGGCCCCTCCGGGTCGGGCAAGACGACATTGCTGCGCATCATTGCCGGCTTCATCAAGCCGGACCAGGGCTTGGTAATGATCGGTAACAACGATGTCACGGATGTTCCTGTCTGGGGTCGCAATATCGGCATGATGTTCCAGTCCTATGCGCTCTTCCCGCATATGACCATTGCCCAGAACGTCGCCTTCGGCCTCGAACGGCGCGGCATCAGGGGCGCAGAGGCGCGCAGGCAAGTCGACCGCGCGCTCGAAATGGTTCGTCTTCCCGGCTTCGGCGACCGCACACCAAAACAGCTTTCCGGCGGTCAGCAGCAGCGTGTGGCATTGGCCCGCGCCATCGTGATCAAGCCGAGCGTATTGCTTCTCGACGAACCACTATCGGCGCTCGATCGCAGGCTGCGCCAGGAAATGCAGGTCGAGTTGCTGCGCATCCAGCGGGAAAGCGGCCTGACGACCATTTTCGTGACCCATGACCAGGAAGAGGCGCTGACCCTTTCGGACAAGGTGGCCATTCTCGACAAAGGCCGCATCGTGCAGATCGGCGAACCGGAAACGGTTTATGAAAAGCCGCTGACGCGGTTTGCGGCCGAATTCCTCGGCGATTCCAACTTTCTCACCGGCACGGTCGAAGGCGGCGCCGTTCGCCTCGCCGATGGTTCCCTGATCAAGAGCACGAGCATATTGCCCACGACGGGCTCCACGGTCACGCTTGCAATACGCCCCGAGAAAATGGCGATCGCGTCGGGCAGTACCGCTGAAAACAGCATCAAGGCGCGCATCACCACCGTCATCTACGCCGGTCCCGTCCTGTCCTATCATCTGGAGACGGCCGATGGCCTGCCGCTCAAGCTGTTCGCCCAGAACCGCGACGGCACGGTCCTGAAGGAAGGCGACGAGATTTCGCTCACCTGGTCGGCGCAGCACACGGTCGCGGTGGCGGACTGATCATGGAAACCACGGCATTCTCGAAAAACACGCTGCACCTCGCTATCGACATGCAACGCCTCTTTGCCGAGGAAACCGTGTGGTACACGCCGTCGATGGCGGATATTCTTCCGAACGTGCTGAAGCTCTGCAAAGCACGCCCGCAGGAGACCCTCTATGCCCGTTTCATCGTCCCGCAGAACGCAGGCGCCGCGACAGGCCGGTGGAAGACTTATTATGAACGATGGTCGTCCGTCACACGCGATGCAATTGATCCCGCCATGCTGGATCTGATGGTACCGCTGGTAGGACTTGCCGATGAGAGCAACACCATCGACAAGGCGACCTATTCCATCTTCGGTTCGCCCGGCTTTGACGAACGCCTGAAAGCTTCGGGCGTCGATACGCTGATTTTTTCCGGCGTCGAGACCGATGTCTGCGTCTATGCCAGCGTCCTTGATGCCGTCGACGCCGGCTACAGGGTCATCCTTGCCATCGACGCGCTGACAAGCAGCGATCAGGCGGCGCATGATGCGGTCATGACCCATCTGGTCCCAAGGCTTTCGGAACAGGTTGAAACCTTGTCCACGCAGGCCATTCTGAATTTGTGGCGAGATGAGGCAGTATGACGGGGCGTCAAATCCCTGGCAAAAGGCGAAGGTCGAGAGATCCGATGGACGTTCCGTTCAAAGACAATACCAGCTCTGATGATGGCAGCCCGTCTTCGGCGTCCGGCGTCGGCGATCAACACGCCCAATATATGCTTGGCGAACAGATCGGCTTTTATCTGCGCCAGGCCAACCAACGGCACGTGGCCATTTTTGCCAGCCTGATCTCCGAGAAGCTGACGACAACCCAATGGGCGGCGCTGGTCAAGCTCAAGGATCTCCAGCCCTGCTCCCAAGGCAATCTAGGCCGCGAAACCGCGATGGACATGGCGACCATCAAGGGGGTCGTGGACCGCCTGGTCAAGCGAGGGCTCGTTCATACCGCGCCGGACCCGACTGACGCCCGCCGCCTTGTCCTCACCTTGACCGCCGAAGGGGACGCAACGGTCAGCCGCAATCTGTCGATTGCGTTGCAAATCTCGCAGGAAACCCTGGGCACGCTCTCCCCTGCCGAGCGCATGATGTTGATGGAATTGCTCCGGAAAATCTGTTGAGCCGCCTCGCGCTTCCCACAAGACTTGAAAGCTCCCTCATGTTCCAGCCGACGGACAACGAAATCATAACGCTTGTCGATCAGATGACGGCGGTCGAGAAGGTCGATCTTCTCAGCGGTCGCGGGCTTTGGAAAACCGCCGGCATCGAGAGGCTCGGCATCCCGTCGATCGTCATGACCGACGGTACGTCTGGCGTCCGATATTCGACCACGCAGATCGATGCTGGCGACAGCGATGAGAACAGCCTCCAGGCATTCCTGGGACTCGTCAACCAGCAAGCTGGTGACGGAAGCGGAATGTTCGGCACGACGCGGCCTGCAACCTGCTTTCCAAACGGCAATCTGCTTGGCTGCTCCTGGGATGTTGACCTCGCCTATCGCATGGGCACGGCGCTTGCCGCGGAGTGCCAGAACTTTGGCGTACATCTCCTGCTCGGGCCGGGCATCAACACCCGCCGCACGCCACTCGCCGGCAGGGCCTATGAATATTATTCGGAAGATCCGGTCATCAATGGTGATCTCGCCGCTGGGCTGATTTCCGGACTTCAGGACGGTGGTGTCGGCGCCTCGCTCAAGCATTTCGCCTGCAACAATTCCGAAATCGACCGAACCACGACAAGTTCTGAGGTCGATGAACGGGCCTTGCGTGAAATCTACCTCGCCGGTTTCGAGCGTGCGATCGAAAAGAGCGGGCCATGGACCGTCATGAGTTCCTACAATCTGCTCAACGGCGTGCAGGCGGCCGAAAATCATTGGTTGCTGACCAAAGTGCTTCGTGACGAATGGGGGTATGACGGGCTGGTGCTCTCCGATTGGCACGCCATCAAGGACCGTGCCGCGTCCTTGCGCGCCGGAACGGTGCTGGACATGCCGGAGAGCAAGCCGCGCAAGCAGCAGTTGCTCGCTGCGATCGAAACCGGTGACGTCGAACTCGACGCTGTGGACGCAGCCTGCAAGGCGCTCCTGAAGTTCATACGCCTGTGCAAAGCCAACGAACGGCCGGACACAACCGTCGACCTCGATGAACATCACCGGCTCTCGCGCCAGCTTGCGGCGGAATCAATTGTACTTCTGAAGAACCAGGGCAGTATCCTGCCACTGGATCCCAAGGCATTACGCCGTCTCCTTATCATCGGCGACAGCGCCCTTGAGCCAATCATCCAGGGCTCGGGATCTGCTACGACCAATCCTTACCGCGTCGATTGTCCATTGACGCAGATCACCGAACGCGCCGGTGCAGGATTCGATGTCCGTCATCTGCCGTCCGAAAGCGCCCCAAACGCCGCTGTTGAGGCGGCACGGGACGCCGATGTCACGATCGTCTTTGCCGAAAATGAGAAGAGCCGCCACGGCGAAGGCAATGACCGTGACACGCTGAGGCTCGCTGCGGGCCAGGCCGCAATCATTCAGGCGCTGGCTGATGCGGGGCGAAGCGTTATCGTCATCTTGTCCATGCCAGATGCTGTGGAAGCGCCGTGGATCGACGGCGTCGATGCCGTGCTGGCGTGTTTTTATCCCGGTCAGGGCGGCGGTGAAGCTATCGCCCAGATACTGTTCGGTGAAAGAAACCCCTGCGGCAAGCTGTCGGTTACCATGCCGGTGCGCATCGAAGACATTCCAGGTTGGCATACCTATCCGGGCGAACATGGCCGCCACTTCTACAGTGAAGGGATTTTCGTCGGATACCGGTTCTACGATCTAAAGGCGATAGAGCCGCTATACCCTTTTGGTCACGGCTTGAGCTACACGACCTTTTCCTATGAAGACATGACACTCGATACCGACGTCGCTACACCGGGCACCCATTGCACCGCTCGTGTCACTGCGCGAAATACCGGCGCGGTCGCGGGCAAGGAAATTGTTCAACTCTACATCCGTCCGGTCAAGCCCGGTTTGAAGCGACCAATCAGGGAGCTCAAAGCCTTTGCCAAAGTGCATCTGTGTCCCGGCGAAGCGAAAACCGTGACGTTTGCGCTCAGTCCACGCGATTTCCAATATTACGATACCACGCGCTCCACATGGGTTCTGGATGCCGAAGCCTTCGTGATCGAGGCCGCCGCCTCATCGCGCGACATCCGCCTTAGCCGAACCCTGGCCTGCCATCGCCAGACATTTCTGCCATCAAACCTTTCCCCGGATTCGCCGCCAGCGCTGATCTTTTCCCATCCGCAGGCGGATACGGTGTTACGCGAGTTCCTGGCAGCAAAACTCTCCATCACGGATAGCGAGGCAATCGCGCTTTTGGACAAGGTTCGTGGCTCATTCCTTGGGTTCTACGATACACTCAGCTGGTTCATCGGCGATACCGTTGCGAAAGAAGATATTTGTGTCCTGCTAGAGGGTCTGAACGAAGCGGTCCATAAATCGGAGTAAGTCTAAAATCCGCCGTCGGTAAGCTCGGTGTTTATTGCAGCACCTCGCGGCGCAGTATTTATAAAACACTGTGATTATTCTACGCTGTAGGTCGGGCTGCACATGGACAAACTGCCAGGACCAAGCTCCCAGCGGGATGTTCGGGTCAGGCGAAGGCGTGCGCGGAGGCGGTGTCGAAGGTCAGCCAGGCCTGCTCACCTCTCGCAAGGCTCAAGATCGCTTCATGCCCGAACGGTAAGCGCACGGCGAGATCGACACCTGCCGGTGTCGCGGTGCTGACTTCGACATTGTTGCCGAGGAATGTGATATCCCGCACCGTCACGCTTATCCCGGAAGGAACAGCGGCGCGCGACAACGAGAGCCGTTCCGGGCGCAGCATCAACGATGCCTTGCCGTTCGCTGCCGACCCCCCGTGCAACGGCACGCCTTCCACCATGACGCCATCGCCGAGCGAAAGCCTGGCCTTGCCGGCATTGCTTTGAACGACGGTCGCTTCGAGAAAATTGCTATCGCCGATGAACCCGGCCACAAAGCGGGTCGCCGGATTGGAATAGAGTTCCGGCCCTGTCCCGATCTGGTCGATCTCCCCCTGGCTGAACACGGCGATGCGGTCGGAGAGACGCAAGGCCTCCTCCTGGTCGTGCGTTACATAGAGAATGGTCACGCCGGTCTCGTGATGGATGCGACGGATTTCGAACTGGATTTCCTCACGCAGCTTCTTGTCGAGCGCCGAGAGCGGCTCGTCCATCAGGAGCACCGGCGGATTGTAGACGAGCGCGCGAGCGAGCGCCACGCGCTGCTGCTGGCCGCCGGACATCAGCGCCGGCATGCGATCCTCAAAGCCTTCCAGACGTACGAGCTTCAGCGCGGCCTTGACGCGTTCGGCGATCTCCGCCTGCGGGCGGCGGCGGATGCGCAGCGGGAAGGCGACATTTTCGCCCACGGAAAGATGCGGGAAGAGCGTGTAGCGCTGGAACACCATGCCGATATTGCGTTTGTGCGACGGCGTCGACAGCAGGCTTTGGCCTCTCAGTAGAATGTCGCCGCCCGACGGATCCTGGAAGCCGGCGAGGATATAAAGGGTCGTCGACTTGCCGGAGCCGGATGGGCCAAGAAAGGTCATGAACTCGCCTTCAGCGATATCCATGCTGACATTCTTCACGGCGGTCACCGGGCCGTAGGACTTGCGGATGCCGCGGATGCTGAGGAAGGGCTGGGTCATGCTTTGCGTCCCTTGCGGAAGAGCGCCGCGACGATCATCAGAAGGATCGTGAAGGCGATGAGCAGTGTGGAGGCGGCGGCGATGACAGGCGTCAGGTCCTGCCGTAGCGTCGTCCAGATTTTTACGGGCAGGGTCTGCAATGTCGGGCTCGCCATGAAGATCGCCAGCACCACTTCGTCCCAGGAAGCCAGGAAGGAGAAGACGGCAGCCCCGAAGATGCCGTGGCGGATGGCCGGGACTGTGACGCGCAACCGTGCTTCCCAGGGATTTGCACCACACAGGATGGCCGCATCCTCAATCGAACGATCGAATCCCGCGAGCGCGTTACCGATCGAGATGATCGAAAAGGGCAACGCGATCAGAAGATGCGCGATGACGAAGGCGATGGTCGTGCCGGCAAGCCCTAGTTTCAGAAACAACGCATAGAGAGCGACGGCGAGAACGACGACGGGCAGGATCATCGGCGTCAGGAACAAGGCGCGCAGGAAATCCCGGCCGGCGAAGCGGCCGCGATCGAGTCCGAGTGCGGCGAGGAAGCCGATCACCACGGACAGGACCGTGACCATCGCCGCGATCTTCAGGCTGGTCAGCGCCGAATAGAGCCAACGCGGATCAGCGAAGAGATCCTGATACCACTTGAAGGTCCAGGATGGGGGTGGGAAGATCAGCCACTGGGACGAACCGAACGACAGGGCCGCGATGAAGACGATCGGCAGGATGAGAAAGAAGCAGACCAGCACCACGAGAGCGACAAGAAAGGTCTTGAGACCGCCGAGTTTGTCGAAGTCGAGCAACACGATTACTTCCCCCGTGCTGGATTGAAGTAACGAAGCTGGACGGCATAGAGCACGAGCGTGACGACGAGCAGCACCAGGGCCGCAGCGCCTCCCATGCCCCAGTTCACCAGCGACTGGACGAACTGCGCGACGAGTTCGGCGAGCATCATGTTCGACGTCCCGCCCAACAGCGCGGGCGTAACGAAGTAGCCGAGCGACATGACGAAGACCATCAGGGCACCGGCGGCGATGCCGGGCAGCGACAGTGGCAGCAGCACGCGCAGAAAACACTGCATCTTGCCGGCTCCGCAGAGGGCAGCAGCGCGCAGAATGGCGGGATCGATAGTGCGGATGACGCCCATCAGCGGCAGGATGACGAAGGGCAGCATGATATAGGTCATGCCGATGGTGACACCGACGAGATTGTTGACCAGCGCCAAGGGCGTATCGATCAGGCCGAGCCCCATCAACGTCTTGTTGATGACGCCGGTGCGCTGGAGCAACACCATCCAGGCATAGGTGCGTGCAAGCAGGTTCGTCCACATCGAAAGAACGATGATCGCCAGTACGATGCGCGACCACCGTTCCGGCATGATGGCGAGCAGCCAGGCGACGGGATAACCGATGACGATCGACACGAGCGTGACGATGCTGGCGACCATGAAGGTGTTCAGGAAGACACGCAAATAGGTCGTCGACCCCAGCAGGGCCTCGTAGTTCTGCAGGCCGACTTCCGGTTCCAGCACACTGCGCATCAGCAGCATCAGCACCGGCACGATGAAGAAGAAGGCAATGAGCAACAAGGCCGGCAGGAGATAGCCGAGCGTGCTCTCGCGCTTTGTTTTGACGGCGCCCGTCGCTACCGTATCAGACATGGTCGATCATCCAGTGTGTCGAGAGGCGGACCGGCAGACGCCGGCCCGCCGTCGTCTTGGGAGGCTGCGTTACTTCGCCTGCCAGGCGTACCAGCGCGTGCCGATCTCGTCGCGATGCTCCGCCCAATAGGTCATGTCGGCGTTGACCTGGGTGTCGGCCTGCATGTCGGGCAGCGACTTGCGCAGTTCGGCATCCATGAGCGTGTTCGAATCGAGGTTCACAGGCGCGTAACCGGTCGCCGTGGCGAACTGGGCCTGGGCGGCGTCGCTCGTCGCCTGCGCGATGAACTTCATCGCCGCGTCCTTGTTCTTCGCGCCCTTCGGCACAACGAGGGAGTCGGCGGCGGTGATGTTGTTCGTCCATGATGTTTCGACGGTGACGCCCGTTTCGGCGAGTGCCGTCAGGCGGCCGTTCCAGAACGAGCCGAACGGCGCTTCGGCGGACGCGAGAAGCTGCTGCGACTGGGCGCCGCTATCCCACCAGACAATGTCAGCCTTGATCGTGTCGAGCTTCTTGAACGCGCGGTCGAGATCGAGCGGATAGAGCTTGTCGGCCGGCACGCCGTCGGCAAGCAGCGCCGCCTCCACGACACCCGGCGCGGACCACTTGTAGAAGGCGCGCTTGCCTGGGAATTTCTGGGTGTCGAACAGGTCCGCCCAGGTCTGCGGGCAGGCTTCGACGGCGTCCTTGTTGCAACCGATCACGAAGGAATAATAGAAGCTGCCGACCGAATAGTCGGTAACGAAGCGGGGATCGAGCTTGCTCTTGTCGATGACGGAGAAATCGAGCTTTTCAAGCAGCCCGGCATTGCCGGCCTGCACGGCATAGTCACCCTCGACGTCGACGACGTCCCAGGTCACGTTGCCGGCTTCGACCATGGCTTTGATCTTGCCGTAGTCCGTCGGGCCGTCCTGCGTGACGGCGACTTTGCTTTCCGCCGTGAAGGGATCCGCCCAATAGGTCTTCTGTGCGTCCTGTGTGGTGCCGCCCCAGCTGGTGAAGACCATGTCCTGCGCGGCCACGCTGTTCGAGAAACAGAAAGAAGCCGAGAGGAGCGCTATAGCAATCTTGTATTTCATGTTCCCTTTTCCTTGTTGTTTGTAACTGTTCAGGCTTGCGTCGTTCCGCCGATCGGCGAAAAAGCCGCCGGCGTCATGATCTTGTTGTCCGCGGTGACGATGAGGTCGCGAATCTTCGGCAGGAACGCCTGCCAGTCCGGGTCGGCGGCAAGGCGCGCGCGACGGGCTTGCCGATCGTCGAGGCTTGCAAAGCTCCAGATGTGGACGATCTCGTTGATCGGCCCGATCTCTGAGGCGAAGTAGCCGACGAGATTGCCGAGGTGCCTCTTCTGGATCGCGATGCCGGTTTCGCCGACCACCTTGAGATATTCGGGAATGCCGCCGTTCTTCAGTCTGTAGGTGCGGATCTCGACGAACATGGCCGTCACCGCATCACAAAGGGATCGGGGATCGGATCGTCCGACGTCCGTAGCCACACGGTCTTCGTCTTTGTGTAGTCGAGTGCCGCAGCAAGCCCGCCCTCACGCCCCTGCCCCGACTGGCCGTATCCCCCGAAAGGCGCGATGGGCGACACCGCACGATAGGTGTTGACCCAGACGATGCCGGCGCGGATGCGCTTGATCATGCGGTGGGCACGCGCGAGGTCGCGTGTGAAGACGCCCGAGGCAAGCCCGTAAGGCGTCGCATTGGCAAGCTGCACCGCCTCCTCTTCCGTCGTGAAGGAGAGGACGGACAGCACCGGCCCGAATAGCTCGGTCTCCAACGAGGCGGCGGAAACGCCGTCGCAATCGAGAATGGTGGGCTTGTAATAGAAGCCGCCCCCCTCGCCTGACCTGCCTCCTGTAACGAGCTTCGCACCAGCCGCAAGCGAGGTGGCCACGACCGTCTCGATATGATCCCGCTGCCGCCTGGTGCAGAGCGGGCCGACTTCCGTTGCCATATCGAGCGGCGAACCGATGCGGATGGCCTCTGCCTTCGTCTTCAGGATGGCGAGGAACCGGTCCTTCACTGACGCCTCGACGATCAGGCGCGAGCCTGCCACGCAACTCTGCCCCGTCGCGGCGAAAATCCCGGCGACCTGCGCGTTGGCAGCACTTTCCAGATCGCAATCGGCAAACACGATGAAGGGTGACTTGCCGCCGAGCTCCAGCGAGGTGGTCGCAAGGTTTTCCGCTGAATTGCGCACAACGGCTGCCGCCGTTCCCGGACCGCCGGTAAAGGCGATATGGTCGACACCGGGATGACGGGTCAGCGCACTGCCGCAGGTCGCGCCGAAGCCCGTCAGGATATTGACGACACCTGCCGGGAAGCCCGCCTCGTGCACGAGGCGCGCGAACTCGAGAAGCGGTGCGGGACCGTCTTCCGACGCCTTGACGACCAGCGTGCACCCGGCGGCCAGCGCCGGGCCGACCTTGACGGCGGACAGGAAGAGCTGGCTGTTCCACGGCACGACCGCGGCCACGACGCCGATCGGCTCGCGCCGCGTCCAGACATCCATGTCCGCCTTGTCGATGGCAAGCGTGGCGCCCTCGATCTTGTCCGCGAGCCCCGCATAATAGCGATAGTAATCCGCGACATAGGCGATCTGCGCGGACGTCTCGCGTATGATCTTGCCGGTGTCGCGGGTCTCGAGTTCGGCTAGCTTCTGCGCATTGGCCTGCACGAGATCGGCCAGTTTGTAGAGGAGCTTACCGCGGGCCGTCGGCGTCATGGCCGGCCAGGCACCGATCCACAGTGCGCGCTGCGCGGCTTTTACGGCGCGGTCGACATCGTCTTCGCGAGCTTCGGGCATCGCGGCCCAGACGGTACCCGTCGCGGGGTCGATCGAGTCGAACCGCCCCGCACCATCTTCAAAAGCTCCATCGATATATTGCTGAAAGCTCTGCATGGCCGCCTCACCGGAACGCCGGCATGACATCGGCGATGAAGCGCTCGAGCGACGCCTTCTTACGCTCGAAGCTCATGCCCGTGTCGATCCAGAACGAATATTCGTCATAGCCGAGGTCTTCGTAGACCTTCAGCCGCTTGATCACGTCGTCCGCCGTGCCGATTGGCATGTTCTCGCGCATCTTCTGCGGCGAAAGGTTCGGATTGGCGGCGAGTTCTTCCTCGTTCAGACGCTTGATGAGACCTTGCTCGATCGGCCGCTCGTTCTTGAACCAGGCGAAGAAATAATTGTAGTAGGCGCTCACTTCCTTGGCGGCCTGCGCGATATCGGCCTCGTCCGAGCCGACATAGGTATGCAGCAGCAGCATGATCTTCGGCCGGGCAATGCCGGTTGCCTTTTCACAGGCCGCGTCGAACCGCTCCATGAGGCTGGCGATTTCGGCTTCGCCATTGGCGAGCGGCGTGCACTGCACATTGCAGCCGTTGGCGACAGCGAATTCATGGCTGTTCGGATCGCGGGCGGCGACCCAGATCGGCGGATGCGGCTGTTGCACCGGCTTCGGCGCGGAGGTGGTCTTCGGGAATTTCCAGAACTCGCCCTCATGAGCGTAGTCGCCGGTCCAGAGCCCCTTCACGGCGGGGATCAGTTCGCGCATCCTCAAGCCCGCACCCCAGGGGTCGAGGCCAGGCAGCAGGCGCTCGTATTCGAAGCTGTAGGCACCGCGCGCAATGCCGATGTCGAGGCGACCGCCGGTGATGATGTCGGTCATCGCCGCCTCGCCGGCAAGCTTGATCGGGTGCCAGAACGGCGCGATCACCGTACCCGTGCCGAGACGCACATTCTTGGTGCGGCGGGCGAGGTCGGCAATGTTGACGAAGGGGTTCGGCGCGATGGTGAAATCCATGCCATGGTGCTCGCCGGTCCAAATGGCATGCATGCCGCCCTTGTCCGCGATCTCGCAAAGCGCAATGAACTCCTCGTAGAGCGCCTGATGGTTCTGGCTGGCATCCAGCCGTTCCATGTGAACGAACAGGGAGAATTTCATGGCTTACCCCTTTGCGGCCACGGCGTGCACCCGGCCCTTTTCCTGATTTCCGAAGTAGACGCCGAAATTGCCGAGCGTGCTTTCCGCCCCGTAGCGCTTGACGATGTCGCGCACGGCGCTATCGGCGATCTCAGCCACCGGTGGAGCCTGGATGGGAAAGAACCGGCCATTTCTTACCGCACCCTGACCCAGTTCTGCGCGGTACACGACATGCTGCCTGCCCGTCTGAGTGTCCTCGTAGACGGAGTAGAGAAGCCCGGTCGTGAACGTCAGCCCTGCCGTCTCCGCGACATGCCGCTCAAGGACTTCCATTCCATCCCCCTCGGCCTTTTCGACGAAGGGGAGCGTCCAGCCTCCCTTACCGTCCTCGACCAGCAGGATTTCGCCGTTCCGTACGGCGACTGCCCCCAGAAGCAGGCATTCGGCCGAAGCGAGCAGGCTCTTTTCGGCGAGCGCGGGCGTGAAGTAGCCACCGCGGGCATAACCGAGACCGGTCTTGCCGCTGTTGTCGAACGCTTCGACCCGGCCGAGAAGAATGACATGATCGCCGGCGTCGACGACCGCATGCATCACGCAATCGAACCACGCGGCAACGCCTGCAAAGACAGGTGATCCAAAAGGGCCCCTCTGCCATTGGACCGCCGCGAAGCGATCCTCGACAGGGCGCGCGAACGCATTGGAGACATCCTTTTGCCCTTCGGACAGAATGTTGACGCCAAAGCCCTTGGCGCCGGTAAGCGCCGCATAATTGCGGGAGGTCTTGGCAAGACACACAAGCAGCAGCGGCGGATCGAGCGAAACGCTCGTGAAACTGTTGGCGGTGAAACCAATCGGCGAACCTGCATCATCGACGGCCGTCACGACGGTGACCCCGGTCAGAAACGCACCGAAGGCGTCGCGCAGGGCTCTCGCATCTGATGTCATGCTCTTCTCCCTGTTCACAGGACCGGATGTTTCAACGTGCGGCCAACCACTCGACAAGGGCCCGATTCACCTCGTCAGGCGCTGTCAGGTTCACCATGTGACGGTGCCCCTCGATCACCACGGCTCGTCCTCGTCGGGCGGCGGCGGCCATGTCCCGCGCCATGTCGGCCGTCGAATTCAGATCCCCATCTCCGGTCAGGAACAAAGCCGGACACTCGACCTCGCCCCAGCAATCCGCATAGATGGAATCTCCGCTGGCGAAGGCGGAATAGGCCGCGGCGTAGCCGGCAGGATCGACGGCCTGCAGCAGGTCTCGCACCAGAGCATAGGCTTTCGTTCGCTCTTCGTCCTCGGCAAACCAGCGCGCGAGTGGCGCCACCCGGTCGAACTCGCCCGAGCGGATTTCCCTTGCCCGCGCCTCCACCGCATTGCGCGCGTCGAGCCCGCGACGGTGCACACTATTCAGCAACGCCACGCGCCGCACCTGTTCGGGGGCTGTCGCAACGATACCGCCCGCAATCAGCGCGCCCATCGAGTGCCCAGCGACATTCACCTGCCCCAATTCCATTTCTTCCAGGAAACATCGGAACCATTCGACGTAGCTGGGCAATCCAGGAGCACCCTCCAGCGCGTCCGAACAGCCGTGGGCGGGGAGGTCGACCGCGATCACGCGAAGGTCGTTCGCCAGCCGGTCGATCTGCGGCTGCCAGGCCTCAATGCGCATGCCGACACCGTGGATGAGAACGAGGGTTTCATCACCCTTGCCCCGTTCCAGGTAGGCTGCGCCAGAAGGCGTCTTAGACCGCGGCAGGGTTTGCAACATCGTGACCCAGCTCCTTGAGGTCCTGGTACCGGTCGCCGATGCGGTGATGGGGACGGCCGCCGATGGAGGCACCAAGCGCGATGACGATCTCGTCCGCGGCAGGCGCATCCGGGATCGCGCATTGAATGGTGAGATAATGCGAACGGCGACCTTCGTCATTCTTGTCCATCAGCGGGATCATGATCGGCGCATTCGCCGGACCGCGTGTGTTGCAGAAGGCAAGATAGGACTTTGCACCGACGGCGCCGCGATAGTGATTGCCGAAGCGAAGCGTGTGAATGAGAGCCGAGGCGTGTTCGATTTCGCCGTCGAGACCGACGACAGCTGACTTGCCATAAGCCTCGACAGCCTCGCCGGAGCCGGCTTCGTCGATGATCATCCCAGTCAGGAGTTCGCCGATGACGGGTGCTACGGCATGGATCTCCGGCTTCAGGTCCTCCACGAAGCCGCGGCCAGCCCAAGGGTTTTTCACGACAGCCATCGCGGCAATGAGCTTCAGCGGCTTGGCCGCCTCTCTGCCGCCTTCCACGAAGGTCGTTTCCACATGCAGCAGCGTTTTCCGGACCAGCATCACCGAGGCATCCTTCTGTCATTCATCCGCCTACATCTTGGTATACCATCAGACAACGTGTCAAGCCATTGTCTGAAACCTTTTTTGGCGCTATGACTGTGCTGATGAAAGATAACGCCGAAAACCTTGCCGCCCTCCGCATTGAAACACCGCCCGCGACGCTTCGGGAGATCGCGCTCGATCGCATGCGCCGCGCCATTATCGGCGGCCTGTTCCAGCCAGGCGAACGTCTTGTAGAGCGAACGCTGTGCGAACAACTCGGCGTTTCGCGGTCCGTCATCCGCGAGGTTATCCGCCACCTCGAAGCGGAGGGTCTCGTCGAGATGCTGGCGAAACAAGGGCCGATCGTCGCGACCCTTGACTGGGATGATGCACGTCAGATTTACGAGATTCGCGCCGCGCTGGAATCGACCGCTGTTGCAGATTGCGCGAAAGTCGCCGGACCCGAGATTAAAGCCGCGCTTCGCAAGGCGATGAGCGAATTAGAACGCACATCCAGACAGAACTCACCGGTCGGCGTGCTGGACGCGACGACGGAGTTCTACAAGATCGTCTTTGAAGCCGGCGGTAACAATATCGCCTGGGAAATCGTCAGCCGACTGAACAGCCGCATCTCGCGCCTGCGTGTAATGACCCTCTCGACATCGAACCGCATGGCATCAGGGCCTTCGCAGATCAGGAAAATTTTCACGGCGATCGATGCCAATAATCCAGATGCAGCTGCGGCGGCCTGCCGTGCCCATATCGAGGCGGCGGCGGAAATCGCAAAGACGATCCTTGCCTGATCCTCAAATTTGGAGCGGATGGGTGACCCGGAGACCGCCGGAAGATCAAGGCATGTCTATAGTCACGTGCGAGGGGCGTCGTAGCGATTATCTTCGCTGCCCTTTTTTTCGTGCGGTGTCCTTCATCACATCCGATGGAGAGCAAGATGATCAGCGCCGATCTGGGAAACCAGCTCGAAAGCTATATCCAGCAACTCGTCGATACAGGTCGCTATGGTTCGAAAAGCGAAGTCCTGCGGGAAGGTGTGCGACTGGTCCAGGACCGCGAGACCCGGCTTCTAGATCAAGGGCGAGGACCTGATGCATGTGTCGGCGAAAATCGATCGCCACGCTGCGATTGAGCGATTGGCCGTTGGTGCCGCCGCCGCGGGCGGTGACCCTATGCAACCAGAGGCAGGGGTCCCTTTTGGGCTCTGACGCACATTCGATGATCATGCCCGGCATTGTAGCGGGATAACTTCTTGAACCAAAACGACTTTAAGCCTTGCTCGGAGCCGCCGAGCTACAACGCTGCTATAAACTGCCGGCGTGTATAGAAAAGCCCGCAATATCAATTACTTCTTTCATATCGAATGCCGAGAGCATCATCGAATGTGCGTCAGAGCCCCGTTACGACGCCGATTGACACTTTGACCTGTCAGCTCAGGATAAACTTGGCATTCGTCTTCGGGTCATGAATGATGTCAGGATCGATATCGAAGACGCGCCGGACATGCTCTCTCGTCATGATGATGTTCGGCGGCCCCTGCTGCACAAGTTTTCCCGCCTTGAACATGACGATATGATCGGCGTGCCGGGCCGCCTGATTGACGTCATGGAGCACGGCGACGACGGTTTTCCGACGGGATTTCACCAGCGCGGTTATGAGGCTCATGATTTCGGCCTGATGCGCAAGATCCAGGAACGTGGTGGGTTCGTCGAGGAGGAGGATCTCCGTCTGTTGCGCGAGTGACATCGCAATCCATGCACGCTGTCTCTGGCCGCCGGAGAGGTTTTCAAGCGGCTGTTCCCGCAGATCCGCCATGCCTGTCAGTTCGAGTGCTTCGTTGACCGCTTCCTCGTCCGCTCCGGACCAGCGCGAAAACAGACTTCGATGCGGGTATCGCCCCTGGCGTACAAGATCGGATACCGTAAGCCCCTCCGGCGCAACAGGACCTTGCGGCAGGATGGCGATGCGTCTTGCGCTTTCGCGCGCCGTGAACCTGGCGAGCGGCTTGCCATCGAGCAGGACAGTGCCTGCCTTCGGTTTGAGCAGGCCGGCACAGGCTCTCAACACCGTCGATTTGCCCGAGCCGTTGCGGCCGAGCAGGACGGTGAACGCCTGCGGCGGGATTTTGAGGTCCAGCTCTTCGACGATCATCCTGCTTCCGTAGCCGAGCGACAGCTTGTCGAGGCGCAGGCCAGATCCTGCTTCGTTGTCATTGAGCGGCATGGCGGCGTCCCCAGAGAAGATAGCCAAGGAAGGGGGCGCCGATCAACGCCGTGACGATACCGGCCGGCAACTGCGCCGGGGCAATGACGGTCCGTCCAATAAGGTCGGCCGCCATGAGGAGCAGCCCGCCCACCAACGCAGATGCCGGTATCATGCGCGCATGGCCGGCCCCCACCATCTTGCGGGCGACATGCGGCGCGATCAGGCCGATGAAGCCGATCAGACCGCAAGCGGCGACTGTCGCACCCGATATGGCCGTGCACAGCAGGATCAGAAAGGCGCGACCAAGATTGACACGCTGGCCGAGGCTTGCCGCGATATCGTCGCCGAAACGCATGAGATCGAGCTGGCGGAAGGCGAGACAGGCCAGCGCCACGGGCACGACAAGCCATGCGGCCAGAAGGCGCAGTGTTTCCCAGCTTGCAGCGTAGACACTGCCGGAAAGCCAGATCATCAATCGCTGCACATCCGCTACGTCGGAAAAAGCGATGAGGAAACTGCTTCCGGCGCCAGCAAGCGAGCCGAGCGCGATGCCGATCAGCACGATGCGCAGCGACGAGGTGCCATTTCGCCAGGAGAGCGCAAAGACCGCGGCAGCCATCAATGTCGCCCCGGCGAAGCCGGCCACTGGCAATAGCGTTGCCCCCGCGCCCTTCAAGCCGACGATGACCAGTCCGCCCGCCAAAGCCGCGCCCGCGTTGATGCCGAGAATACCGGGCTCGGCGAGAGGGTTGCGCATCACCGCCTGGGCGATCGCTCCTGCAATGCCCAGCGCCATACCAGCGGTGAGCGCCATCAGCGCACGCGGCAGACGCAGATCGAGCACGATCATGCGGATCTGCTCTGTCGCACTGCCATCGACAAGGCTTTCAAGATCGGCGCGCGAAACCGTCTGGTCGCCGAGAGCCAGGCTGGCGAGCAAGAGGGCTGGAACGCTCAGGAGCGCGACAGCCAGGACCACGTGCCGGGACGTCATGAACTGTGCAGCCGGTAACGGGCGAGCCACAGGAAGAACGGCGCGCCGATCAGCGCCATCGTGACGCCGACGGGAAAGTCCTGATTGGCGAACAGGCCGCGTCCGATCATATCGGCGATAACCAGCAGCAATGCGCCTCCGATGGCGCTGTAAGGCACGATCCAGCGATAATCGGCCCCGACCGTAAGGCGTGCGATGTGCGGCATGACAAGGCCGACAAAGCCGACGGGTCCCGCAAGCGCCACGGCACTCCCGGCGAGCAGCACCACGATGGCCACTGATATCGTGCGCCACAACAGCGCGCTCTGTCCCAGCGCGCCAGAGATGTCGGAGCCAAGGCTGAGTGTCGTGAACTGCCGCCGCAGCAAAAGCGCAGCCGCAAGACCCATGGCGATGTAGGGGGCGACAGCCATGACCTGCCCCATGGTTCGCCCCGACAGCGACCCGACGGTCCAGAGCCTTACGGCGTCGAGCGTCGCCTGATCGAAGATCAGGATGGCCGCGGTCAGCGAGGTGAGGAAGGTGCCGATCACCGCTCCTGCCAGAACGAGTTTCAGCGATGTCGGTCCGCCCGGCCCGAGTGATCCGAGCGCATGGACTGCGAAACCGGCGATGGCCGCACCACCGAAGGCGTACCAGATGAGGCCATTGCCGTCGCTCATCGAGCCGGTCATCTGAAGCGCCATGGCGGCGACCACGGCGAAGGCGCCGCCGGCATTGATGCCGAGCAGGCCGGGCGAGGCCAGGGGATTGCCGGTCGCCGCCTGCATCACCGCCCCGGCAACGGCGAGTGCTGCGCCCGCCATGGCACCGGCCAGCACACGCGGAAGCCTGAGCATGGTGACGACGAGGTGATCACGGGACCCGTCGAAGGCAAAGATTGCCTCGCAAATCGTCATCAGCGAAAGCCGCGACGTGCCCGCGCCGATCGCCAGCGCCGCAACCAGAATGCAGACGCAAAGCAGGATCGCGAGCCCGAGCGCCCGCAGGGGGTCTGCGTGCCTCTCTGTCACGGCGCATTCACGATGTAGCGTTCGACGTCGTCGAGAACGCGATGGGCGGAGGCGACCCCGTGAAAACCCATCCAGGTGGCGCGATTGACGCGGTAGGCCCGGCCGGCCTGTACGGCCGGCAGCATCTGCCAGAATGGATTTTCGGTCGTCGCGGCCTCAAGGGCATCGTCGGGCGCCTGATCGTATCCGCTCACGACCACGTAGAGCAGTGTTTTTCCATCGAGAAGGCCGATCTCCTCCCAGCCTGGACGCTTGAACGCGGTATTATCGGTGACCGTTTCGTAAGCCGTGCGCTGAACGCCCGCTTCGCGCAGCACGGCATAGGGTGCATAGGCGGCCGGGCCGGAGACATAGACATGGAACCCTGACGGCGTGATGCGCAGGATGGAGACCGGAAAATGGGGGACACGCGCGCGTATGGCCGCGACCCGGACTTCATAACCCGCGAGCAACTCTGCCGCGGTGTCCCTGCGGCCGGTCATATCCGCCAGGACCTGCAGATGGTCCTTCCAGTTCCGGACATCGATCAGCACGGTCGGCGCGACCTTTTCGAACATGCCGCGGACCTGGGCGTGCAACGTGGCGTCACCGATGATCAGATCGGGCTTCAAGGCAACGATACGCTCGAGGCTCGGTTGCCTTGCGTCACCGATATCCGTGACCGATGCCTTTTCCGCTGACCTACGCAGGTCTGGATCCTGCGCCGTCATCAGCGGCGCGCCGACAATCGGCAAACCGAGCTCGAGCCCCATGCCGAGATTGTAGAACGGATCGAGCACGACAATGCGGGATGGCGCCGTGGGCACGCAAACCGGCGCGCCGAGGACGTGTTCCGATATCGCCCGTCCCTGACATTGCGCAGCCGCTGGCGTCAGCGAAAGCAACATCGCCAGAGCGGAAATGATAAGGCACAACGCCGTTTTCATGCCGTGAAATCCCATACGTCGCGGCTGGAGCGATAGCCAAGGCATCGCTCCAGCCCGCATGCTCAGAACTTGACCTTGAGGTTCATGCCGACGCGACGGCGTTCACCCAGCGTGGCAGCGATATTGTTGTCGTTGTAGACGAAGTACTTCTCGTCCAGCAGGTTCTGCACGAAAGCGTTGATCTCCCAGCGCTCCGTCTTGTAGCCGGCCTGCATGTTCACGATCCAGCGGTTGTCCAGATAGTCGTGCGGCAGGCTGCCGAGCCGTGCCAGATAGCGAGACGTGTATTTTGCGTCTGTGCCGACGAAGACGCCGTTGTCGAACGTATAGCGCGCACCCAGCCCCACGGTCCATTCCGGCGCCTCCGGGAACGGCAGCCCGGTAAGGTCACCGTAAGTCAGATCGTTGAAGTCCTTGAACTCAGTGTGGACATAGCCGAGCGAGACGAAGGTCTCGAGATTGTCGTTCACCTCGTACGAGGGCTCGATCTCGAAACCCCAGGCTTCCGACGAGGCGGCATTGAGGATGCGGCGGGTCGTCGCGTCGGCCGGGTCGAGCTGCATCTGGACCTGCTGGTCGCTGTATTGGGTGAAGAAGACGTTCGAGTTCAGTTTCAGCCGCTCGTCCAGGAAGCTCCCCTTGTAGAAGATCTCGTAGGTCGAAGCCGTTTCCGGCTCATAGGTATAGGCTGTCGCGCTGGCAGAATTGTAGCTCGCGCCTCCGGTGCGGAAGCCCTGCGAATAGGTGACGCCGACCGTCTGGGTGTCGGTGAGGTCCTTCGAAAGGCCGATCTTGGGCACGAAATTGACTTCATCGAACGACGCGCCATAATTGGTGAGTACGGTCGTCGTGCCGCCCAATGGCTGGGTGCGGACGAGATGCTGGGTGATGTCCTGGTCAGTGTAGTCGAGACGGCCACCAAGGGTGACCTTCCATGTCGGAACGAACTCGTAGGTCGCCTCGCCGAAGATAGCGGCGTTGAACGATTTCTGGGTGTTGTGCTGGACTTGGTTACGACCGATCGTCGGCGTCAGCGGGATTGTGCGATCGTAGAAGTTCTTCTCGTCTTCATAGGCGAAGTAGACCCCGCCGACCCAGTTCCACTTTTCACCCGAGTAGTTCAGGCGCACTTCCTGCGATGCGATCCATTCCTTGTAATAGCCGTGATAGGTGTTGACCTCCCCTGCCGTGCCGTAGTTCGGCGAAAAGCGATCGGTGTCGGAATAACTGAAAGCCGATAGCGACGTCAGCTTCAACTCATCGGTGATATCGTGAGTTACGTCCAAGCCCACATTGTGTACGCGGGTTGGCCTGTATTCGATATAGGCCGGAATCTGGTAATCGCCGCGCTCTTCATCGAAGCTGAAGCCCAGGGAACCGGCCGGACCGCCGATGTCGCGGACATAGGGATCATCGTGCGAGAAGGAATAGCTCAACAGAGCGCGCGTTTCAGGCATCTCCGCCGGCTGGAAGAGGACCTTGCCGCGGATCTGATAATAGGTGTCATGCGTGAAATCGCTGTAGCGGTCGTAATTTTCGAATGTCGGGTAATTGATATCATTCTTGCTGCGCTCGAACTCCCCGGCGATACGCAGGGCGAGCACGTCCTCCACCAGCGGCGTGTTGACCATGAACGCCGTGCCATGGAGATTGCCCGTGCCGACCGTTCCGGAAAGTTCTCCCTCGCGCTCGAATACGGGATCCTTGGTTTTGACGTAGACGGCGCCCGCCATGGAGGCGCGACCGGACAGCGTCGACTGCGGACCCCGATAGACTTCGAGTTGTTCGACGTCGAACAGCCCGCGGGCGCCGCGCCGGGCACCACGCACCGTTTGCTGGACACCATCGACATAGAGTGTCGCAAGCGGCGCGCCACCGGGAACAAGCCCCTCGGAATTGACGCCGCGAATGACAAAACCTGCGTCGGTCCAGTCGCCGTCCATGACGTTGGCCATGCGCTGGAAACCATCGCGGATATTGCGGACCTGGCTGTCGGCAATCTCATTGGCGGTCAGGATTCCGACACTCGCCGAGGTATCATTGAGGGTCGTCGCATTGCGCGAACCATAGATCATGATCGGCGCCAGAACGGTATCGCCCGACAGGGCTGCGGTATCACCAGTGGTGACCGCCGACGTGCTGGCGATGGTAACGGTATTGCCGTTGGTGAAGCGGTACTGAAGATCCGTACCCGACAAAAGGACGGAAACAGCCTCGGACGCGGTCATGGAACCACGGACCGGGCGCCCATTCAGCGACGCCGCAGACGTTTCGTCAAATATGACGGCGAGGCCTGAGATCCGCCCGATATCGTTCATGGCCTGGCGAATGGGTTTTGCCGGAATATCGAAACTGTAGACCTGCTGTGTCGCGGTCTGCGCCATCGCGCTCCCAACGGCGAGTGGACCAACATCCACTGCGCCAAGCACTGTCGTCGCGAGCAGCATAGCCGCGTTGCGCCCCAATCTTCCGGTCTTCATCAAATGCCCCTATTCCCTCAGATCATTCGGGAATGGCGACAGATCCCCTTCTATCGGTCTGCCGTCATCCTGTTGAGGTAACGGAGCTGGCCGGGGGCCACCCTCATCAGAAAAGCGAAAAATTCAAACTTTTTGCACATAGACAAAAGAGCCGTTCAGGGCCTGACGATGACGAGGCGGCCCGCAACATCATTCATCGTGAATCCGACCAGTGACTGAACGGACGCAAGTGCCGCATCCGGGTCATCGACCGAGAAACTTCCGCTTACCCTTCTTTCCGCGAGCGTATCGGAAAGAAGCACAATTCGGCCCGGACGGTAGCGCTCGATCTGCCTGAGGACGTCCACGAGGCGGGCATTGTTGAACACGAAACGCCCATCATGCCAGGCTGTGCGCTCTCCAAGATCGACCTTCTGCGACCTGCCGATCCCGGAGGCGCTGTAGGCGACACCTTCTCCAGGCGCGAGGACCACACGCTGTGATGTCGCAGTGCCGGTGACCTGCAGACTGCCGCTTTCGAGCGTCACCGACACGCCGTCATCCTGCACCGCGACATCGAAGGTCGTGCCGAGAACCCTCGCCTCTCCGTCCCCGGCCTTCACGATGAAGGGGATATCGGATCGCTTGACCGTGAAGGATGCGGTTCCGCGCAGGAGTTGGACACGTCTTTCCGACGTCCCCATATCGACATCGATGGCCGTGTCCGCATCCAGGAGGATCGTCGAACCATCCTTCAATTCGACCGTGCGTCGCTCGCCGCGGGCCGTGACATAGTCGGCCTGAAGATCCTGAAACACGTTCGGTCTCTCAAGCCACATCCACGCCCCCGCCAGACAGGACATCAGACAGAGGCCGATGATCGCTCCGGCCTTGCCTGATGCCTTCTTCTCACGCATGCGCCGGACATTATCCAGATGACGTGAGAGGGTGTGTTCCTCCTCACGTGCCACGTCTGCGCCCGGCCCGCCAGCCGAGGACCACAGGATCTGAAGGTCGTCATAGGCGCGTCCGTGTGCCGGATCGGCGTTCAACCACGCCGCGAAGTGGTCACGATCGGCCCGCGAAGGCTTGCCGTTCATCCGGGTGAACCAGGCGACGGCTTCCGCTTCGACACCCGACAGGTTTCCGGCCGCCTTTTCATTATCTGCCATGGCCGTTATTACCCTAGATAGCGGAGGCAAGCGCTCGATCGATCTTCCCGTTCAAGATGATAACGGAGCGAAAGGCGACCGACCCTCATGCTGGAAGCGTTATTTGAAGCTTTCCCGGCAGGCAAGCAGGGCTTTCGCCATCTCGCGCTCCACCATGATGTAGCTGAGGCCCATCGTGGCGGCAATTTCCTGGTAAGTGCAGCCATGAACGCGGTTCAGCAGGAAGACGTGGCGGGTACGCTCCGGCAGGCGCCTGATGGTGTCGTCGAGATGACGGATGCCGTCCCTGGCTTCGACGATCTGGAGCGGCGTTGCGACTGGCGCGGCATATTGGTCAGCGGTGATCTTATCCGCCAAGGCCTTGTGACGCTTCTCGACGCGCAGCTGATCGATCGCCGAGTTGCTTGCGCAGCGGCTCAGATAGGAGGGCGTCAGCACGACATGTTCCTTGGCCTTCTCCCAGATTCGCGCGAAGACCTCCTGCACCACATCGGACGCCTGAGACGGGCCGACCTTACGCGTGACCATACGCTCGAGCCGGCGGCGCTCGGTCTGGTAAAGCCTCTCGATTTCGTCGGATCTGCTTGTCACTATGTCGGCCATGCAACGCCCATGCTACAAATTCACGCGTCAAGCATGCACATAACAGCGAAAAGTGGAATATAAAAATCATCTTTAAAGCCGGATGCAGTCAGCTTTCCGACGCGCTGTTGCCCTGAAACATCATCTTCATGTTGGCTGTCCGGCCGTCAGCAAGGCGACGTGTCTGCGCATGGTATCGAGCAGCTCGGCGTCGCGGATTTCCGGCTTTTTCAGAACGCAGGTCGAGCACAACGCGCCCTCCGCAACGGTGTAGTACCGACAGCAGCCACCCCTTGCCCGAAACGTCCAGGAACCGATTGGCTTGCGGTTATCATCGTGCAACGTCAGATCGAAGAAATGTAATTGCTTGTTATAAAGCGGCGAACCCGTGTGTTTGACCACGCGCATGGCGTCTTGCCGCGCCTGACTGAGGCAGTTGAGGTGTCGGCCGACCTCCAGCCATCGTCCGGCGACAGCGTCGGCGACCAGCCGCCACAGAGCAGGGCGGCCTAGACCGGACCTTTTCACCAGAACCTCGATCAACGCTGAAAAATGATTTTCGATGGCGACCCGGAAGGCATCGCAAAGCTCTCCTCGGCCAGGAAGAAGCGTCGCATCCGGATGATGACCAAGAGACAGTCGGTCCGTCGAAAAACGTTGGGAAAGGTAGCGGATATCGGCGCGACGAACGTCATGAACCTCGCCGTCGTGATCATGGCGGTCGTCGAACATCCGCAACGCAATGCGTTCAGGCGTCAGATCGGGCACGATACCCGATGCGGCGACGAGCGGGATCGTCGCCAACATGAAGACATAGCAGTAATCGATCATCATCAAGGCGGCACATGTCTTGTCGTCCATATGGCTGTGATGCGTGCGTTCATAATTCATGAAAGCGTCGATGGCAGCGGCATCGTCGAAAAACGCACGCGCCGTCGTCCAACTCTCCTCCATGCCCCCGCATTCTACACGGAATTCGGACCAGAAAGGGGACTGGGCGCCCAAAGCCTCTTCCAGTGGATGATGGTCCTGATCGGAAAAACTCAAATACCCCTGCCCCAGCCATCGAACGCGCCCTACATGTCAAAGCATGTGAGACAGGTCCATTCCCAACATGACGTGTTTCATATGCATAACGTCTGCCGGCGAGTGTTACCCTCACGTGGGATAAATCTACGAACGACAGCAGCAGCGGGCTTGTGTTTGGCACTCGGCAGGATGCAACACCGTCCCCCGGTGCCGAAGTGCATCATCGGGCGTTTTGTCATTATAGAGAAATGGCCCAATCATCGCGCAAAACAGCGAAAATCACGTCGAGGGACCTCAGCACCGACTCTCAGCACGGCGGCTGGGCATGATGTTTCCGCGCCGGAGGTGTCGGGCGACGGCTCGCTCCCTCTCTCGCCAGCGTCTGGTGCTCGGGAAAGGGCGCGCCTATTCTCGCCTGCATCATTGTTGCTGCTGGCGCGATCCTGCTCGGATCTTAGGATTTCTGCGACACTTGACCCCTTGACATAGAGTGCGCTCTAACCTGTAGCTTCCCGTGCGTCGTGACGAAAGAAGGGCGTTCATGAAGATTGGCGAACTGGCGAAGCGTTCGGGACTGTCGGCCCATACCATCCGCTACTATGAGCGGATCGGGCTGCTTCCCCATGCCGACAGGGACCAATCGGGCCAACGTGACTACGACGCATCAATCCTGATCTGGATAGAATTTCTCGACCGCCTCAAAACGACCGGGATGCCTATCCGAGAAATGCTGCACTATGCAGCCTTGCGGGAGCGCGGCGTCGGCACGGAAGCGGAACGCAGCGCATTGCTCGAACAGCACCGCGAGCGCGTCCGCGCCCATGTGGCCGAACTGCAAGCCTGCCTTGTCGTCCTCGACACCAAGATTGCCGGATATGCCGGCAAGGAACAGAGGATGAAGGACTATGACGCACCAATCCCCGAGCGCCGGCGAAAGCCGGCTGGAACGCGGCAAGCGGGTACTCGCTGAAATCGACGGCGCGGCCGGCCACAATGTCGTTGCCGCTCTGGCCGACATTGCCCCCGACTTCGCGAACTACCTCTTCGAGTTTCCGTTTGGCGACATCTACAGCCGTCCCGGCCTCGATCTGCGCGCCCGCGAGATCGCCACAATCGCGGCGCTGACCGCGATGGGAACCGCGACCCCGCAATTGAAGGTCCATATAGAGGCGGGGCTGAATGTCGGGCTGACCAAGGACGAAATCACCGAAACCATCATACAGATGGCTGTTTATGCCGGCTTCCCGGCGGCGCTCAACGGACTGTTCGCCGCCAAGGAAGTGTTCGCCGCCCGGTTCCCCGTCCAGCAGGAGCAAGCGGTATGATGAACCCTCTTCGTTTTCTGAGCGCCGCCGGCGCTCTCATCCTCGCCGTGGCGCCTGCTTTCCCCATCATGGCGCCGACGGCCGCATATGCGAACACGGCCGTGCCGGAAAAGCTATGGGACGGCTTTAGTTCGCCGGTCGGCATGGCGTTCGATGCTGCCGGCAATCTGTTTGTGGCTGAATGGAGTGCCGACCGGGTTTGCGCATCGACCCGGCCGGCAACCGCACGACGTTCGCGGATGGGCTTTCCGGCCCCTCCGGGCTGACCATTGGCCCTGATGGCATGATCTATGTTGCATCCTATTCCCGCGATGAAATCTATCGCTTTACACCAGCCGGCGAGCGCAGCGTGCACATGACCGGCATCGCGACACCGGCCGGCTTGAGCTTCGACAGGTCCGGCCGGCCTGTATGAATGGAAGAAGAAGTTTGCCGCGTCGAACGCCAAGGGCAACGATGAGGCCGAGGAGATCAGGCGGCTGAAGAAGGAACTGGCTCGCGTCACCGAGGAGCGAGACATCTTAAAAAAAGCGGCTGCGTACTTCGCCAGGGATGCAAAGTGCGGAGCCGTTGCGCGAAAAGATATGCCGTTTTGGGCAGACGCCTGCCCTTAGGACTGTGTGGCGGATGGCATTTTCGGCATATCTTCTGCTTCACCTGAGGCGCCCAGAGGCTGATAAGAGTCATCACTGCCATGGCCGACGCGGCAATGGATCTGGTGGCGCTGGCAAATCTCGTCAAAAATTGCACTGCTTTCCGGTAACGGTGCAAAACTTACAAAGGACTAAATCGATCAGTAAAAGCCAGCGAAGCGCTTTAGGATACGATCAGCTTCCATGCAGAAGAGCCTATTATTCCTGCAAGCGTCTCCAGAGAAAGCAAACCAAGTGCGCACGACCCTCACCATCAAGAACGCAGCCGCCTCTATCTTGGGCGCCATCGGGATCGCTCTCGCCGTTTGGACGCCGGTTCATGCGGCGACCCGGGACCAGACCGTGCCGGCTTGGCTGGAAGGGCATGTCGGCGAGGAAGACGGCCAGATTGCGCCGGTGGTCCTCAAGCGGGCCCGCGCGCTGTACATGCGAAAGGTCCGTGAGGGGACTGTCAGGAACCCCTGCTACTTCGCCATGGATGCGACGCGGCCGGCCGATCTCGGCGAAGGGCATCTCGGACGACGCTTCTACACCATATGCGAGGCGGAGCAGGCGTTTCGAGCCGTCCCCTCCGGCCATGGCAGCGGTCGCAATCTGAAAGGTGTCCTGGATTTCTCGAACGGCAGGACATGCGCCGCCAATTTCGGCAATGCCGAAGGATCCAACCTTACGGCCGGCGGCGCCTATATGACGAGCGAGGTCAAGACGTCGTTCAAGGGAATCTACCGCGACCAAAATCGGCAGGATGCTGCATTGATCCGCTCCTTCGTCCAGTTCGACGGCGAAGGAGAAACCGCCAATGCCCGCAGCCGCGCGATCGGGGGACATGCAGCCCAGCTCGTCAAGGGCATATGCCTTCGCAAGAGTCCGGGCGACGCGCATGCGAACAAGGATGGATATGTGCTGTTCGGCAAGCTGGTCGACTATGCCGCAGGACGCAGCAATGGCTGCACAAGCTGGTCCGCCTCCGACGCCAGGCAGATCATCCCGATGGTCAGGGATAACCCCACGACCCTCTACATCTATCCCGAATCCTCCGACATCGACGCCGTCACGAAAAGGGTGAAAGCCGGCGGCAAGTTGCCGGCGACCGGCGCCTATTGGAACGCGACATGCCTGAAGCAGATCGGCGCGCCGCGCTTCCTGCCGGCCAGCAAGCTCGAACCGATCATTGCGCAATACCAGGCGGATCATCCCGCGCCCGAACCACGATCGCTGCCGATCTGCGAACCGTAGCGGCGGCTACGACACGCCACCCGAAACGAGCAGGCCGCAGAGCATCGTCGCGCCGAACAGAAAGACGGCGCAGGCCCCGGCAAGTTCGAGGCCCGCTGTGAAACCTTGCGCTGCGCCCACCTTCGACAGGGCGAGCCGCGAAAGGAAACCGCGCGCCAGCACCGACAAGGCGGCGACGAAGATGACGGTCAAGGCAGTTCCCGCCGCCATGGCCACCACGGACATAGTCCCGGCCAGCGCAAGATGGCGTGACAGCGCAAAGACCAGCACGATCAGGGCGCCCGAACACGGGCGCAGGCCGATCGAAAGGATCGCTTGAAGCTTTTCCGTCCGGGACGCCCCCGGACCGGCCGTTGCCAGGCGATCGACGGGCAGGCATCCGCATGCCGCATCGTGCCGGTGAGGCCCCCTCACCTCCTCGCAGGCAAATGAGCCCGCCGGCCCCTCCACCCTTCCCCATCGACGCGCAAACAGCCGGCCTTTCGAAACGAGAAGGGTCAGGCCCAGCAGGGTGATCAGGCCGTAGCTGCCCATTTCCAGCTTGTCGGTGAGCGATGTGACCTGCGCGGCGGTCGCATCGAACAGCGCCGTCGCGGTAAAGATGATCGCGATTGCGGAGGCTGCCTGCAGGGCGCTGGCGAGCAGCGAGATCAGCACTGCCTGCCGCAATCGTTCTCCGGTCGCAAGCACGAAGGACGAGATGACGGCCTTTCCGTGTCCCGGACCCACCGCATGGAAGATCCCGTAGAGAAAACTCAAGGCCACCAGCCAAAGGCCCGCGTGCGGATCGCTGGAAAAGGCATCGAGGCCCGACGTGAGCTTCTGATAGAACTCGGTCTGCAACCGGATGGCAGCCAGATAGAGCGGCGCGGCCGGCCCCGAGATGCCGGCACCGGCAGGCGAGTCAGGCGTGGCGATGCCGAACGGACTTGTTGCGGCCAGCGCCACGCCATGTGCCGCAAGCGAGACGGCGAGCGCCAGCGCGATACGCAGGTCTTTCATGGGCATTTGACCGTGAAAATATTGGCAAGCCCCACTGCCGCATCCCTCAATGCCGACGGCAGGTCGTGCTCTTCGGCAGGAATGGCAGCCAGCGTTGCCATGATCTGATCATCGAGAGGCTTGGGAGGAATATAGGTTGCGCGGCAGCCTGACCCCGGGCCAGCGAGCTTGATCGCCCCCTGTTCCGGGAAGGTGTAGGCAACGAAATATTCCGGGTCGAACACCTCGATCTTAACGTCGTCATCGATGGGAGCCGGCGTCTTCAGAGGCATGCTGAAACTCAGGGTCAAGCGGCCGTGGGAGAAGCGATAGACGTAGTCCCGCGGCGTGGAAAGCTCCACTTCCACACCGTTTCGCGTAACCCAGGTGAAGAAATGGTAGTCGGCCAGCGACTTCATCGAGGTCTCGGCGAGGGACCTGAGTTCCGATGGCTCCAGCTTGCCGTCATGGTTCTTGTCGAGCCCGATGACCGCGAAGGACGAGAAAGGCTTGTCGAACGTCCACTCGTTCCTCACAGCCGTCAGCTGATGTGGCGCATCAAGGTCCAGGATCACCCGCCCGTCGGCAAAGACGTGTGGATGCGCCATTGCTGGAACAGTCAGCGCCACGAAGGACGCGGTCACCAAGGCATAGATTCCGGACTTGCTAATCACGATGAGGAGGCCGTTATTGCGCAGATTTCGGTGGTCGTAAGTGGGAGCTGAATTACGGCAATTCGATGGGTTCACCGGCGGAACTTGAATCGGCCGCGGCACATAAACCTCCGCAGCGGACAGACAATATAGGCGTGACAACGAGCAGCGGTCAGCCCGCCGTTTTCTCATTGTCCCCCAACAATTCCTGAAACCGTAGCAGACGGCCGGCATTGGCAAGCACCAGCAGCGTGCTGAGATTGTGCAGGATCGCGGCAACCAGCGCGCCGGCGACCCCGAGCAGGCCGAACATCGCCGCGATCATGATGCCGACGGTCCAGCCGAGGCCGATCACCACGTTGGCCTGCAGGATGCGGCGGCATTTGCGGCTGAGGCGCATGCAGGTGCCGAGCCGGCGCAAATCGTTGCCGACGAGGATGACGTCGGCCGAGGCAAGCGCGATGTCCGCCCCGCCGGCCCCTATGGCGACGCCGACGACGCCGGCCTTCAGCGCCAGCGAATCGTTGATGCCGTCGCCGACCACCAGCGGCCGGAAGCCGGCCTCGATTTCCTGGGTGACCGCTGTCAGCTTGTCTTCCGGCAGGGCCTGCGAGGCGACGCGGGCGATGCCGACCTCTCTCGCCACCGCCTCGGCGGCGCTGCGCCGGTCGCCGGTCAGCAGCATCTGGCGGCCAACGCCGAGGCTGCGCAGGTCAGCCAGCGCCGTGCCAGCCTCCGGCCGCGCCGCGTCGGAGAGCAGCAGCCAGGCGAGGAAAGTTTCGCCGAGCGAAAGCCCGACAATGGGGCCGTCCCAGACCGGCGCAGGCGGGGTCCCGACCCGCAATTGTGCAAACAGTTCCGGCCGGCCGAGCGCCGCCACCCCGTGCGCCGTCTCGGCGACGACGCCGAGCCCCTGCTGTTCGCGCACCGCCGCCAGCGGATGGCGGGCGTCGGGTGCGACGGTTGCCGCCAGCGCCCGGCTGACGGGATGGCTGCTGGCAGCGCCGAGGCTTGCGGCGAGCGGCAGAATGTCGGCCTCGACCGCACCCGGTGCCAAAAGAATATCCTGCAAATGCAGCGCGCCATAGGTCAGCGTGCCGGTCTTGTCGATGACCAGCGAGGTCAGGTCGGCGAACTCCTCCAGGAAGGCGGAGCCGCGCACCAGGATACCGTGGCGGGCGGCGACGGCGACGCCGGCAATGGCGGTGGCCGGGGCGGACAGCACCAGCGCGCAGGGACAGGCGGCGACGATCACCGCCAGCATGATCTCGGAATTGCCGGTCGCAAACCAGCTCAGCGCCGCCACCAGCAGCACCAGCCCGATATACTGGCCGGCATGGCGATCCAGAAGCCGCGTCACCGGCGGTTTCGAGCGCTCGGCACCCTGCATCAGGGAAATCACCTTGCCGAGCGTCGAATCCGCGCCGGTGCGGGTGACTTCGACGGACAGCAGCCCGTCGAGATTGATGGCCCCGGCGAAGACGTGCGCGCCGGCCATTGCCTCCACGGGTATGGATTCGCCGGTGATCGGCGCGGTGTCGAGGCTCGCCTGTCCCGTGAGCACGATGCCGTCGGCCGGAACCCGGTCGCCGGCGCGCACCTCGATGCGGTCGCCGGGCCGCAGCTCGTCACCATCGACTTCGGTGACGCTGCCGTCCGGTTCGATGCGCCGGGCGTGGCTTTTCGTCAGGTCGCGCAGGGCGGCGATCGCCTCCTGCGAGCCGACGATGCTACGTTCCTCCAGCGCATGGCCGACCGTCATGATCACCGGCAAAAGCGCGGCGGTAAGCAGGTCGCCGGTCGCCCATGCACCGATGACGGCAAGCGCCACCAACTGGTCGGTGACGCCATGTAGATCGGGATCGCGCAGGCTGCCGGCGGCGGCCGCGAGTACGGGAAGGCCGACCAGCAGCGAGGCCGCACCCAGCAGCAATTGCCCGACACCCTCCTGCCCGGCCAACATCCACGGCCACAGCATGCCGAGCACCAGCAGCCCGGCCGCCGTCATCGCCAGCACGATGCGGCGGGCCGCGATGCGTTTTTCTGCCGCCGTCAGCGCGCCGCCGCGCAGGATCGGGGCGTGGCCGTGGGAATGGATGTGGCCGCCGGTCATGTCGCTCATTTGTCACCGCCCTGCAGGATGAGATGCCGGCCCATGGCCGGATCGACCGTCGTAACCGAGCGAGCCTTCGCCAGGATGCCGGCGATGCGGTCGCGATAAAGCCGAGACAGAAGGCCCGTGTCGCTCTGCACCATCTGCGATAGGCTGATTATGGCGGCGGTGTCCGCCTTGGCCCGGGCGATGCGTTCGTCGGCGCCGGCTTGCGCCGCCTGGATGGTCTGGTTGGCGGCTTGCGTGGCGGCCTGCGCGGTCTTCGCCGCATCGTTGCTGGCGCTCGCAACGGCCTGGCGCGCTTCCTGGCTGGCGGTGAGCACGGCATTGAAGGCGGCAACCGCCGGTTCGGGCAGCGCCGAGCGGATATCGACGCGCTCGACGCGGATGCCGAGCCCGGCGCCGTTTTCCTGCAGGGCTGCAAGGCTGCGGTTGATGCCCTCGACCAGTTCGCCGCGCAGCCGCTCGCGGCGCTGGACGGCATCGCTATCGGCCCCGATCAGTTCGGGACGGGCAACGAGGATGCTGTCAAGATCGCGGCCGGCGCAGAGCAGGATCATGTTGCGCGTCGCCAGCCGGTTGAGCGCCGGCGTGATATGACCGGCCTGCAGCACGTAGCGCTCCGGGTCGGCGACCTTGTAGAAGACGCTGACCTCGAGCCGCACCACGCCGGCATCGCCGGTGAGCAGATAGCCCGTACCCGCCCCATCCTGCACTGGCTGTTCAAGGACACGATCCGGCGCGGGCACCAGCACGACATCCTCGAAGGGTCGCGGCCAGGCGAACAGCAGCCCGGCCTGCTGCAGGCGCTGCACCGCGCCGAAGCGGAAGACGACGGCCTGGTTGTCCGGCCCGATCTCGCGGATATTCGACACCGTCCAAGCGAGTGCGGCAACAACGGTCACGGCATAGAGAATGCGGAACCCCAGCCGCCCGGCCTGCAGCCAGGGGCTGTCCTCGCTGCCTGTCCGTTCCCCCGATGCTATGGATGCGTGCTCGTTCATTTGCCGCCGCTTTCCCCGGCCGTGCCCGAGGGTAGGCCGTCCGTCAGCATACGGAAGGGGGCGGCATCGGTGCGCAGGATCAGGCGGGTCTTCTCGCCGATGACGGCGCCGAGCGTATCGAGCGAGCGCAGCAGTTCGTAAAGCTGCGGGGCAGCCGCATGGGCCTTGCCGTAGATGGCGGCAGCCTCGGCGGTCGCGGCGGCTTCCGCATCGGCGGCCTTGACGCTGGCATCGGCCTGCAGGATGCGGGCATCCCGCTCCGCCGCCGAGCGGATTTCGGCCGCCTGCCGCCTGCCGTCGGCGGTGCGCTCGACGGCGATGGTTTCGCGCTCGGCCCGCATCCGGTCGATGGTGGCGTCGAGGGTGACGGCCGGCAGGGTGACACTCTCGATGCCGACCTGCGCGACGCTGATGCCATAGGTGTCGCGCAAGGGCCGCTCGATCTGGGCGCGCACCTTGTCCTCGAAACCTTGAAGCTCGAGTTTCGAGGGATCGGTGTTGATCAGGCTGGAGAGATTAAAGCCGCTTGCCGCCGTTTCCAGCGCCGAGCCGACGAAGCTGCGGATCTGGCCGGCCGCCTGGTCCGGCTCGTTGCGCACGGCGCGCATGAACAGGCGGATATCCTTGTCCTGCGGCTCGACCCGCCAGCCGACATAGGCATTGACGATGATGCGCAGGCCGTCGCGGGTGCCGACATCCTGCAAGCCGCTGGAGGTGGTGCGCAGCCTGAGATCAACTGCATTGGCCGTCTCCACCGGAACCGGCAGTTTCCAGGCTGGGCCCGGTTCAAGCAGCGTGCGCACCGGATTGCCGAAGCGGGTGATCACCACCGCCTCGCCGGCATGGACCTGCAACAGGCAGGCCGTCGCCAATGCCACGACGACCAGCAGCCCGCCGATCAGCGCCCGCCAGCGCGACAGCGGAGCGCCCTCATGGCCATGGTGATAGTGGTGGTGATGCCCGTGATGGTGATCGTCGGCTTCATGATGATGGTGATGAGTCACGGCTTTGCCTCGGTGGTGCCGTTGCTGGTGATGCCGTCGACCGGCGGCGTGAAGATGCGCAAATCGGTGACCGGCGCTTCCGTCTCCGCCAGACGATGGTCAACGATCAGGGCGCCTGCCTGCGACAGGCCCTTGCGCAATTGCTCGAAATAACGCTCCAGCAGGAATGTCTTGCCGCCGGCGGCATAAGCTTTCCGCTCGCCTTCGGCGCGGGTGGAGAGGGCGTTCGCGCTCGCCAGCGTCTCATGGGCCGTGGCGGCGGCGCGGTCGCGGGCGGCGGCGGCGGCAGTCTCGGCCTCGCTCGCCGTTGCAGCGGCCGCGCCGCGCTCGCGCACGACCAGCGCCCGCGCGCCGATTTCGGCGGCCTGCACGCCGTGATAGGCGGCGGCCGCGCCAGCCGGCGGATGCACCGCCTCGACCGCCACCGCGACGATTTCGACACCGCTTTGGAGCCGGTCGAGTTCGGCCTGCAGCGGTGACGCAATCTCCCGCTCCAGCGCCGTGCGGCCAGCGCTGACGACCTCATCCAGCGAGCGGGAAGCGAATTCACGCACCAGCACGCGGCCGGCGACATTGCGGATCAGCGCCGGAAGATCGGCGTGATTGTAGGCGGCAGCAAGGGCCGCCTCATCCGACAGGCCGATGCGGTAGAAGAAGCGGACGTCGAGATCGACAAGCTGGAAACCCTGGCTGTCATGGGTCGGGCTGGCGACGATCTGCGATTTTTCCGTCGGGTGGACCACGTCCCACAGCCGGTCGGCGCTGGCGGGGGCAGCGTCTTCGGCGGGCGCCAGTTTTTCCTCGCCCTCGGGCGGGAGGGTTGCGGCGGTCAGTTCGTGGACAATGCCGTATTCCACGGCGACCAATCGCCCGAACGGCCAGGGCAGGCCGGCGTGAAGCCCGGGGCCAAGCACCGCTTCGGGCCGGCCGAAGCGTTCGTAAATCCCCCTGCCGTTCATCGGGACTTCTCGAAGGCCGGTGCACAGCCAGCCCGCGACTGCGATGCCGAGCACGACGGGAAGCGAGATGCGACGCATGAAGGAAAACGCCCAGACCTGGCGCAGATCAATGCCGGTGCGGGCATAAATCCCCTCCTGAAGCGCGGAGAATTGCGTCAGCGGCGGCCAGCGCAGGAAGCCGCCGACGAAGCTGGTGGCCAGAGCGCGCGGCTCCTGCCGTTCGTCGCGCGGGCGAAACATGCCAAAAACGGCACAGACGAATAGCTCCAGCGCGGCGAGCATCGACAGCAGGCCGGCGATGGCGATCAACCGGCCCGGCCAGAGGCTGCCCATACGGCTGCCGAACAATCCGATCGCCGTCATCAGCAGCACGGCGATGGGCACGCGAGCGAGATTGGAGAGCATCGCCGCTTCTGGCCATTGCACCACTGGCACCGCCGCGAAATGCCGTTCCAGCACGAGGAGACCGAAGGCGGCAGCAAGTGCGACCGCGCCGAGTACCGAGGCGGCCGTGCCAGGATCGGCCGCCGGCAGGCTGGGATCCCAGCTTGTCAGTCCCGTGAGCAGCGCCGCCAGCGAAAAAACCAGGAGATCGACGGTTTCGGGGCCGACCAAACGGGCCACGATCGCCAGGATGCGACTGAGTTGCCGGCCGATCCAATCGCGTTCGTCCTCAGACGGAGGTGCCTCTTCCGCATCCGGTTCACCGCCGGCAAGTGCAGCCTGACGCCAGGCCGTCGCGTAGCCGACGGAGCGTAAACCGGCGGTAAGGACCAGCAGCGCGCCAGCATTGCCATAAAGCACCGGCACCAAGATCGAGACCGGCGCGAAGACGGCAACGGTCAGCGCTGAAATCAGCAGAATGGCACAGGCGGCAAGCAGGACGTGACCCGCCAGGCGCAACAACCGGTTTTGCGCCGCCGCGCCCTGGAAGCGCGGCAAGTCGGCATTATCGGGGCGCTGGTGGTAAAGCGCGCGCGTCAACGGCGGCATTGCGCGGCCCTTTGCTGATTCCGGGATTTGACGAATGGAAGAAAAGAAACGGGCTTGGCGGCGCATAAACAGTCCGTCATTCGCCTATTCCCTTCAAACCAAGCCTAGTCACAGCCTTTCTCCGTTGCCGATCGTTCCTGACACCCACCTGAACGTCACGTCTGTTAGACGGCCTCAGGACAAGCACTGCCAGAAGTTTGCTTTCCGCGGCACCCTCCCTTGCATTCGCAATAGCGATAACGTGTGGTGAGAGACGTTGGAGAATTTGAACTCACGCCCCGCAATCCGTACGATTCGGTTATGGTTTGACTTCGACCACGCCCTGCAGCTTGACCATGTCGAAATCGCCGATAAGCAGATCGATCCTCAACTGCCACTGCCCCGGCAATGGCAGGATTACGCCATCGCTCCGCCATGACCCATCTCTGAGGCGCGCACCTATAACCCAGGTGTTGAACGGATCAGAACTCCCTGTTCAAAGGCGGCGGCGATATCGTCATGCGTGACATCGGGCATTACCTTGTGAATGGAAGCTTGGATCGGCGGTTGCCCGGGGAACATCACAAGGATGACTGTCTCCTTGGGCGGGCAATCGGGTAGCGCGCATGAGAGCTCGTTGACGGATACGACAATGTCATCGCCGAGAGCCAAGAACTCACGAGTCCACGCCTTGATCGCTCTCGCCGACGCGACAACAGCCGGCTGGCGACGCGCCAGGGGATTGACGTAAGCACGGCTCATGCCAGCCTTCTCTCTATACGGGTAGGTCGCGGCGTGATCGTCTCGAAAAGCACCCTGATCTGCTTTTCCGGCATGTCTTGCCCGATGAGAACAAGCCGTGTGTTTCTATTGCCTTCGGGCCATCGCTCGAGCCGCTTTATCGGATAAAGGCGATGCTGAACTGCGTGCGCGACGGCGGGTTGCCCGGGTTGGTCCGTCAGCAAAAAAATGCCCTTCAGACGAAGAACCCCGGCATGCGCATTGCTCGTAACGATGTCGAGAAAGGTCATGACGGCGCGCGCATCGAGCGGTTCGTCGTGCGTCAGGCTGATCGCCTGAACCTTGTCGCCGTGACGATTCAGGTCGTGTTGGTGATGACTAGGGATCGACATCGACTCCATTGCGAGCCAGCCGGGGGCATCTTCTGCTTTGCCTTGCACCGAATAGGTACGCGTGCCGATGAGGTTCCCCACACAAAACCCGGACGCGTGGCAGTCATGGAATGCAGCGGCCGGGTTGAGATCACGCAGCTCTTCGGTCCATGAAGCCGAATCTCCGGCAATGTCGGTTTTGGTCAGGATGATATGGTCGGCAAAGGCGAGCTGCTTCCACCCTTCGATCAATCTATCCAAAGTCTCACGACCCGCGAGGACATCAAAGGTGGCCAGAACGCCGCTCAGGAAAAACTGACGCGCAACAACGTGATCACGAAGACCAAGCGCTTGTGCCCCTCCCGGTATAAGGCTGTTGATGATAGGCGCAGGGTCGGCAAGGCCTGTGGTTTCTATAATCACACGGGAGATCGGCGGAACCTGCTGCGTGAGGCGCGCCTCGTGCAGTTCGTAAAGCGAGACACGGATGTCGCTCGCGGCCGTGCAGCATATGCAGCCCGTCGTTGTCCGGAAATAGGACTCGGATCCGATTCGTACCAGATCATGGTCGACCGGTACTGTTCCGAACTCGTTGACGATGACAGCGGTGCCCGCCATTTCCGGATCGTCAAGAAGCTGGTTCAGCAGTGTCGTCTTTCCCGAGCCCAGAAAGCCGGTCAGGAGCGTCACAGGCACCGGGTCGTAGATGCGTAGCATTCCATCCTCGGGTGGTGCTTCCCGTTTCGCTTTGCGTCGCTTGAAAACGCGGCCGAACATATTGCAATCGTCCTGTTTCTGCTCCGTGCGGACAATGAGGCCTGCCCGGCTATCTCCGGGCAGGCCGTTCGATCAGCTTCCGACGATGGCAGCCTTCAGCGTCTCGACGTTGTAGCGGAACATGTCGAGATAGGTGGAAGCAGGACCGTCCTCGCCGGAAAGCGCGTCCGAATAGAGCGTGCCGCCAACCTTGATTCCGGTTTCGGCTGAAATCTGCTCGATGAGGCGCGGATTGGTGATGTTTTCCAGGAAGATCGCGGATGCCTTGTCTTCCTTCACCTGATCAATCAGCTTGGCGACGTCTGCTGCCGACGCCTCCGCTTCGGTCGAGATGCCCTCGGGGGCGATGAACTTCAGCCCATATTCGTGTTCGAAATAGCCAAACGCATCATGGGAGGTGATGACGGTCCGCTTATCGGCCGGAATCCCCTCGATCGCCGTCTTCACTTCCTTTTCAAGGTCTTCCAGCTTTGCGACATAGGCGTCCGCGTTCGCGGTGTAGGTGGCGCATCCCGCCTTGTCGGCCTCGCAGAAGGCGTCGGCGATGTTCTTCACATAAATCTCGGCATTGTGAATCGACTGCCAGGCATGCGGATCGAATTCGCCGTGATGATGATGGCCCTCATGGGCATGGTCGTGCCCGGCCTCTTCCTTTTCGTCGCCCTCGTGGTTGTGGCCGGCTTCTCCGGCCTTTTCGTCATGATGATGCCCTTCTTCCTCGGCCTTCAGCGGCTCGATACCCTTCGTCACTTCGACAACGGGCGCCTTCGTGCCGCTCGTCTCGATCAGGCGCTTCATGAACCCCTCGAATTCGAGACCGTTGACGAGCACGACATTCGCGGCTTCGAGCGCAACCGCATCGGCCGGGCGCGGTTCGTAGACGTGGGCGTCGCCATCTGGGCCGACGAGCGTCTTCACCTCGACACGCTCGCCGCCGACGTTCTTGGCGAAATCCGCGATGATGGAGAAGCTTGCCACGACATTGAGTTCGGCCGCCGTTGCGGTCGCGGCAAAGCCGCCGGAAAGCGCGAGCAGGCTGGCATAGGTTGCGATGCGGAACGTCCTGAACATGGAGATCTCCTTTTGCTGTCAGGCTGTCTTATGGCGGGAGGAAGCGAAGGCGTTGCGAAGAACGCCTCTGGATCCGCCCAGGGTGGAAAGGACGTAGAAGGCGCCTGCGGTAAAAATGATCGCGGGGCCCGACGGCATGGACGCATGATAGGAAAGAAGGAGCCCCCCGAGCGAGGAGACCGCTGCGATTCCCACCGCGATCAGGCACATTGGCCCCACACGGCTCGACCAGAACCGGGAGGCAGCGGCCGGGAGCATCATCAAGCCGACGGAGAGGAGCGTGCCGAGCGCCTGAAACCCGCCGACGAGATTGAGCACGACGAGCGTCAGAAAGAGGAAATGCACCGGCGCGCCAATACGGCTCACCGAGCGAAGGAAAAGCGGATCGAGGCATTCCGCGACGAGCGCTCGCCAGAAGACAGCAAGGGCAAGGAAGGTCACGGCTGCAATGCTCACGATCAAGATCAAAGCGTCATTGTTAAGCGCCAGGACGGAGCCGAACAGCACGTGCATCAGGTCAACGCTCGATCCGCGCCAGGACACCAGCAGCACACCGACTGCAAGGGAGATCAAATAGAAGGCCGCCATTGAGGCGTCCTCCTTCTGGATGGTGAAACGGGACACGGCTCCCGATCCAAGCGCCACCAAGAGCCCTACGACGAGGCCGCCGAATGTCATGGGCAGGACGTCGAGACCGAAGAGGAGAAATCCCATCGCCGCGCCAGGGAGAATCGCGTGCGCCATGGCGTCGCCCGTAAGGCTCATGCGGCGCAGCATCAGAAATACCCCGACCGGCGCGCAGCTAGCCGACAGAAGCAGCGAGCCGAACAAGGCGCGCTGCATGAAACCGTAGCGAATGAAGGGTTCGATCAGATACTCATACACGCGCGCGAGCCCTTCTGTGTTCATCTTCGTGCTCGTCGACGGCGACAACGCGGTCCGCCAAGGCGGATTGGCGTGGTTCGAAGGATTGGTTCGACACGCACTGGCCAGCCTTCTCGTCCCAAGCCTCCTGGAAGTCCCGTGCGCGAGCGAGATTATTGGCTGTTAGCACCCCTGCTGTCGGCCCCGCGGCGACGAGCGAGCGTGCAAGAAGAAATGCTTGAGGAAAATGCGCCCGGACGAGATCGAGGTCGTGCAGAACGCAGAGCACAGTACGGCCTTCAAGGCTCCAGCTCCTGATGAGATCGAGGAGATCACGCACCGTCCGGCTGTCGACAGCGTTGAAAGGCTCGTCCAGAAGGATGAGGTCGGCATCCTGCAGCATGGTTCGCGCAAAAAGCGCCCGCTGCATCTGCCCGCCTGAAAGGCTGTCGAGCGGACGCTTTTCAAAGCCCGTCAATCCCACAGCCTTCAAACTTCGCGCCATGTCCGCCCTGTCCTGCGGGGTGATACGCCCGAGCAATCCCCTCTTTTGCCAAAAACCCATCGAAACGAGGTCAATTACGCGCGCAGGAAAGCTGCGGTCGAGCTCGGATTGCTGAGGCAGGTAGGCAAGGCGATCACATGAAACCGTGCAGCGTCCCTCGATCGGTTTCAGGATTGAAGCGATCCCTTTCATCAGCGTCGACTTTCCGGACCCGTTCGCACCGACAATTGCCGTCAACGCGCCACGGGTCACTTCGCCGTTTATGTGGTGCACGGCGGGATGGCCCTGATAGCCGAGGGTCAGGTTTTCGAAATGCAAGCACGTACCGGTCATGTCCACTCCGGGGTTGACATCGACTGGATAGGTAATGTTATTACGTTCGTCAAATGGAAAGTTATGTAATAACGTTCTTTCAGAGCTAAACCGGCGTTGAGCTTTCGCCCGTTGACCGAGGAATGCGTAGACGGGGCGCGCGAATACCCCGAACGAAACAATTGGGAAACCTCTCAAGCACAGCAGGTTATGTTAGCACATATCATTTTATAGGAAGGGACCTTGATGCGCCTAAATATCATACGAAACTATCCCCTGGCCGTGGCTGCCACAGTTGCCTTGGCCGCCACGGCAGCGTTCGCCGATGACGATCACGAAACGAAGGAAGCGTGGAGGCTATTCGTCGCGGACCATACGAAACCTGTCGTCCGCGTCATCGATTTCGAAACCGGCAAGGAGCTCGGCAGCTATGACGTTCAGGGTTATGCCGCCTTGACCACCAGTGCCTCCGGGCAGATCGTCTTTGCAGCGCAGACCGAAGCCAATGTCATCAACGCTATCAAGACAGGCATTAATTTCTCGGATCATGGCGACCACCAGGATATAGAGGTCAGCGATCCGGCACTCCTTCCCGTGAAGTTCGAGGGGCAGCGTCCGGGCCATGTCGTCCCGCACGACGATCATGTGATCCTGTTCTACGATCGCGAGGACAAGGCGGAAATCATCGATGAAGCCGCCATTCTCGACGGCAAGATCGAGAAGCGCGCGGTCGATACTATCAAGGCCCACCACGGCGTCGCCGTAACCTTTGGGCGTCATGTCCTTGTTTCGGTCCCGAACACGGAAGTCGAAACCAAGGCGGATGAACTGCCCCCGCGGGTTGGCCTGCGCGTTCTCGACGATAAGGGCGAACAGATCGGCGATGTCGCCAAATGCACCGACCTTCATGGCGAGGCGACCTCTGCCCGGCTTGTGGCCTTCGGCTGCAAGGAAGGCGTTCTCGTCGCGCGTCCGGGTGGTGCGGAGGGTCCGAGCGTAGAGATGCTCACCTATCCGACCGACTTCCCGAAAGGTTACACGGGCACGCTGCTCGGCGGAAAGGCCATGCAGTTCTTCCTCGGCAACTACGGGGACGATAAGCTCGTCATCATCGATCCCGACGAAAAAGAACCCTATCGCCTCGTCGAACTGCCGACCCGGCGCGTGGATTTCGTGCTGGACAACGCCAATCCCCGGAATGCCTATATCCTGACGGAAGACGGCAACATCAATGTTCTCGACGTCCTGAAGGGGGAAATCGTTCGCCAAGCGCGGGTGACAGAGCCCTACAGCAAGGACGGCCACTGGAGAGACCCACGCCCGCGCCTGGCAGTAGCCGACGGGCAGATTGCGATCACGGACCCGCGCCAGTCGCTAGTTCGCGTGGTCGACCCTGAAACGCTGAAGGAGGTCCGTACCGTTTCGGTGGAAGGCCAGCCCTTCTCGATCGTCGCCGTTGGCGGTTCGGGCGCAACGCACTAAAAGCGGGGTGCCCAGATCCGGAGTTGAGGCGGCAGCTCCGGATCTCACCTTTCGCGGTTGGGAGAAGCACGATGACGGAAGCGGCCCAGGTTTACGATCTGAAATTGACGAAGAACCAGAGCCTCGTTCTCTCGGTGCTGGAGACGTCGCGGCAGCCGCTGAGTGCCTACAGCATATTGGACCGTCTTCGCGGACACGGGCTGAAGGCCCCCCTTCAGGTTTATCGCGCCCTGGATAAGCTTCTTGAAGCGGGCCGCGTTCATCGCCTTGAGAGCATGAACGCCTTCGTGCTCTGCTGCCATTCACGGCATGGGCAAATCCACCCCCGGATTACCGCTTTCGAGATTTGCGAGAGCTGTGGCAAGGTCAACGAATTCCACGACACAAAAGTCGAGAGCGCACTGATACAGCACGCACGAAGCAGCGGCTTCAAGATCAGAGCGACGACGATCGAGGTTCACGGACTGTGCGCTGACTGCCGATAGCGGACGGGACAGCGAGCATATGAAATCTTACACAGCAAGATTGTAACGTTATATCATAATAGGTGTTAAATGGCCAAGAAACTTCCAGTCACGGTCCTGTCCGGCTTCCTTGGGGCCGGCAAGACCACCCTGCTCAACCACATCCTTGCCAATCGTGAGGGCATGCGGGTTGCGCTCATCGTCAACGACATGAGCGAGGTGAACATCGACGCCGCGCTTGTGCGCGACGGCGGCGCAAATCTCTCCCGCACGCAAGAACAGCTCGTCGAGATGACGAATGGCTGCATCTGTTGCACGCTGCGTGACGACCTTCTGACGGAAGTACGCGCATTAGCCGAGCAGGACCGCTTCGACTATCTGCTGATCGAATCGACCGGCATCGCCGAGCCGCTGCCCGTCGCCGCGACCTTCGATTTCCGCGACGAGAACGGCCAGAGCCTTTCCGACGTGGCGAAGCTCGACACCATGGTCACGGTGGTCGATGCCGCCAATCTTCTCAAGGACTACAGCTCGACGGACTTCCTTTCCGATCGTGGCGAGACGGCCGGAGACGGAGACGAACGGACCCTCGTCGATCTTCTGGTCGAGCAGATCGAGTTTGCCGACGTGGTGGTGCTGAACAAGATCGGCATGGCGACGCCTGAGCAGCGTGACGCCGCACGCAAGATCATCGCCTCCCTCAATCCCGATGCCAGGCTCATCGAAGTCGATTTCGGGAAGGTCGACCTGAAGGATGTGCTGGGCACTGGCCGCTTCGATTTCGAGAAGGCCGAGCAGCATCCCCTCTGGTTCCAGGAACTGCACGGTTTCAAGGACCATGTGCCCGAAACCGAGGAATACGGTATCCGATCCTTTGTCTACCGTGCGAAACGGCCGTTTGATCCCGTGCGTTTCCAGAACTTCATCGACCGGCCCTGGCCGGGCGTCGTGCGTGCAAAAGGCTTCTTCTGGCTGGCGACGCGGCCGCACTATGTCGGCGAGATCAGCCAGGCCGGCGCTCTCGTACGCACCGGAAAGATGGGCCTGTGGTGGTCCTCCGTGCCGAAGGAGCAGTGGCCGCGCGATCCCGGCTTCCTCGCCATGATGAAACCCTATCTCGATCCGGTCTGGGGCGACCGGCGGCAGGAGATCGTCTTCATCGGCGCCGATCCGATGGACGAGGCGAAGATCCGGGCCGAACTGGACGCCTGCATTATCGACACTGACGCGTTTCAGCCGGAGCTTTGGCGCAATTTGCCAGACCCCTTCACAAGCTGGGACCGGCGTGCCGCGTGACCCTTTCGCTTGACAGGCATTCCGTTCGCCCCCTATCTGGGGCGGACGGTTCCCGAGGCAAAGCCGGAGGGATTAATAGGGAACACGGTGAGGACGACCCGAACGGGGCCGAAACCGTGGCTGCCCCCGCAACTGTAAGCGGTGAGGTCTTGTCATCCATGCCACTGGTCTCTGGACCGGGAAGGCCGGCAAGCCCTTCGACCCGCAAGCCAGGAGACCTGCCGTCATCTGACACAGCAACCGGACGGGGTGCGCCGGGGAACGTTGTGACGCCGTTGCCGCGTCCGCGCGCGCCGGCCGATCATCCTTCACCAGCCCCGGCCTGCCGAAGGATGACATGACCGGGACCTACGCCATCATCGCCTGCAGCCGCTGCAAGGACGCGACCGGCCAGCCGGCCGCGTCAGCGCTTTTGGCGCGGCTCGGCCCGCATGCGCCGGCCGGCGGCTTCCGCCTGGAGACCGTGGCCTGCCTCGCCGGCTGCGCGCGCCAGCTCGCCGTCGCCTTCGCCGGGCCCGCCAAGGCCACCTACCTTTTCGGAGATATTGACCCCGAGGGTGATGCCGAGGCCCTGCTCGCCTTCGGCTGCCAGTATCGCGACCTTCCAGACGGCTGGTGTAACGAGGGCCAGCGGCCGGACGGCCTTCGTGGCAAGACGATCGCCCGCATCCCGAATATCGGGGGACTCGTCTGATGAGCAGCATCCTTTCCGGTCAGCGGTTGACCTACGAGACCCGCTCCGGCGACCGGCTTGTCGGCGGCGTGTCGCTCGACGTCGAGCCGGGCGACCGTCTCGCCATCATTGGCCCGAACGGCGCGGGAAAGACCACGCTGCTTCGCATGCTCGCCGGCACATTGCGGCCGACCTCCGGCGCGGTCAACCTCTTCGGCGAGCCGCTGTCGGCAATGCCGCCGGTCAAGCGCGCCCGCCGCGTTGCCGTTGTCGGGCAGACGGACCAGCCTGACCATCGCATTTCCGTCCGCGACTACGTGGCGCTCGGCCGCATACCGCACACGGCGCGCCGATCGGGCGCGGAGGAAGCCGCCATCATCCGGGACGCGCTCGAGCGAACGGAGCTGCCGCTCCTCGCCGGGCGCGAAATGGGCTCGCTTTCGGGCGGCGAGCGACAGAGGGCGCAGATCGCCCGGGCGCTCGCGCAAGAGCCGCGCATCCTCTTCCTCGACGAGCCGACGAACCATCTCGATCCCCGCGCCCGCGGCGCCCTTCTCGCGCTGGTTGCCGACCTTGGCCTCACCATCGTCGCCGTCCTGCACGACCTTCACCTCGTCCCCGGCTTCGCCACGCGGATCGCCGTGCTGAAGCAGGGCGCGCTCGTCGCCTGCGGGCCGGTGGAGGAGACGCTCGACCGGCATGTCGTGCGCGACGTCTTCGGCATCGACCTCCTGCGCCTGCCCCATCCGCACGAGGATCGCCAGCTCACCGTCTTCGATATTCCCCTCACTCGCAGCACCGGAGCCTCTCCATGAAACGCCTGATCCTCGCCTCCCTTCTGTCGCTGGCGGCCTCCGCCGCCTTGGCCTTTCCCCTCACGGTCGACAGTTGCGGCGCGCCGCTGACCTTCGATGCCGCACCGAAGCGGGCGGTGATCCACGATATCAACATGGCCAAGATGGCCTTCGCACTCGGCCTCCAGCCCTCGATCATCGGCGTGACCGGCATCACCGGCTGGTACAAGACGGACGAAGCGTTTAAGCAGGAACAGGGTGCGATCCCCGAGCTTGCCCCGAAATATCCGACGATGGAAAACCTCGTCGCCGCCGATCCCGACTTCTTCTTCGCCGGTTGGTACTACGGCATGAAGCCCGGCGGTGAGGTGACGCCCGACACGCTCGCCCCGCACGGCATCAAGACGCTGATCCTCACCGAAAGCTGCATCCATCTCGACAAGGACCGCCCGGCCGCCTCCATGGACCTGCTCTATGCCGATATGGAAAAGCTCGGCAAGATCTTCGGCAAGGAGGCCGAAGCGAGCGCGCTTGTCGAGGGCTGGAAGACGCAGCTCGCCGACATCGAGAAGAAGGTCGGTGACAGGAGTGGCACCCGCGTGTTCCTCTACGATTCCGGGAGCGACAAGCCGTTCACCGCGGGCAAATACGCCATCACCACGGCGATGATCACCGCGGCCGGCGGCAAGAACATCATGGAGGACATGGAGACGAGCTGGGGCAATACGGACTGGGAGACCGTTGCCGCCCGCAATCCCGAGTTCCTCGTCCTACTCGATTACCAGGACGGCGGCGGCTACGCAAAGCTCCTCGACTTCCTGAAGGCGCATCCCGCCATGAAGGAAACGGACGCCGTGAAGAACGAGCGTTTCGTGGCGCTGCGCTATGAGGAGCTGACGCCCGGCCCCGACAATATCGCCGCCATCGACAAGATCGCCAAGGCTCTCCACCCGGACGCCTTCTGATCATGCGCCATCGTTTCGGCATCGGCGTGGCGGCGGCCCTTCTCGCCATCGCGGCGCTGGCTTCGGCCTCCGTCGTCTACGGTTCGACCGTCATCCCGTTTGCCGACGTCATCGCATCGCTCGCACGCGGGCTGGGGCTCGCATCCGGCGATGCCGGGCCGATCGACCGGATCGTGGTGGACCTGCGCTTGCCGCGGGCGATCCTTGCGATCGCGGTTGGCGCGGGGCTTGGCGTCATCGGCCTCCTGCTCCAGACCGTCACCCGCAACGACCTCGCAGACCCCTTCCTCTTCGGCCTCTCAGCCGGGGCGGCGGCGGGCGCGGTCGCGGTCATCACGCGGATCGGCGACCGCATTGGCATCTTCACCCTGCCGCTCGCCGCCTTCGCCGGCGGCATGTGCGCGACCGCCGTCGTGCTGATCCTCATCCGCCGCACGCAGGGCTACGGGCCGGAGCGACTGATCCTCGCCGGCCTCGCCGTTTCCTTCCTCTTCACCGCGCTGACCAACTACCTCGTCTTTTCCGGCGACCAGCGCGCCGCCCATTCCGTGCTGTTCTGGACAATGGGCGGGCTGGGGCTGGCAAGCTGGCGCAACATCGGCATTGGCATCGCGGGGGCGGCCTTGGTCCTCTGTTACGCGCTCATCCGTCACCGCCATCTCGACGCACTGCTCGGCGGCGAGGAAACGGCCGAAAGCCTCGGCGTCCCGGTCGCGCGCCTGCGCACCATGACTTTTCTCGTGGCGAGCTTCGCGACGGCGCTCCTCGTCTCCATCGCCGGTGTCATCGGCTTCATCGGATTGATGATCCCCCATGTAGCCCGCCCCCTCGCCGGCCCGCTCCACGGCCGCCTCGCGCTCACCTGCGCTCTGTTCGGCGCGGCCCTCCTCCTCGGCAGCGATCTCATCGCGCGTATCCTGCTCCCGCCCCAAGAACTCCCCGTCGGCGTGGTGACCAGTTCGATTGGTGCGCTTTTCGTCGTAAGCGTACTGTTGCGGCGGAAGGCATGACAAAAGCTAGCGTTGGCCCGCGCGGAGCAAGCCGCTAGGCTCAGGACCTATTAATTTGGTTTGAGATGTGCCACCATGGCCAGCACGGACATCGATGAGCTATGGACGTCGATGGAACTTAAATCGGTCGCAATCCACCGGCAGTCACTTCCCATGACCGCTCAACGATTTCGATGCCGGGTTACTGGCGCCATCCTGTCGCTCCTGGCTGGCATGCCGACAGCAGCATTCGCACATCCCCACATTTTCGTGGACGCGAAATTCGAGGCCGTGGCGAGCGCTGACGGGACGTTGCGCGAGCTGCGCGATACCTGGCACTTCGACGAGTTTTTCTCCTCATCCGTGGTGGTGGACTTCGACAAAAACGGGAACTCAACCCTCGATCCAGGGGAACTGACGGCGGTCGCCAGGACAGTGCGCGACTCCCTTGCGCAGTACAATTACTACACGAACATAACCGTCAATGGAAAAGCGGTGCGTCTCGCCAAGCCCGACGTCATCCATGCGTCCTATGAGAACGGCGCGCTGGTTCTGTCCTTCTCGCAGAAGCCAGCGGAGAAAACGCCGCTGACGGGGCTGATCGTTTTCGGCGTCTACGATTCCTCCCTATACACTGCCCTCGACTTTCTCAAGGACGACGACTTGAAGACGTCCGGCGAAGGGTTCAAGCGCTGCACGAGGAAGGTTGTCCGGCCGAATTCGGATGAAATCCTTGCCGCGAACCAGGCCATGCTCACGACCCTATTCTTCAGCGATCCTCAGGGCACCAATTATTCTCAGATCGTTGCGACGAGGCTGGAGGTTCGATGTTAGCCTGCGGACGTTCATCCGCTTCTCCACTGGCTCGACGGTAAGATGTCTGTGGCCATGGGCGATGAAGACGAAGCCTGCTCGACAAGCGACTTGCCATAGACATCGCTCGAGGGCTGCTCGTGATACCCGACGGCACCGCCCCCTTGGCCTAAAAGTTTTCCCAGCAGGACAGTTCCATGCTCGCGCTGCTGCCGGCACGAATGTTTTGCTGTTTCGCCGGTCGGATCAGCGAAGAGTGTTCGTTTCGACGCGATCGGCGGTTGTCAAGCGCCAAGGCTCGCCGCCATATACAGCTTTCGCCAATTGCTAGCTGACGAGAGGGCCACTCTTGTCGCGACGATGGTGCTGCCCGGCATGAGGTCGGCCAAACCGTCAACCAGCATCGCAGTCGCGCCCCGAAGCGCTTCTTCAGGCATGGTGTCCAGGCTCTCGAGGACGAACCACATCCGCCCGGACGCATGCTCCAGCCGCGTGCGGGTTCCCTGTCGCCAGTTCCAGCGCCGGCACGTCACCCCGACCTCGTCGCGCCAGATCACTTCGCCCGCCTCCGGGTTCTCGATCACGGCTTCGCCGTTCATCACGGTATCGAAGGCCTCCGTGCCATCGGCGATGGTGAGAAACGGGTGCCCGGCATAGGCATCCGCGTTCTCGCCGCCGACCGGAATGGCGTAACGCAAGCTCACGGCATTATAGAGATCGACGACGGGATTGATCACCGGCAGGCGGCCATCCCTCAGCACGCGCTTGCGCAGGGCCTGAGCCGAGCAGGGTGTGCGGTTGGGCTTGGCGCCAAAACGCTGATAGGCCTGCGCCCAGCTTGCCAGGTGGCTTTCGGCCCAGGCCGGGCCGCCGGCGGAGACGACGGCACAGGCATCCCCGAGGATATCCGGGTCCAGCGCGCACTGAGAGGCTGCGGTCGCGTCGACGAGCACGCTCATCGCCCGGAAGCCGGGGGCTATCGTTGCAATGCGTTCGTCGATCACCGGTTGTTCGAACATTCCGTCATTCTCCATCGGCGTTTCAAGGCTTGGTCATCCCGGCGACCGCATGGTCGTGCCGTTCGCCGCGCTCCGCAAGACCCAGCGCGACGCCCCTGCGGTCCTCTGCCGGACGGTTCTGGCTCATCTTCCGTTTCCCCTGCAAGGCGGCGATCGGCATGCGTATACCTACGATCCCCCGCAGTTGCGCCCTGATGAAAGTTTCGGGGGCGTCGGTCACCGCCCAGGGCACGGATCGGCCCCTCTCGTGAATCGCGGTCAGGCGGCTGACCACATCGAGCAGCCGCTCGCCATCGTCGAAGAATTCGACGGGACCGGATGCGTGGACCGCGGTGTAGTTCCAGGTCGGAACGACTTTTCCATGCTCCGCCTTCGCCGCATACCAGGAGGGAGTGACATAGGCGTCCGGACCCATGAACACGGCGAGGCCGTGGCCCATGGTCTCTGCCGCCCATTGCGGGTTCGGTCGGGCGAGATGAGCGTAGAGCACGCCCATCTCCCCTTCGGCCTCATCCAGGAACATCGGCAGCGGCGTCGACATCGGCCCGCCCGGCGTGGCGGTGATGAAGCTTGCGAGAGGACATTGCCGGAGCATGTCGAAAAGTTCGGTTTTGTCTGGAACGGCGAAAGCAGGTGGTGTGTACATGGTTTTCTTCCTTGACCGGATGTGATTATCGCAGGCAACTGGCATAAGTTGGAGAGCCAGTTTGCAAGATTGTGGGTGGTCCAGTTGCACAAGGAAAAACACAAGACAGGGACGGCGCGGGGCATCTATCTCGGCCTGCGCGAGCAGATCGCCAGCGGTGTTTACGGGCCGGGAGACCCGCTTCCCTCCACGCGGGCTCTGGCAGAGGAACTTGGGGTTTCACGCACGACGGTGACGACCGCCTTCGACCAGCTCATTTCCGAAGGCTATGTCCTTGTGCGCCAGGGCGCCAAAGCCACGGTCGCCGGCAATATAGCGAGCGGCGCCGTGCCTTCCACGAAGAATGAGCCTTCAGAACCCCGCCTTTCTTCCTACGCCGCGCGGGCGGTGGTGCTGCCCGCCAACCTGCCGCCGGCGGGCGGCCTTCAATACGACTTCCGTTACGGCGATATCGCGCCCGATGACTTTCCCAGGCTTGCTTGGCGCAAGGCCATGACCGCAGCCGTCCTCGCGCGCCGCGAGCGATTGGGCTATGGCCATCCGGCGGGCAGCACGGCTTTGCGCCAGGCGCTGCAAGGCTATCTGTGGCGGGCGCGCGGCATTCGGTGCGACGCCGGGCAGATCGTTGCCGTCAGCGGCTCGCAACAGGCCCTTGACCTGTGTGCACGCGTTCTCGTCGACCCTGGTGACAAGGTGCTGATCGAGGATCCCTGCTATGCGATGGCGCGGAATGTCTTTGCCGCCCTGAGCGCACAGTTGACCCCTGTTCCCTGCGACGCCGATGGGATGATGAGCGCGGCACTGCCCGAGCCGGGAGCGCATCCGCTTGCCCTGGTCACGCCGAGCCATCAGTTCCCGCTCGGAGGCGTTCTCCCGGCCAGCCGCCGCCGCGAGCTGGTGGCCTGGGCGGAAGCGGGAAACGCACATATCATTGAGGACGACTATGACGGCGAGTACCGCTATGACGTCCGGCCGATTCCACCCCTCTATCTCACTGGCAGGGGACGGGTGATCTATGTCGGAACCATGTCGAAAACGCTCTCACCCACCCTGCGTCTCGGCTATCTGGTGTTACCCGAGGCGCTTGTTGAACCCTTCGTTCGCTGCAAGCAGATCGCCGACCGACAAAGCTCCCTCTTCGAGCAGGAAGCGCTCGCCTTACTGATCGAAAGCGGTGCCTACGAACGGCATGTGCGCAGGATGAGAAGGATGAACGGCGAACGGCGTGCCGTCTTCCTCAAAGCCATGGCGGACATATTCGCGGATCGCGTGGAGGTCGTTGGGACGTCGGCCGGCCTCCACGTCGTTGTCTGGCTCCACGGCTACGAGGCATGCCATGAGGAAGGGCTTGCAAAGATGGCGGCGGAAGCAGGCATCGGCATCTATCCGATCTCGCGTCTGTTCTCGCGGGCGACGGATCGGCGAGCAGGCTTTGTCTTCGGCTACGCCGCGATGTCGGCGCAGCGGATTTCGGAGGGTGTCCGGCTGCTGGGGGGAGTTTTGCCCCGATATCGCGCATGAGCTCTCGAAGAGATTCGAAGCGTTGGGACTTAGGCAAAATTTGCCTAAGTCGTTCGCTTCCTTTGAATTTCGATAGCGCAGGCCGCTATTGTAGATGCCGTCCAAGCAAGCGCGGCGGCATGGACGTGGGAACACCCGCCTGTGACAAGATTTACCACTGGCCATTGCCTTGGATATATCCGACCCTGTTGCTTTCGCTAAGGCCGAAGTCACCCCACGCACGCCAGTGTTGTCTCAACCAAGCTGCAGGTTGACCGGCACTAGGATGCGGCCTCGCACCTTGCTCTCAAGGAACCGCGGTGTCGCCGCGACAACGTCGGCGAATTGGACTTCCGTCGTCATTGCCTCCAGTCTTGCCATATCGAGTTCCTGCGTCATGCCACTGCCCGGCCGCAACCTGATGGCAGTGCCGATGACAGAGATCGCGACGATAGAAGGGCCAGCGCAGCACGGCTCGACAACCAGTCTCATCGATATCGTTTTTCCCGGAGACACCAACCATCACGGCACCTTGTTCGGCGGAACGGGGCTTGCTCTCATGGATCGTGTTGCTTTCATCGCGGCAACCCGGTTCGGGCGAGCGCCGTTCGTGACCGCCTCATGCGAGCGCTTTTCGCGATGGCGTCTGCGGCCATCTACACGTCCCCTGAGCTCCGCCAAAGGCAGGCACGCTGCGTTCGATCTCGACGATAACGCGGTTTGGTGGAAATGCGTTCTTGCGCTTCGTCAAATTGATGGAAGGAGACATCCAACTCACGCCGGTGGGGTAAGCGCTTTGCCGCCAGCAGGACCGACAGGCGAAAGCAGCTGTGCGCGCAGTTTTGAACTGCTCTTGTTCCGACCCTGCTATGCAGGTTGCGCCTGAGAGTGCAGTTGCTATGGTACGCTGTCGTGATCGGCTGACTCCATTCATTTTAGGAAAATCTGATGAACGCCTTGAGGCAACTCTCGGACGACCTCCTGGTGAAGAGGCTTCAGCGAGCGGCCTTTTCCTATCTGGTCGACTATACCGATGCAAACACCGGCCTGGTTGCAGACACATCGCGACCGGGCTCACCCAGCAGCATCGCGGTGGTCGGCTTCGCTCTGTCTTGCTATCCTGTTGCCGCCCAGAACGGATGGCTGTCACGACGCGAAGCGGCGGACCGAACACTCAAGGTGCTCAGGTTTTTCCTCAATAGCCGGCAAAGCGAAGAGGGCGACGCCACCGGCTACAAGGGCTTTTATTATCATTTTCTAGATATGAAATCCGGAAAGCGCGTCTGGCAATGCGAACTCTCGCTGATCGACACCGCCTTGCTGATGGCCGGCGTTCTGGTGGCAGCTGGCTATTTCAATGGTAGCGGTGATGAGAGCGAGGTTCGCGACCACGCCGACGCCCTCTACCGCCGTGTCGATTGGCGCTGGGCGCAGAACGGGACCTCCGGCCTCTCACAGGGGTGGAAACCGGAATGCGGTTTTCTCCACTATGGCTGGGAGGGCTACAACGAGGCAACGATCCTGTATGTCCTCGGGCTTGGATCGCCGACCTTCCCGCTGGCGGCCAGCTGCTACGAGACGTGGAGCCTGACCTACCAGTGGGAAAACCTTCTCGACCGGAACGTGCTCTATTCCGGCCCGCTCTTCACCCATTTGTTTTCGCATGCCTGGATCGACTTTCGCGGCATCCGTGACGCCTTCATGCGCGAGAAGAACAGCGATTATTTCGAGAACACCAAGAGCGCCATCGCCATCCACCGTGAATATGGTGAGCGCAATCCCTACGCGTTCGAAGGCTATAGCCGTGATTTCTGGGGCGTGACGGCGGGAGATGGTCCATCGGTCGCGGCGCTGCACCAGAGCGGTCGGGATCGACGCTTCTACGGCTACATGTCGCGCGGCGTGCCCTATGGGCCTGATGACGGCACGATCTCTCCCTGGGCGATGCTCGCGACGCTGCCCTTCGCGCCGGAGGCAGCACTTTCCGGCACGCGCCGGCTTCTCGAGCGCTATCCGCAGGTGTGCCACGAGGACAGGTTCTCCAGCGGCTTCAATCCGACGCTGTCCGGCGAAGCGGGTGGGTGGCTGTCCGAGGGATGGTACGGGCTCGATCAGGGCCTTCTTGCCATGTCGCTCGAAAATCACCGCACCGGGCTGATCTGGGAGATCGTCCGAGGTTGCGGATATGTGCGCGACGGGCTGAAGCGGGCCGGGTTTGAAGGCGGGTGGCTATAGACATGCGACGCAACAGGCCGCGGGCGGCGGGGCCCGATGACGAAGCTCGCCTTCTACAACGTGTGCGGCCGCCGGGCTGGATCGACCCGCCACCGAAGGCGATCTACGATCTCGTGGTCGTCGGCGCGGGACCGGCGGGGCTGGAGGCGGCCGAGTGGGCGGCGCGGCGCGGCTTTTCCGTCGCGCTGATCGAGCGCGCCCATCTGGGTGGCAACTCGCTGAATGCCGGATCGGTGCCGTCGAAGGCGATCATCCGCACGGCGCAGATCCGGGACGGGATGCGTGACGCCGACGCCTTCGGCGCACCCCTCCCGAACGAGCTCCCGCTCGATTTCGGCGAGGTGATGGCGCGCATGCGCGGCATTCGCACGCGCGTCGCGGTCTATCATTCGGTTCATGATCTTGCCGCGCTCGGCATCGATATCTTCTTCGGTGCGGCCCGCTTTATTGGCACGCGCACGCTTGTAGTCAACGATGCGCGGCTTTCCTTCAGGAAGGCCCTCGTCGCCACGGGCGCCCGCCCGCGCATCCCTGATACTCCGGGCCTCGAACGGACGGGTTACCGTACGAGCGATACCATTTTCGACATGGCAGAACTGCCCAAACGCCTTGCCGTCATGGGCGGGGGGCCGCTCGGCTGCGAACTGGCGCAGGCCTTCTGCCGGCTTGGCGCACATGTGACGATCGTACAGAACGACGCGAAATTCCTTCCCCGCGAGGAGCGCGACGCCGCCGAGATTCTGTCCTGGTCGATGGCCCGCGACGGCATGGAGATCCGCCTGAACACCGCCGTCGTCGGGGTGCGGCGCGAGGGGGGCGCCAAGATTCTGGAGACCCTGAACAATGAGGTGAGGGGCGAGATCGCGGCCGATGAAATCCTCGTCTGCACGGGGCGGATCCCCAATGTCGAGGACCTCGATCTTGCGGCGGCGGATGTGGCGTTCGAGCCCGGCTGCGGCATTCGGGTGGACGATTTCCTGTGCAGCACGAACTCCGATATCTATGCCGCCGGCGACGTGTGTCTCTCGCTGAAGTTTACCAACGCCGCGCAGTCCTCGGCGCGCATGGCGGTGCGCAACGCACTGCAGCAGGCCGGGCAGCGCCACGACGGTTCAGCCATCCCCTGGTGCACCTTCTGCGATCCCGAAATCGCCCATATCGGCCTGCAGGTCTGGGAGGCGCGCCGACGGGCCATCCCGATCAAGAGCTATACGGTGATGCTGAGCGACGTCGACCGGGCCATCACGGATGGGCAGGAGACCGGTTTTGTCAAAATCCACGTGGCCGAAGGCAGCGACAGGATCCTCGGTGCGACCATTGTCGCCTCGCGAGCGAGCGAACTGATCAATGAGATGGCCGTCGTCATGAGTACCGGCATCGGCATGGACGCGCTGGCCGAGGTGGTCCACACTTATCCGGCGCAATCCCGGGCCCTCATGCTTGCTGCGCAGGCTTACAGGCGCGATGTCGACGGCACGGTTCAGCGCGAACCATCAGCCTGATTGAATGTCGACAGCAGGCGAAGGGTATGCGTGAAGAGGCCGCCGCCTGCTTGTTCCGTCCCCATCGCAAGGACCGCCGCGTCCGCCAGCGCGTTCTGCAACAGGGACGCGAACCTTTCTCCGTCACTACCGGCGGTCAGGTCGCCGATATCGTCGATCACTATCCAGCCGGGGCGATGGAGCAGCAGCTGGACGACGCTCAACATCCGACGCTCGTCATTGCCGAATTCGTGTTCCCAGCGAGCGCTGCGATCCAGTGACGGCGAGAGGCGCTCCAGCCCCGCCTGCCGCAGGCAGTTTTCGATCTCTCCGGTCGAATAGGCGTCGGCGTCGCGGGGGTAGCACAGAGCCGCGCGCAACGTACCGGACGGCAGGTAGGGATCGCGCACCACAAAGGCGACGTTGCCATCGTGTGGCAGGCGGACGCTGCCCTTGCCCCAGCACCATAGCCCGGCGATCGTATGCGTCAGAAGCGTCTTGCCGGCTCCCATCGCACCGGTGACCAGCACGCGGTCACCGGCGCGGATCGTCACCAGCGGTTCCGACAGCCGTACCGCCCCGGACGGTACGTCCATTTCCAGCTCCTCCAGCACGAGGGCGGGCTCTGATGAGCGCACGACGGCGATGCGGTCGGCGGCTCCACCGGCATCCTCGGCATCAAGCAGCGCGATCCGGAATGCCGCGACGCGAAGCAGGGTCGCACGCCAGTCCGCGATGGAGCCGATATTGTCGACGAACCATCGAAGCGAGGCATGGAACTGGTTGAATGCGCCGACGGCCATCATCAGCCCGCCAAACGTCATGTCGCCGCCGAAATAGACCGGCGCGGCGATGATGATGGGTGCGACGATGGTCACCCAGCCGTAGCCGGAAGTGACCCAGGCAAGGCGTACCGTCGCGGAGACGATCCGGCGCGTTGCGGCGATGACAGTGCCGAGGTCGCGCTGAAGCCGTCGGGCCTCGCTGGCTTCGCCTGACGAAACGGAGATCGCGTCGATCTGCTCGTTCACCCGCACCAGTGAATAGCGCAGATCCGCCTCCCGCGCGTAACGATCGCCGTTGAGAGCGATCAGCGGACGGCCGACCATCCAGCTCAGCCAAGAGGCCGTGCCCGAATAGAGGATCGCCGCCCAAACCATGTAGCCCGGTATCTGGAAGGCAGCCCCCCACAGATGGAAGACGAAGCCTGAAGAAAGCGCCCAAAGCACGCCGACGAAGCTCGCGAGCAGGACGCCTGCCTGCAACAGGCCGACGCCGAGATCCACCGACAAATCGCACAGATGGCGTGCGTCCTCATGCAGCCGCTGGTCGGGATTGACGCCGATCTGCCCCCGCCGCGCCAGGTTGAAGGCGCGCCCGGGAACGAGCCATTCGTCGATCATGTCGCGTGTCAGCGCTTCCCGGAGCTTGAGGTGCAGCATCTGGTTGAGCCAGAGCTGCGCGATATTGAGAACGAGCAGCGCCCCGGCGATCTCGAAGAAGACCAGCAGCTGGGCGAGGAAAGCCTGCATGTCGCGCTGCTGCAGCGCGTCGTAGAACGGCTTGTTCCAGCTGTTGAGGATGATCTGTCCATAGGCCGTGGCGAGGATGACGGCGAATATGCCCACCGCAAGCAGGATCAGGGTCCTGCGCAGCGGCGACCCGTTGAAGGCGGCCGCCATGCTCGCCAGATACTGGCGCAACCGCCGTTCTTCCGCCCCGACGGGTGTTGCAGGGGCTGCGGTCCCGGCACTGTCTCTGATCATGCACAAGTCCCTTGAGAGAGCGTGACGTGACTATAGCGCACCCTCGGGCGCCGTCCATTCGATGGTGGCGAGGTTCAGGTCAACGTCGTGTGTGGTCAAGGCACAGCCACCCTGGGTCACTGTTTCGGCTGCAGCGATTGGATGGCGGCGAACAGCCTCTCAATGTCGGCGAGGATGACGGAGGTCATGAAGGGTCATGACCTGGGCTAGCGATCAGGCCGACGACGACCGCGACGCCGGGCGCCACGTCCAGGCGAAGCCAGTGTTCGGGCAGTCGTCACATGAGCAAGGGGAAGAGACGCGCAGGTGTCCACCGAGGACTCTGCCTGCCATGCTTCTCTCCAGCAGGCGTTCCAACCCGGCACGGAGGTAGATCGCACAGACCACGGTATCGAACCAACTATCCATCAACCAAGAACACAATACTCCACCCAAGTCTTTTCAACACGAGCTCACGGACTTTGACGCGATCCCGTGTGATGGCCGACCTGAATATCGTTCTTTCCAACCAGACGAAGTGTTCATTTTGCCCGGACTTCATTCTGTCTCTGCTCTGATCTATCAGTGAAACCCGCGTGTTGAGAGTAATGTCACACGGAGGCGGCGCTGAGGCCGGTCCGGTCCTCGCGCGCGGCGAGCGTGAGCCGTGCACCCTGTCTTTCGGCAGCCGCCTTCGCAATCGCAAGCCCCAGCCCGCTTCCCTCGCTCTCCTGCGGCCTTGCGCGGAAGAACCGTTCGAAGATGTGCGGCATGTCATCCTCGGCAATGCCGGGGCCTGTGTCGCTCACCTCAACGCAGGCTTCCCGGCCGGCAATCCTCACAGCAATATCGACGGTTCCGCCCGGCGGCGTGTAGCGGACGGTATTTTCCACCAGGTTGTCGAGGACGACTTCGAAATCGGCCAGTGTTCCCATCGCGATGGCCCTGTCCTGACGGGTGATGCCGAGGTCGATGTTTCTGCTTTCGGCTAGGGGAGCGAGGCGTGCGACCGTGTCCAGCGCAAGCTGCACGAGATCGATCGGTCGCGGCGCGGGTGCCGCATCCTCGGCATCGTACCGCGCCAGCAGTAGGAGCTTTCTGACGAGCGCAGTGGCCCGGCCGATCCCGGCCTCGAGCTCGGTCAGGCGTTCGGAAAACCGGCCGTGCCTGTCGTCATTGCGCAGATTGTCGATCTGGATCTGCAAGGCTGCGAGCAGTGTACGCAACTCATGGGCCGGATCTGAGATGAAATGCCGCTGGCGCTCCAGCAGGGCTTGAAGCCGCGCGAGCAGCAGGTTGATGGCGCTGACGAAGGGCACGACTTCGGTCGGAACATCGACGGTCGGAAGCGGATCCTCTGCCGCCGTGTCGCGTGTGGTGACCGCGCCGGCCAGGTGCTTGAGCCGCGCCATGACCCGGTCGATGATCCAGCCCAATATCAACAAGGACATCGGGATGAGCACGATGATAGGGAGCGCCGCCTGGAGTGCCGCCGTGGTGGCGAGCTCCTGCCGGACACGTATGTCCTGAGAGATTTGCACCGTCCGGTCCGGCCGGGCCAGGGTATAGACGCGCCAGCGATCCCGGCCGGTCGCGATATCGGTAAACCCGGTCGCCGGTTGCCGGGCGATCCCGAATGCGGGATGCGATTGCCGCGACGGGAGACCGGAGGCGTCCCAGACCTGGACGATGAAATCGTCCTCAGGGTCGTGCTGTGCGGCGCCGTCTGATCCTGCGGTCAGCACCGACCGCTCATCGCCGACATAGAGCGCGATCTGGCGGAGCTGATTGTCTAGGAAATCGGCAGCTTCGTTCTGAACGAGGAGATAGGATGATGCCGCCGCGCAGATGCCGATGACAGACATCAGGCCGGCGAGCCACAGGAAGGCCGTGCGGCGGATCGACAGCGTCCTCATCATTTCGAGATCATCCAGCCGGCGCCGCTGATGTTGCGGATGATACGCGCGTCGTTCACCGCGTGACCTCGGAACTCGGCTTTGCCAGCGACAGCGCCTTCATCGCGCTCTTCCGGCAGATGACCGGCGAAACCCCGAGGCGCTACATCCCGTGCAGGGGCACGCCTTTACGAGACCCTTCCGCGTCTCGCGAGAAAATCGAGCACTGCCCGAATGCGCGACGGTAACTGGCCCCCCTGGCCGACATAGACGGCGTGAAATATCTCATGCGCGCCTGCATCGAGATGGTCGAGGACGGGTGCAAGCCGGCCGGCGGCAATGTCCGCGCGCACGGTGAATTCGGCAATGCGGGCGAGGCCCACGCCGCACAGGGCAAGGTGCCTCAACCCCTCGCCATCACTAATCTGGACCCGGTTCGTCACAGGCACGATGGTGGTTTCACCATTCTCGCGAAGCGGCCAGCCATTCACCTCCCGCGCATAACCGAGGCCCAGACGATTGTGCTGCTCGAGATCGGCAATGCTGCGCGGTTCGCCGTAGCGCTCCAGATAGGACGGGGCGGCGATGATGATCAGTGACGTCTCGCCGAGTTTGCGCGCGACGAGGCTGGAGCTTTTCAGCGGCCCGGCGCGAATGGCGACATCGGTGCGCTCGGCCAGCAGATCCACCACCGCGTCGGTTTGCACGATGTCGAGCGTGATGCCCGGATGCTGCGTCAGAAACTCCGGCAACGCCGGTGCGAGGATGTGGTTGAAGTAGGACGCGCTGGTATTGACGCGCACGCGGCCGATCGCCTGCTCACCGACGCCAGCGGCTCGCTCGGCATCCTCCATATCGGCAAGGATGCGCGATACCCGTTCGTAAAAGGCGCAGCCTTCAGGCGTGAGTTGAAGCTGCCGTGTCGAGCGGTTGAGCAGTCGCGCGCCAAGGCGTGCTTCCAGTCGTGCGATCAGTTTGCTGACGGCGGAAGGTGTCATGCCTGCGGCCCGTGCGGCGGGGGAGAAACCACCAAGTTCGACCACGCGAACGAACACCTCCATCTCGCTGGATCGGTTGACGTCGGGTCGTGCCATGATGAGTTCATCTCATAAATGATGTTCCTTCAGATGTTCTATTTCATCCAATGCTGGACGTCTATCTTCCACAATGTCATTCCGGATGAAGGTCAGGATTTGGGTCGTCCATACACCCGTCCTGGCATTCGATTCCGGCGGTCACCTCTGTATCCCGACGGCAAGGGCCCACGTCATATTCCTATGCGCTTCCCGGCCGCCGCCTCATCGATGGACGAAAGGATCATTGCATGGAATATCGACCGCTCGGCAAATCCGGCCTCAAGGTGCCGGCCCTGAGCTTTGGCGCCGGCACATTCGGTGGCTCCGGCCCGCTTTTCAGCAATTGGGGCACTTCCGATGCCACCGAAGCCCGCCGCCTCGTGGACATCTGCCTGGAGGCCGGCGTCAACCTCTTCGACACCGCCGATGTCTATTCCAATGGCGCTTCCGAGGAAGTGCTTGGCGCGGCCATCAAGGGTAGACGCGACGCCGTGCTGATATCGACCAAGACCAGCCTGCCGATGGGCGATGGACCGAACGATTCCGGTTCCTCGCGGTTGCGGCTCATCCGCGCTGTCGAGGACGCCTTGCACCGCCTCCAGACCGATCATATCGACATCCTGCAACTCCATGCCTTCGACGCCGGTACGCCGGTCGAAGAAGTGCTTTCGACGTTCGATATGCTCGTACGTGCCGGCAAGGTCCGATATGTCGGCGTCTCCAATTTCTCCGGCTGGCAGGTTATGAAGTCGCTGGCTGTCGCCGATCGCCACGGCTGGCCGCGCTACGTGGCCAATCAGGTTTATTACTCGCTGGTCGGGCGCGACTACGAATGGGATCTGATGCCGCTGGGTGCCGATCAAGGGCTTGGCGCGCTGGTCTGGAGCCCGCTTGGCTGGGGGCGGCTGACCGGAAAGATCCGTCGGGGAGCGCCGCTGCCAGAAGGTAGTCGTCTGCACGCGACCGAGCGCTTCGCGCCCCCAGTCGACAACGATCGCCTTTACCGCGTGGTTGATGCGCTCGACGCGATCGCCGAGGAAACCGGCAAGACGGTTCCCCAGGTTGCACTCAACTGGCTCCTGCAGCGTCCGACTGTGTCCTCCGTGATCATCGGCGCGCGCCATGAGGAGCAGCTTCGCCAGAATCTGGGCGCTGTCGGCTGGAATCTGACACCTGGGCACGTCGCGAAGCTCGATGAGGCAAGCGCCGTTACCGCCCCCTATCCGTATTTTCCCTACCGTCAGCAGGAAGGCTTCACCCGGCTCAATCCGCCGATGGCGGGATAAGGGCGGGAAACGCGGCGGGGCGACACCGAACCGGCGTTCGAACGCTTCGGAGAAGCGCGCGGCCGGCGAAAGGCCAACGTCGGCCGCCACCGATTTCAAGAAAGCCCGCGGCAGAGCAGCATGCGTGCAGCGTCGAAATGGGCCGGCGTTTGGCCGGCGCTGCAACGAATTTGCGGTGGAACGTCCGCGCGATTGCGCTTGGCTGGCCTTGTCGCAGATTTTCAGACTTGCCCCCATCGTTGATCATAGACATGGAATTTGCCGCTCCGAAAGTTGCGGAGCGAGCCCATGATTCTGAATGCTATTGCCGAGAAGCTGAAGCGCCAATCAAAGGATGACTTCAAAGGCAGGCATTTCGAGGCTTGGCTGGATTGTACAGGCGGTTGCCTGGTGCTTGCGCTACCCGCTTAGCTATCGTGACTTGCAGGAGATGTTTCGCGAGGGCACCATTCTGGCTCGGCAGAAAATTTGCAACAGGCCCGATGAATAGGAGCGTACCGGCTGCCTTCAGGTTCTCTGCGGGGGTCTTCGGCACGCCGCAGAACGCCGCTTGACATCCGCGGGAATGCCACATAGTAAGTTGTAGGCCTAACCCTACAATTGGATCTCATGCAACAGTTGTCTCCGAAATCAGCCGCCGTGTTTTCGCCTGCCGACCTTCCCGGTCGGGATGTGCCCATGCGCCGTTTGCGGCATCCTGGCCGCTGGATTAGCGGCGGCATCGTTCTGCTGCTGCTCGTCGTCATCGGCCGGGCCTTCGCCGTCGGGCAAATCCAGTGGACGGTCGTCGGGCAATTCCTGACGGCGGAGGTGATCATCGCCGGCTTCGGCTGGACATTGCTGATCTCGGCCTGCGCCTTGGCACTCGGCGTCGTGCTCGGCTTCGCCTTCGGCATCATGCGCCTGTCGGAAAACCCGATCCTGCGTTTTGCCGCCTGGCTCTATGTCTGGATATTTCGCGGAACGCCGGTGCTTCTCCAGCTTCTCATCTGGTTCAACATCGCGCTCGTTTTCCCGCGCCTCTACATTCCCGGTCTCGTCGACGAGCGCATGGTGGATGTAGTGACGCCCTTCGTCGCCGCGGTGCTCGGGCTTGGCGTCAATGAGGGCTCCTATCTCACCGAAGTCGTGCGCGGCGGTATCGGTGCCGTGGACAAGGGGCAAAAGGAGGCGGCGCATACGCTCGGCATGACGCCAGGCCAGACCATGCGCCGCATCATCCTGCCGCAAACGCTGCGGCTGATCCTGCCGGTGCTCGGCAACAGCGCAATCGGCATGCTTAAATTCTCGTCGCTTGCAGCTACCATCGCCATGGGCGAAATGCTGAACGCGGCACAGCGCATCTACTTCATCAATGGTGCCGTCATCGAACTCCTGTTCGTCTGCGCCGTCTGGTATCTCGCGGGAACCACGGTGCTTTCCATCGGCCAATATTATCTCGAACGCCATTTCGGCCGCGATGCCTCCGCCGCAAGCGGCAAGCGGACCTGGTTTAAGGGCTGGACGCAACGTCCGGCCGCCCCGGAGGAAGCATGAGTCTCGCAGTCAAGACGGTCGGTATCCGCAAGAGTTTTGGTACTCACGAAGTCCTGAAGGGTCTCGATCTCGACGTCACTCATGGCGAGGTTCTGTGCATCCTGGGCCCTTCCGGCAGCGGCAAGAGCACGTTCCTGCGCTGCATCAACCACCTCGAGGTGCCGAATGGCGGCTACGTCTGGGTCGATGGCGCCATCATGGGTTACGAGCTTTCCCGTGGCGCCCTGCAGGAATTGCCCGTCAAGCGGCTACGCGCCCAGCAGAGCCAGCTCGGCATGGTGTTCCAGCACTTCAACCTCTTCGCCCACCGCACCGTGCTCGGCAATGTGATCGAGGGGCCGATGGTGGTGCGCGGCCTCAAGCGCGCGCAAGCGGAAGCCCGCGCCATGCAACTGCTGGAGCAGGTCGGCATGGCCGGCAAGGCGGACAGCTATCCCTCGCAGCTTTCCGGCGGCCAGAAGCAGCGCGTGGCCATCGCCCGCGCGCTCGCCATGGAGCCGCGCGTTATGCTGTTCGACGAGCCGACCAGCGCGCTCGACCCGGAACTCGTCGGCGAGGTGCTGGAAGTCATGCGCAATCTGGCGCGTGGCGGCACCACCATGATCGTCGTTACCCACGAGATCGGCTTTGCCCGCGAGGTGGCCGATCGCGTGGTGGTCATGATCGACGGCGAAATCCGCGAAATGGGCGCGCCCGGAGATGTTCTCAGCAACCCTGCCGATCCGCGCGTGCGCTCGTTCCTGAGCCGCGTGCTCGCTTGAAACAATTCGCAGTTCAACAATGGGAGAACGGATAATGAAGAGACTGCTGCCGACGATGCTGGGGCTTGCCTCAGCCACATTCATCAGCCTTGCTGGTGCCGCCCAGGCAACCGGCGACGAAAAGCTTGCTGCAGCTCTGCCGGACGCCGTGCGCACCGCCGGCAAGCTGAACTTCGCGATCAGCCTCGCCTACCCGCCAATGGAATATAACGACGCAGGCTCGACCGAGCTGAAAGGCTTCGACATCGACCTCGCCAAGGCGGTCGCCGAGCGCCTCGGCCTGACGGCGGAATTCCAGAACGTCGAATTTCCGCAGCTGATCCCGCAGGTCGTCACCGGCCGTTCGGACATGATCATCACGGCCTTTTCCGACAAGGTGGAGCGCCAGACGCAGCTTGATTTCATCGACTACTTCAAGACAGGCAACGTCTTCTATTCCAGCGTCGACCATGAGGCAGAAATCAAGACCGAAGCCGATCTCTGCGGCAAGACGGTCGCGGTCGCCACAGGCACGAGCTGGGTTACCTGGGCGGAAGAGCTCGGCAAGTCAATCTGCCCTCCCGGAAAGCTGATCACCGTCATCCAGATACCGACCCAGGCCGAGCACATCATGCAGATCCGCCAGGGGCGCGCCCAGGCCTCGGTTATCGGTCTTGAGGGCCTGCTCGATTTGATGAAGCAGGAGCCGGGCAAGTTCTACCAGATCGGCGATGTCGGCGACGTCAACTATTACGGGATCGCTTTCGCCAAGGCGAACGGCGAACTGCGCGATGCCGTGCACGCCACACTCGATGCACTGAAAGCCGATGGCACTTATACACAGATCCTCGACCGCTACGGCTTGAAAGAAGCGGGTGTGGAAGAGTTCAAGATAAACGGAGCCACGAAGTAATCCAGCGTTCCCGGAGCCTGCCTTGACCCATCCTTCTACACCAGACGCCAATGCCGCGGACAAACGACCGGACGACCGGCTGTCGCGCTTTCGTCTCGATGATTATTCGAGCGAACAGCTCTACCGCCAGCTCTACCGGGCGCTGCGCGCGGCGATCCTAAGCGGCGACTTCTCCGAGGGGGAAGCCATTCCCTCAGAGAACCAGTTGCGCGACCAGTTCGGCATTGCCCGCACCACCGTGCGCAACGCCATGGCGCTTCTGGTGTCGGAAGGTTTGGTCCAGCAGGTGCGCGGACGCGGGACGATCGTCTCGCACCGGCCGATCAGCCACAATATCTGGAACTTCGGCAGCTTCACCGAACTCGCCCGCCGGCAGGGGCAGCGCCCCGTGACGAAAGTCCTGGAGCATCGAGTGGAAAACGGCGAACTGCTTCTGGTGCGAGCCCGTGGACTTGCGAATGATGAGACGATCAGCTGGCTGAACGTCGATACGTCCCAACTCGATCTCACCCTCTATCCCGGCATCGAGACCTACGATTTCGCGGCGCAATCGCTCTACGAGGTGCTTCGCCGCGACTATGACCGCCATCCCCTGCGCTCGGAGCTGCTGCTGACCGTCGTGCCGCCGTCCGATCGCCTGCGGGAGGTCTTTTCTCCGGCGCTCCATGTGCCGGGCTACCTTTGCGCCAGCGGAGACGTACTCGATGCGGACGACCGGTTGGTCGAGCGCACGTCGATCGTCTATTCGCCGGCCGTCCAGATGAAATTCGCAACGCGCTGGGGGCGCGATACCGCGCCCGCCTGAAGGCCGCGCGACGCAGGAGAATAGACATGAATCGTCTCATCGAGACCTTCGCCACCGTGAAACCCATTCTCGGCATGCTGCATCTTGCCGGCGATGGCCCGACCGCAAAACTCGCTCAGGCCGAAGAGGAAGCCCGCATCATGGCTGGTGAAGGCGTCGACGGACTGGTAGTGGAAAACTATTTCGGGGATGCCGACGACGTCGAGCGCGTGCTCGACCGGCTGAGCGGCCTCGTTCTTGGCGCAAAGATCGGCGTCAACGTGCTGCGCGACAACAAACGTGCCTTTGCGCTGGCCAAACAGTATCCGGTTTCCTTCATCCAGGTCGATTCCGTCGCCGGCCACCTGCCGCCGGAAAACGACGCCGCCTTCGCGGCGGATTTCGCGGCCCGGCGGGCAAGCGTTCCCTCGCTGCTGCTCGGCGGCGTGCGTTTCAAGTATCAGCCGGTCCTTTCCGGTCGATCGGAAGAGGAGGATGTGCGCCTGGGTGCCCGGCGTTGCGACGGCCTGGTGGTAACGTCGGATGCCACCGGCCAACCGACCGACATGGACAAGGTCGCCCGTTTCCGTGCGGCGGTCGGCGAGGCCGTTCCGCTTCTCATCGGTGCGGGCCTTACCGAAACGAACGCCGCCGAACAGCTGGCGCATGCCGATGGCGCCGTCGTCGGAAGCTGGTTCAAGCATGATCACAAGGATACCGGCCGCGTCGAAGCCGCCCACGTCGCGCGCCTGATGCGCGCGGTCCGCCTGGCACGGAGCGCGGCATGAACGCCGTCGTCGCACGGCCGGTGACGGCCGAGAATTTTGCCCGCTATGGCAAAGTCTACGATCTCGCCGGCGATGCAGACCCCGAGGTGATCTGGACGAAGGGCGACGGCTGGAACGACGGCTTTACCCGCACGCCGCTGATTGACGGTCCGGGCCATCTCGGCATGACCCGCGGCGGCAGCGCGCCCTGGTCTTGCGCCGCCATGGAACGGCACCCGCTGACCGAGGAGGCCCTGTTTTGCGCCGCCGAGCCGATCGTCCTTGCCGTGGCTCCGGCCTCTGACGCCGATGCGCCGCAGCACGACCAGATCGAGGCTTTCGTCATCGCCCCCGGCCAGGCCGTGGTGATGCACCGCAACGTCTGGCATGACGCCTGCCGGGGTTCCACACGTCCCACGACCTATTACTGGATGGCCGTGTGCGGCCTCGGCGCAAGCCCCTGGATCCCGGTTCTGGGCGGGCCGCGCCGGATCCAGCTGAATGACGGGCCTGCGGCATGACAACCTTCTTCATCGGAGACGTGGCGCTCGACGAATATTACACCGCCGACCGCTGGCCCGGCCGCGCCGACAAGGGCATGGTGCAGGAACTGCCGGCGGAAATCGGCGGCTCCATCGCCAATGCCGCCGTCATGCATGCGGCGTTGGGCGGAGAGACGCAGTTCATTTCCCTGCTGAACGACAGTGCGCTATCGCGGCGCCTTACGGGCGACCTCCGGCAGAGCGGCGTCGGCGTCGATCACATGCTGGTCGATCCCGCCCTTGCGGAATCGCGTAACCTGATCTTCCTGATCGACGGCGAGCACGTCGTCCTGACGGTCGAGATGGGCGAGCAGCCAATGTGGCTGACGCCGGCGACACTGGCGTCGCTACGCCAGCCGGGTTTTCTCTACACGACGCTCTACCGTGTCCGTCGACTGCATAGCCAAACGGGAAACGGTGTGCTGAAGCAGGCCGCCCTTCTGGCCGATCTGCGCCATCACGGCCGTCGCGCGATCTTCGATCTCGATGTCGGTGGCTGCGCGCCCGAGGACATACCCTACCTCACCGGCGCGGCCGTCATCATTTTCAACCAGGTCGGCTTCCGCGCCGCCTTCGGCCATGACGATATCTCTCGCATCGGCGGCTGGATACGCGAACACGGCATCGAGTGGGTGGTACGCACGAAGGCGGCGGATGGCGCCGAGGCCTTCGACGGCGAAACGCAGCTGCAGGCGGCTGGCTATCCTGTAGACGTGGTCGATGTGACCGGCGCCGGGGACACTTTCGGCGGGGCACTGACGTGGTGTCTGACACAGGGGCACTCCTTCGCCGAAGCGCTGGATTTCTCCATCGCCGCCGCGTCCCGCTCCGTCACGATCCATGGTCCACGCGGCGGGAAGGCAGACGCCAACATGGTGCGCGCATGGCGAAAGGAAAAACGCAGCCTTTAGGGTACGGGGATTACGGCGAGCGCACCCCTCAATCCTCGCGACTGATGGCGGGAAGCAGCAATCGTGCTGTGTCGGGTTTCACAAGGCCGAACGTTGCATTGACTCGAAGCCGGCTTTCTGGCCCATCCGGTAACCGTCGCAGATCGTCCGTCCCTGCGTTCCCTCTCGGGACGCCGCCCTCGGATCAGCTATCCGGCTTCACCGCTGGCGATTAGATTCTATCTTACCTCATGCAGCGATGCACATGGCTGAGGAGAAGGTGTGCGCGCATCGTCGTATCGATTTGCGATGCACCGCCAATCCTTGAGCTTCGCGAAGAGGTTCTCCACCTTGTGGCGCTGTCGTTAGAGGGCCTTGTCATAGGGATATGGTGTCTTCCTGCTACGGCTGGAGGGGCTACAGGCGCCATGGTCAGAGCGAACTCTGCCGAGCGCCAGGAATGCCCGCTTTGACTCGAATTTTTTCGATGTTCCTTTCTGACCTGGACACGATTTCAAACTCGAACCCGTCGCCTGCAATCCGCTCTCCCGCATCTGGAAGGCGGCCAAGCCGCCAGAGAATATAGCCGGCAACCGTTGCGTAGCGATCGGCCTCATCGACCAGATCGACGTCGAGCAGGTGCGATGCGCGTCTGACATCAAGAGCACCATCCATCAACCACGACCCATCCTCGGCACGTTCGGATATCATCGCTTCCTCGCCATCGTCAGGAAACTCTCCTGCGATCGCTTCGAGAATATCGGTTGGCGTGGCGATTCCCTGAAGCGAACCATACTCGTCGACGATGACCGCCATCTGGAGCGGCGCGTTGCGCAACTGCTCCATGACATGAAGCGCGCTGGCGCTTTCGTACACCATCAGCGGCTGGCGCAACGAGCGCTTCAGGTTCAACTGGCCATCCTGCAGGATGTCGCGCAACAGGTCTTTGGCAGCCGCCACCCCGATAAACGAGTCCGGTTTGCCTCGTGCCAGCATCAGACGAGAATGATCGAGTTCGAGAAGCCGGCTTCTGAGCGTCGCCTGATCCGCACCGACATCGAGCCAGCCGATCTCGTTCCTTGGCGTCATGATCGAGACCACGGGGCGCTCGGCAAGCGTCAGCACCCCGCGGATCATGTCCTTCTCCTCGGTTTTGAATAAATCCGTCCGCGCAGCCTCCTCGGCCATCACGTCGATCGTTTCGCCAAGCGGCTGATCGCCGACCCGGCCGCCCAGCAGGCGCAGTACGGCATTTGAAGTGCGCTCGCGCAGGTCGCCCGCCGTCACCATTTTCCCGCGATTGTGCCGGCCAAGCTGATTGGCGGCTTCGATCAGGATCGAGAAGCCGATCGCGGCGTAGAGATAGCCCTTGGGAAGGTGGAATCCGAACCCCTCGACGATCAGGCTGAAACCGATCATCAAGAGAAATCCGAGACACAGAATGACCACCGTGGGATGTTTGGACACAAAGCCCATCAGAGGCTTGGATGCAGCGATCATGATCGCCATGGCGACACAGACGGCGGTGATCATGACCCAGAGATTGTTGACCATGCCGACTGCGGTGATCACGCTGTCGAGCGAGAATACCGCATCGAGGATGACGATCTGCACGATCACCTGCCAGAAGACGGCATGGGCGACCTTGCCCTGCTTGGGCTTATGGGCGCCTTCAAGCCTTTCATGCAGTTCCATCGTACCCTTGGCGAGCAGAAACGCGCCGCCGGCGATGAGTATGAGATCGCGCCCGGAGAACGAGAAGTCGCCCAATGAGAACAGGGGCTGTGTCAGCGTCACGATCCAGGAGATTGAGAACAGCAACAGGATACGCATGATGAGCGCCAGCGACAGGCCCACGACGCGCGCCCGATGGCGCTGCTCGGGCGGCAGCTTGTCCGCCAGGATCGCGATGAAGACGAGATTGTCGATGCCGAGGACGACTTCGAGAACGATGAGGGTGACGAGGCCGATCCACATATTCGGATCTGCAAGGAATTCCATGATCGGGGCCTTATGAACGAACGCGCAAACGCAAAACACCCCGGATGGAACATCCGGGGCCGAAGCCCGCCGCGCTGGAATGAATGATGGAAAGTCGAGGCTGGCTCCGCATCGCGGAAGCCAGCCTCATTCGGTGTCGACTATCGTCGGTACTGTCGCCTTCGTCCGGCATGGCGGCGAAATCATCCTGCAACATGAATAGTTATGACAGCCGGGATAGCACTTAATGCGGCGCAGGTGAAGCGGCTCGTGTCTCGCGGTGACCTGTAATCCTATCACGGGTCTCCCGTGCTATGGAGAAGTCCTCTTGCCCAATCCTGTCACCTCCTCGATCTGATCTGGTCCGCGCGCCGCCGTGCTGGGGCCATACGGCGTGCAAACCACGCGCCCACGACCATGACCAGGATGGCTATCCCGGTCATCAGGACAGCCAAGCCAAGCCAATGGGCTTCCGTCAGGTCGCCGAACTGTTCCGCACCCTTCGCTGCCAGCCAACCCGGAGCCAGCATGGCCGGCGCCCAAATGACCGCCGATGCGATGTTCGCTGCCTGGAACCGGCGCTGCTCCATCCCCATCATCCCGGCCACCAACGGTACTGTGCAGCGCAGTGGCCCGAAGAAGCGGCCGAAGAAAACAGCCAGGAAGCCGTATTTGCGGAAGAACAGCCGCACCCGCGCCACGCGTTCGCGATAGTGCCGTAGCGGCCATTGATGAACGACGCCCGGCCCCAGCCATTGGCCCATCATGTAGGAGACGATGTCGCCGAGTACCGCACCAACGATCGCACCTGTAACGACCGGAAAAGGGTCAATGATGCCGCTGCCAACCAGTCCGCCGATCAGGAGCATGAGCGCGGTCGCCGGAATGATCAGCCCGAGAATGACGATAGACTCCCCGAATGCAATGAAACCAACCACCAAAGCCGCCCAGGCCTGATGGGTGCGAATGAAGGTCTCTGTCGCGTCCAGTAGGGTATCCAAATCTTTCTCCGGATCGGTTGGTTGTGCGCTGTGGCGGAACGGGGGCGGCTACCGCCAAGCCAAGGCGATCCGCCCGCGGGCAACTTCGCTTAGCCCGTCATTCCCGAGGAAATAAACCGCTACTTGGCTTTCCCACCGGTATCAGAGGTGATCAAGCTGTCCACCCCGGCCGCATTGCCATCAAGGATGCCTCGCAGAATTTCGATGCGGTCGTTGATGAGCCAACCATAGTAATTCTCGACCGGCAGGCGGCCTTTTGCGCCTGCATCGACCGCCGCGCGCAAAAGCGCCGCGCGCCGCCGGGGTTGGCCGACATTGTAGAGCGTGGCCGTGATCCCAGGATTGCCCGAAATGTCGAAACCTTGTTCACGATAGGCATCGATGGCATCCCTCAGGATCGCCGCTATGTAGACGATGCTTCGGTCGGGATCCATCACATCGCGATAGATGTTCGCGGGTCGGTCGACCGAGAGCTTTGGCAGTCCGCTGACCTTATTCACAAGATCGGTAACTTGTAGGGCAGTCAACGGGCTTATCTGGCCGAGGCCGAAGGTCTGCCCCGCATAGAAGGGCTGAAAAAACGCACGCTGGAATGAGATAGGCTCATAGTTGACGCCATCGACGGTCTTGCCGCGAAAATCTTCGTCCCAAACCGTGTCACGGCAACTCCATTGCTCCGACGTGCCGGCTAACCCATCGCATGTGTGGAATTCGGGCCGCGCCAGGAAAGCCTTCAACGTGGTGCCCTGATAGCTGAACCTTATGTCCAGGGCGGCGTAGGAGATCGCTTTGATGTAGTATGTTTGTAGTCGATCCACGGCCGAAACATTGAAGGTGTGCTCGCCCACGATAGCGCCAACAATATGGATGGGATCGATCCGATAGGCATCAGCCGCTCGTCTGATCTTGTCGAGCAGCGCAGGCTCGCCGTTCAGAAGATCGATCGTGTTCCGGAACTTGTTTTCATAGGTCGTATTCGAAGCCTTCGTCCTCAGGGCCGAGGCTCTTGGAATTTCCGGCTGTTGGGCTGTTCTGTTGCCCGAAGGAACCACAACCAGCTCTCGTGCAACAGCATCCAGTGGCAGGGAACCCAAAACCAGCACGAGAGCGGCAGCACGGGTGATGTCGGCGAATGAACTCATACTGTAATCCCGATGGCGCGGATGTTCTTTATGATGAACAATACCCTGATAGGCGGATTGCTCAATAACGACAAGCCAGTGTCCCTGCTTTTGCAGGCATTTGGCTGGAGACTGAATGACGCGGCAGTCGAACTCGGTATTCGCCCGTCATCGCGTCCGGCTTTCATTTTTGGTGATCGCTAAAAGTCTAACGGTCTGTTTCACGCGGCCGCAAGCGCCAGATGGCATCAAGCGTCAGAGGGAGCTGTCGGCTATGTATCCAAGAAGACTATTGCGAGTAAGTCTCGTTCTTTGCGCGATAGGGGTATTTTCACCGGCGCAAGCATCGCCATCGATGCCAGTGGGGGCGGCTACGTCACAGCCTGTCGGGCATTTCGAATTCTGCAGGCGGCACCCAACCGACTGCCGACCCACCAGAATCGAGTCGCCGATCCATCTCACGCAGGAGATATGGAAGACTGTCGTCAGGATCAACGCCTCGGTGAACGTCGAGATCGATCAGCGATCGGACATGGAGGTCTGGGGCTACGAGGACTATTGGGAATACCCGTTCAAAGGCGCGGGAGACTGCGACGATATCGTCCTGGAAAAACGCCGCCGGCTGATCGAAGCTGGGCTCCCGGTGTCGAACCTGCTCATTACCGTCGTGAAAGATGAACGAGGCGACGGCCACGCTGTTTTGACTGTGCGAACGGATCGGGGCGATTTTATCCTCGACAACATGAAAGCAAAGATATTCCGATGGGACGAGACGCCTTACGTCTACCTCAAGCGCCAGTCCACCAAACATGCTGGTAAATGGGTGGACATCGCGCCCTCCGGCCCGTCTGTTATTGCAAACCGGGATGCAGACCAGAACATCAGCGCTCCCGCAACCACCCGGCGGAACTTTTTCGACGCAATCTTAGGCCGCTGATTCAACGCGTATCCAGCTATTGAGGACGCAGAATAGAGAAAGGATAAGACGTGGCTTGCGGAAAAGAGCTTGTCCGGGCCTGTTGCAAACTTTCTGCCGAGTCAGAATGGTGCCCTCACGAACAAGCCCTCATGTTTTGTTAACCTTTTGCGGTCCGAAGAGGCGCGCAAGCCGTTTGCAGCGCTTTCAAGGATTTCGATCCTGTCGGCGAAGCCAAGTTCTGGGCGCAGACCATCACCTTGCGTACGAAAGGGGGAAGCCGGTGCTCAGTGGAGCGAAATGCGGGTCGTGGTCATGCCTTCTCCGGCATTTCGAGGACGATTTTGCCAAAGTTTCCTCCGCTTTCGAGAAGGCGGTGAGCGTCTGCTGCCTTCGTGAGTGGCAGGACGGCAGAAATAACCGGGCGTATTTCGTTTTCCCCGAGAAGCGGTAGAAGATGACGTGTGACATCCCGTGCGATGTCAGCCTTGTCCGCATCGGATTTCGGACGCAACGTCGAGGACGTCAGCCAAAGGGCCTTGTGCATCAGAACCCCGAGATCGATCTGCGCCATCGCGCCGGTCATGAAGGAAAGGCCCACATGCCGGCCACCCGGGCCCATGATAGCGAGGTGACGGTTGGTCGCCTCACCGCCTAGAATATCAATGCCTCGATCAACAGTATTTCACCGGAGCGGAGAGCACCCCGATCGAAGAGATTATGCCAGATGGTGAACAGCCCCTCAGGGAGTGCGGCGGCCTCGTTCAGCGTTAACCCGGCCGGGATCGGCAGACAATGGTCGGCGCGTGCGCAGACATGCGTAGCGTATCCGCCGGCCTTGGCGGCGGGTGGTATCGGAGGGTGTCGCGGATCGTTCGGTATCTCCTGTTCCCTCAAGACCCTCTCTGTCACAAAGGAACGGCCGGCACCCCATGGAAGGGGTTCCGACCGTTATCGCGGCATCAATCAACTCGCCGTTGGCCCGCGATGCTCATGATGCGTCTACGGAACGGATGCCGGGGCTCAACTGCCAAGGATGAACCGGGAAAATGCAAGGGAGTCCCGGGCATCTTTGTCCATCTGTGCGTCGTCTGCACCGTTGCTGAGATCGCGCCAGACCCGGATATCCGAACCGATGGTTCCACCCGTCTTTACGAAAGGTTCCATAACGACGGCGCCGGAATAATTGATTTCGCGAAGCGCGCGGCCAATCTCCTGCCAGGGAATCCTGCCTTTGCCTGGTACGCGGCGGTTGCTTTCACCTGTGTGGAAATGCCCCAGGAGTGCGCCAGCCGTGCGGATCGCGTCAGCGAAGCTGTCTTCCTCTATATTCATGTGAAAGGTGTCGAGCATCACTTTCACATTCGGCTTCCCGACATCTTTGACGAAGGCAACGCCTTCGGCAACGGTGTTTGCGTACGGGCAGATCGTTGGCGAAGACGCGGTAGCCCTCGGCCGCCAGGCGCTCGGCGATCGCTCGCCCGATGCCTTGAGACGCGCCGGTCACCAGTGCTGTCTTTTTCTGACCCTAGCCTCTTGCGCAACTGCAGAAGCTGACAAAGAGGATCAATGCGGACCACTACGCGGCCCAGCTATACACTGAACGCCGAAACAATGATCAACGGGGAGGCGGCTAAGCCGCCTCCCCGTTGATAGCCGCGCATGCGCGGGTGATCGCTCGCTTTATTTCACGTAGAACGTAAAGCCGCCATTAGCCGCTTCATCGACGGCAACCACGTTGCGCAATTCAACATCCTGTGCCTTCAGCGCTTCCGTGAGCGCCTTGTTGCCAGCGATAGCCTTCTGCAGAGACTTGGTATTGGCTGCATAGCTGTCCGGATTGGACATCGGGTCGCCGTTGTCGAGGGTGCTGATGTCAACGACGGTGAAGTTCTTTCCCTTCAGCGCCTTGACGGCGCTATCGAGATGCGACTGCTGGATATCCGCGCCGGGCCACATTTCAGCACGAGCGACGCCGGCCAAGGATGAGAGAGCGATGAGCGAAATGCCAACTGCGGATGCAAAGCGGTTCATAGTGATCTCCATGCGGTCTCCAGATCCGGTATGAATCTTCTTCGTGACCGTGAGGGGATCATGCAGGGCAGAATTTGCATGAGCTCTGCGCGAACTTTACATCTGTGTAAGTTTCTTCGGGCCTCAAATTTCGCACGGCATGCAGGTGCTCACAATAGCACGCCCTTGGCACGTTATCCTGTTTCCATCGGCCCCTATTGCTCCCTCATCGGAGCGCTATCGGTGCCATAGGTCTCAACAATGAAGGAATCTTCCACGGCCTTCAGCGCCTGGCTCGCCTCGCAATACTTCCGCGCCTCGGTCAGCTTTCCAGCGGCTTCGACGGACCGCAGGCTGGCATTGGCCGGAATGAGTGTGGCTGAGACTGTTACGTCGACATTCGCGGTTTTCAACACTGCGATCGCCAGTCTGTATTCACCTTTGGCAATGTACCTATTGGCTGCCTCGACCGCCATGCGTGCCTCACGCGTCGGCTTGAAGCCTTTCGACAGAACAAGCAGAACGTCGAGGGGGATGTAAGTGTCTTCCTCTTCCGCATGCTTTCCAACCGGCACGGCAAAGTCTTTCGCCTGGCGCTGCACGGCTTGCATGTCGGCCCTTGCCTCACCGATGTAAATTGCCGCCTTATCAGGGACACCCTCGAAGATTGCCCGCCGTGCCTCACGTATTTCCCGTACAGCTCGAAAGGTTTCATCGATGGGCCGGACCACGTCGGCGCTTTTCCAAACGGCATCAGGGACCGGAGCAGCGTGGGCAGACGCATCCGTACGGAGCAATATAATGCAAACTGCGGTGATTGCGATATCGAGATACGAGGGCATGGCGCGCTCTTTCTCCGGTCGCTTACGTGCATGCGCCGGCAAGAGGGAGGATAGACCAGTACGTTCGAGCGAGGCTGACGCGAAGCTTACAGAATGTTGATTTTCGAGCGTGGCGGGAAACGGATCGAGACCGCAAGCCCTGGGCGGTTATCCGAAAGGACGAGTGACGCGTCGTGCCGAACGGCAATCGCGCTGACGAGCGCGAGACCAAGACCGGTCCCCGGCACCGGTTTCTCGCTCTCGACCCTGTGAAAGGGCAAGAGTACGTCGTAGCGTCGGTCTGCGGGTATGCCCAGTCCGTCGTCGCATACGCGCAATACCATCGCTCCGTCCTCTTCCTTCATCGCATCGAGCGTGACGGTAGTGCCTGCCGGGCAATGCCGACTGGCATTCTGGACAAGATTGGCCAATGCCTGACGCAGCATGGGCTCATCTCCCAAAACGGTTAGCCCCCGGGATGCCTCGGGTTTGCAGATCAACCTCTGCCCTGCATCTTCCAGCAGCGGCGCGAAGGTCTCCTGCATCTCCGCAAGCACGTCCGGCACGGAAACCGTGGAAAGGCCGGCCTGGCCGCCTGAGGCCCTGATGCGAGAAATTCGCATGATGGCGTCAAACGTGCCATTGACGCTCTCCAACTCCGCGAGGACGTTCTCCATCCGCCCTCTCGCCCGGGCATCGTCGGCCATCTCGGAGGTGGCTTGCTGCACCTCCAGAAAGGCCCGGCCAAGTGGCAAGCGCAGGTCGTGCGCGATTGTGTTAATCGTATTCCTGGTGATATCGGACAGTACCGCGAGCCGCTCGATATGTGCATTGATGCGCTGCGCAATCCTGTCGATTTGGTCATCAAGCCGCGAGACGGGGATGCGCGCCGCCGTATCCCCTCGCGATACGGCCTCAAGTGTCCCTGACATCGTCTCCAGCTTGCTGAACATTCGCCGACTGACCGCATAGCCCGCTACCACAGATGCGGCCGTCACAGCAACGCCAGCTAGCATCAGCGCATATAGCAGCCGCCACTCCGCCTGTTGCAGCACCCGGATATTATATCCGACGACGAGTGTCGCGGTCACGTCTGGCGAAGCAATGCCGCTGGCATGGAGGCGATAGAGACCGTTCGGGCGGGGCAAGAGCTGGTCGAATTCGAGCGTCATCCAACCTTCCGAAAGAGGTAACGTGTCAAGATTTCCGGCAAGCCGACGCCCGCCGGCATCGAAGAGCCCTGCCATTCTGCGCCCGGCCACAGCCGGCGTCTCCAACTGACCGATGGCATCGACAAGCGCCTGCTGGCCATAACGATCATAGATCTGGCGGAAAAGCTCGGTTTCCTCGATGAGCTGTTCGTCCACATCCCGCTCCATGGCGCCGCTGAGGACAGCATAGAGGATCACACCAAGCGCTAGCAGCACGACCATGAACGCGCTGAGCGAGAGCAAGGCGGCCGTGAAAGCACCACCCGAAAGGATGTTACCGCGGCGCATGGATGCAGTAACCGACATTGCGTGTCGTGTGGATCAGAGCGATCTCGAACGGCTTGTCGACTTTGGCGCGCAGCCTGCTCATATGCGTCTCCACCACGGATGTCTGGGGGTCGAAACTGAAATCCCAGACCTTCTCGAGCAGCATGGTCTTGGTAATCATGCGGCCCGCATTGCGCATTAACACCTCAAGAAGCGCGAACTCCTTTGCCTGCAGATCTATGCTCATGCCGCAACGTCTCGCCGTGCGCGATAAGAGGTCGAGCTCCAGGTCGTGAACCGCAAGCACGAGCGTTTCAACTGGAGTCGCCGGTCGGCGAGCAAGAACCGCGATTCGTGCAAGAAGTTCAGAGAAGTGGAACGGCTTGGTGAGGTAGTCGTCCGCGCCCGACATCAGGCCTTCCACCCTGTCGCCCACATCGGACATGGAAGTCAAAAACAGGACTGGTATGGTCTTGCCGGCAGCACGCAGCGCCTTCAACACCGCCATGCCATCCATACCTGGCATTATTCGGTCCATGACAATTAGATCGGCCTCATTGTAGAGACAGTGACTAAGCACATCGCGGCCATCTGCGTAATGTTCGACGGAGTGCCCTGCCTGCGACAGCCCTTTGCGCAAGAAATCCGAAGTTGCACTATCGTCTTCTGCAAGAATGATCTTCATGGTCGCACCGACAATTCCCTGGCCGTTCTTTCTGTTACAGAGCCCGTCGTGGCACAGCTTAAATCTTTGTCAGGCGTCGTCAACTTAACGAAACCTGGACTTGAATGTGGGATGTTCGGCGATGACTAACAGAAACCCCCTCCACCGCCGCCATCGTTTTCCCGCCGAAATCACCGTCCATGCCGTTTGGCTGTCTTTCCGGTTTCCGCTCAGCCCGCGGATGGTCGAGGACATGCTGGTGGCGCGAGGAATATTCATTTCGCATCAAACGGTCCGGCTGCAGGCAGCCGCACCTTCGCCAAACAGATCCGGCAATGTTCATGCGGCCAGCTGGGTGATAAGGGGCATCTCGACGAGGCAACTCCGAGACGAGAAGCATTGGCTGCGGCGCGCCGTTGATCAGGGCGGGTTTGTGCTGGAGCTGCCGGTGTAAAGCCGCCGCGAAGCCGAGGCAGCCAAATGCCTGATGCGCAAGCTGCTGAAGTGCCAAGGTTGTCCCAAGCGTGACGACTAGCGCAGTGGACAAAGGGTATCCATAGTTTGACTGCTGCAATTGCGACGAAGCCGGGATAGGATTCCTTGGTCTTGTCATAGCGGGTAGCAACGCGCCGCCAGTTCTTGGGCTTGTTGAAAAGTCGTTCAAGCTGGTTGCGCCATTTGTATTTGGCTTTGTCATGCGGAATCGGTTCGCGCCTGTTGCTTTTTGATGGAATGACGGCCTCGATGTTGGCGCTGGTGATTTCGTCGCGAATGGTGTCGGCGTCGTAGCCCTTATCGGCGAGGAACGCCCCGATCCGGTCGGAGATCATCCGGAATAACGGTGCAAAGCCCTGTGTATGATGCGTTTGCCCGGGCGTCAGGACGAAGCCGAGCGGACGGCCTTTCGCATCGCAGCGGGCATGGAGCTTGGTGGTGAAGCCGCCGCGCGATCGGCCAAGCGCCTGGGTCTCTTCAGTCCCCTTTTTATGCCGACCGCACAATGATGTGCCCGGACGATGGTGCTGTCGATCATGTCGGCGCTTCGATCCTCGACTCCGCAGTCAACCTTTGTCCACGAGCGCTAGTGACAAGCTCTGCTGTTATGACACCGCCAAGCGAGAGATCATGCCCGGCGTGGAGCATCGACGCCACAAGGGCCTTAACAACCGGGTGGAGAATTCCTGTCAGCCAATCCGACGACGCGAGCGGTTCATATGGAGCGCTTCACGTCACGACGACAGTCGCAGCGCTTCGTCTCCATTCACGATCCGATTGTTAACCTCCTCCACATTCCCGCAACGGCTTTTCCGCCGAGCCTGTCGCCGGTGCCAGCCGGGAAGGCCGGATGCAAGGCCGCGCTGTATCTGATCCAGCGCCAGAACGAGCAAGCCTTTGTAACCGCCCCGTGCCCGGTCGGGTAAACGGCAACACCAAGATGAACCCCGCCCGGCTTCTACAGGGCGGGCTCCTCCTTCGTCCGACCGCTTCCCGGCTACATTATTCTACGATATTCTTCGTTTCGCACACTGTCCGGCCGGCACGCTTCATGTTTGCCCCCGCACCCGGCATACCAAGGGAAGTTCCAATGAGACGCATCGTTCCGGCGCTTATTTTGCCGATGGTGGCAGGCGCATTGCTTCTGTACCGGGCGGAATTGCAGCGTTTCATCGCCCTAAGTCCCGGTACCGCCGAGAAGCCGCCTACTTCCACATCCAGGACCGGTACAGGCAGGTCCGACACTATCGCTGCCGTCCTGACGACCGTCGCCAAATCCGGATCTCTGCCAATCATCCGCCAAACGATCGGCTCCGTCGTGCCGTTGCAGACGACCTCGCTCGGCAGCCCTCTTGCCGGTATCGTCTCGCAGATTGTCGCCAAGGGCGGCGCGGATGTGGTGGCGGGTGACCTGCTGGTGCAGCTCGACGACCGCACGACGAAGGCGAACGTGCAGAAGGACCAGGCGCTGCTCGCCAAGGATCAGGCGACGCTCGATGACGCGAACATGACCCTCAAGCGGATCGAGGGGCTGAACGCCTCCGGCATCGACACGCAGCAACAATATGGCGATGCTGTTTCCGCCGCCAAGCAGGCGGCCGCAACCATCGAGGTCGACAAGTCCGTTCTTGCTGCTGACAACATTCTCCTGTCGCAGACCCAGATCCGTGCGCCCTTCGACGGGCGGCTCGGCGCCGTCACCGTCTCTCCCGGCGCCTATCTTTCAGCCGGCGCGCCCGTCGTAACGCTCACCCAGATGAAGCCGGTCTATGCCGAGTTCACCCTTCCCGAGCCCGATCTCGGTCTCATCCGCTTGGCCATGGACGCCGGAACGCTGACGGTCGCAGCGATGCCGCCCCTTGGCCAGACCGGCGATCCGCCCCAAACCGGGCCCGTCGTCTTCATCGACAACGCCATCGATGCAGCCTCCGGCACATTCAAGTTGCGCGCGCAGCTTTCCAATGAGGCCCTGACGCTCTGGCCCGGTCAATCGCTCGATGTCACAGTCACAGCCGGTGCGCGGGACGGCGTGGTGATCGTACCGGCGGTCGCCCTCCAGCCGCAGGGCGATGGCTACATCTGCTTCGTCGTTAAAGCAGACCAGACCATCGAGATTCGCAAAGTCTCTGTTGGGCTGATCGTCGGCGACAGCGCCGGCGTCACATCCGGTGTGAAGGACGGTGAAGTCGTCGTCACGGAAGGTCAGGCGGGCCTTGTCGAAGGTGCACACGTTACCGCAACGGCAAAGGGCACGGCGCAATGATCCTGTCGGAACGCTTCATCCGCCGGCCAGTCGCCACCTTCCTCCTGATGGTGGGAATCATTCTCGCAGGCCTTGCAGCTTATCGAAACCTGCCCGTCGCGGCACTCCCTCAGGCCGATTTCCCGACGATCAACGTGTCGGCCCAGCTGGCGGGCGCCTCCCCCGACACGATGGCAAGTTCGGTTGCCACGCCCCTGATCAAGCAGTTCGAGACGATCGCCGGCATCGATACGATCAGCGCGACCTCCTCGCTGGGCAGCACCCAGATCACACTCCAGTTCGACCTGTCACGCGACATCGACGCGGCGGCGGCAGACGTGCAGGCGGCCATCGCCCGCACACAGCGCCAGTTGCCGGACAATCTCACCGCCCCGCCCAGCTACCGCAAATCGAACCCGGCGGATTCGGCCGTCATCATCCTCGCGCTCACCAGCGACACCGCCGATCTAACAAAGATGGACGACATCGCGGAGAACATCATCTCGCCTGCACTGTCAACCATATCGGGCGTCGCGCAGGCACAGGTCTTCGGCGCCAAGACCTATGCAGTGCGGGTGGAGGTCGACCCGACGCGCCTCGCCAGCCGCGGCCTTTCACTGGACGGACTTGCGACGACCCTCTCTTACGCCAACGATCAGTCGCCGATCGGCACCTTGCAGAACAAATCGCAGGCCCTGACGCTAGACGCTTCCACCCAGCGCACGAATGCCGACATGTTCCGCACCCTGATCATTGCCAGGCCTAACGGGCGGATCGTGCGCCTCGGTGACGTGGCGACCGTGAAAGACAGTGTAGCGGTGCTCAATCAGGGAAGCTGGCTGGACGGCACGCCGGCCATTGTGCTTTCCGTGCAGCGCCAGCCGAGCGCCAACACGGTCGCGGTGGTGGATGCGATCAAGGCGAAGATACCCGAATTACAGGCCAGCATCCCCGCCGGCATGCACATCAACGTGGTCAACGACGCCTCGAATTCCATCCGCGCGGCGGTGCATGACGTGGAAACAACGATGATGATCACCATCGCCCTGGTCGTGCTGGTCATCTATCTTTTCCTACGGCGCGTCAGCGCGACGCTGATCCCCGGCATCGCCGTGCCACTGTCGCTAGTGGCAACGCTCGCCGCGATGTATGCGCTCGGCTATTCGATCGACAACATTTCCCTGCTCGGACTGACGCTTTCGGTCGGCCTCGTGGTCGACGACGCCATCGTGATGCTCGAAAACATCATCCGGAAGGTCGAGGAGGGAATGCCGCCGTTCCAGGCCGCGATCGAGGGGAGCCGCGAGGTCACCGGCACCATCATCTCCATGTCGATTTCGCTGGCCGCCGTCTTCCTGCCGATCCTGTTGATGGGCGGCATCGTGGGCCGCGTGTTGAACGAGTTCGGTGTCGTCGTCACCCTTGCGATCCTGTCGTCCGCCGCCGTTTCGCTGACGGTGACCCCCATGCTCGCCGCCCGACTGCCGCATGACGAACGCGTGCGACCGGAAAAGGAAACCATCTTCGACCGGATTACAGCAGGCTATGGCGCATGGGTCGGCTGGTGTCTTCGCCACAGAGGCGTGGTGATGCTGGTCTTCGCGCTCACCCTTGCCGCGTCCGGCTGGATGTTTTCGAGCCTGCCTCGCAGCTTCTTCCCGACCGAGGACATCGGTCTGCTGACGATCTCGACACAGGCACGGCAGGATATTTCCTACCAGGCCATGAGCGCGTTGCAGGCGCAGGCGGCGGCAATCGTCTCAAAGAGCCCGGCCGTCAGCCATGTTACCTCCACCCTCGGCTCCGGCCCCGGCGGTTCAGCGCTGAACGCCGGGACGCTTCTCGTGCAGTTGAAGCCCGCAGCAGAACGGCCGGCCCTCGGCCCCATCCTCACCGACCTGCGCCATGCGCTTTCCGGCATTGCCGGTCTCAAATCCTTCATCACGCCACAGCAGAGCCTCCGCTTTGGTGGTCGCAGCACCCAGAGCCTCTACCAGGTCGTGTTGCAATCCATCGACGCCTCGGCCGCACGGCAATGGTCGCAAACGCTGGGGAACGCCATGCGTGCGGATCGCGACCACTTCGTCGACGTCGCCTCCGACCTGCAGAACAATGCGCTCCAGGCCCATATCGAGGTCGACAAAGACCGCGCGAGCACCCTCGGAATCTCCTCGCAATCCCTGCGCACGACCCTTGAGGCAGCATTCGGGAGCTATGTCGTGACACAGATCCAGACGACGGGTAACAGCTACGACGTCATCCTGGAATACGACCAGTCACTCGACTGGAACGAACAGGCGCTCGGCGCCATCCGCCTGGCGTCCTCCTTGGGGACGCTCGTACCGCTTTCCAGCTTCGCGACGATCACGCGCAAAGCCGGCCCGGTCACCGTCAACCAGACCGGCCAGCTCACCGCCGTCACGCTGTCGTTCAACCTGCCGGCCGGCGTCTCCCTCGGCACGGCGACCGCCCGGATCGAGGTGCTGAAGCAGGAAATCGCCCTGCCCTCGACGGTGACGACGAGCTATGCCGGCGCCGCCCAGATCTTCCAGCAGGCCAGCGACAATACCGGCCTCCTGATCGCCGCCGCCGTGCTGACGATCTACATCGTGCTCGGCGTTTTCTACGAGAGTCTGGTGCACCCGCTGACCATCTTGTCCGGCCTGCCCTCGGCCGCCTTTGGCGCCCTGCTGGCACTGAAGTTCAGCGGGATGGACCTTTCCATCATCGCCCTGATCGGACTCCTGATGCTCATCGGCATCGTCAAGAAAAACGCCATCATGATGGTGGACGTGGCCCTGACATTGCAGCGGAACGAAGGGCGACCGACCATCCAAGCCATTCACGATGCGGCCGTCAGGCGCTTCCGGCCGATCATGATGACGACGTTCTGCGCCCTGCTCGGCGCGCTTCCCATCGCGGTCGGAACAGGCGCTAGCTCGGAACTGCGCCAACCGCTCGGCGTTGCAGTTGTTGGCGGCCTGATCGTCAGCCAGATCCTGACCCTGTTCATGACGCCCGTCATCTTCGTCGAAATCGAGAGACTGTCGGCTGCCATCCAATCGCTGTTGCCGAAACGGCGGCCGGGGGTGGCTGTGTCTTGATCGATCACTCGCCGGCTGGCTACGGGCCACATAGAAACGCTCTATAACCGTTTCATTCGCTGGAGCCGGCTTGGCGTCTTCGACCGTATCTTTGCGGCGCTGGCCGGTGAAGGCCCCAAGCACGAGCGCATCATGATCGACGCCACGCACCTGAAAGCACACCGCACGGCGGCGAGCCTGCTCAAAAAGGGGATGTTCCCCGTCGTATCGGGCGAACAAAGGCAGATTGAATTCCAAACTGTACACCGTCTGCGATGGTGAAGGACGACGCCCGATCATCATGCTGCTCAGCGAAGGCCAGAGGCATACAGCCGTGCATCCCTTCCAGCCGGAGCCGCAAAGTCCCATTCGCCCACGACAAAGTCCTCTATCGTCAGCGCCACAAGGTTGAGAACCTGTTCGCCAAACTCAAGGACTGGAGGCGCATCGCCACACGCTATGATCGATGCGCCCACACATTCTTCTCAGCCATCTGCATCGCAGCCACAGTCATCTTCTGGCATTGATCAATGAGATGCTGTAACGGGGCCTGCGTCGTGCACCACCGGCTCGCGCATCTTGCAGTTGCCCACGGCAAGCTGTCGCTGTTCCCGTATCAGTCTCAATCGGAGGAATACGGGATGAAACTGTTTATCGGACTGGATGTATCACTCGCAAAGACCGCAGTCTGTGTGATCAACGAGCATGGCAAGATCGTAAAAGAAGCGCAGGTTCCCAGTGATCCCCAGGTTATCGCAGACTTTGCAAACACCCTGGAGGGAGCGGTCGCCATCATAGGCCTGGAAGCCGGACCGTTGTCCCAGTGGCTGCAGCGCGGTTTGACTGATGCGCGGCTGGATGTCGCTCTGATGGAAACCCGACAGGTAAAGGGCGCACTCAAGGCAATGCCGATCAAAACGGATCACCTATACCACGCTTGCGCGAGGCGGATTGCGTGCCCGTGCCGCATCTTGCGCCACGCCGGATTACCTCGCGTGCCGCGCTCGAGAAGCGTATCGGCCGCCTTTCCGAAGAAGCAGGTGTCGCGGATGTCCTCGTGATCGGCGGCGGCGTCAATCCGCCGGCCGGGCCGTTCGCCTCCTCGATGGATCTGCTGGAGACCGGTTTTCTCGACCGCTACGGGATCACAGACCTGGCGATTGCAGGGCACCCGGAAGGGAGCCCGGATTTTTCCGGGGCGGCAGCGGAGGAAGCGTTGCGCAGCAAGAAGGCTTTTGCAGAGCGTACCGGCGCACGGCTGCGCATCGTTACGCAGTTCGGTTTCGATGCGGAAAAGGCCATTGCCTGGGCTGAGGACCTATCGCGAGTCGGACTCGACATGCCGATCCGTATGGGGTTTCCGGGCCGGCGAAGATTAGGACGCTCATCAAATACGGAACATTGTGCGGCGTCGGCAACTCTCTTTCTATGCTGACACGGCATGCGAGCAGCCTCATGTCGCTGGCGGCCGGCTATTCGCCAGATACTTTCGTCACGCCGCTCGAACGACAATGGGGAGGGACTTCATGTCTTCCCCTTCGGCGGCCTGGACAGGGCCGCCGCCTGGCTGCGCAAGCGCGGTTCGTGGTAGCCCCTACGAGGCGACCGGTTCCGGCACGATGGTCTTGATGATCGAGGCGTCCAGCGCCTCGTAGGCATGCAGGCCGATCATGTCGTAGCGTTCGGTGCGGGTCTGCATGTTCTCGAGCATTGCTCTGGTCGAGCCGCTCGGGCGCGACCTGGAGATTGAGACCGGCCTTGAGCGTGGCGAAGCGTTCGACGGCGGCAATGAAGCGGTCCTGCTCGGGGATCGCGACGATGCCTTCGGCCAGCGTCCAGAACTTGTTGATGTAGTCCGGACGCTTGAACGGGCGCACGCCCCGAGAGGATTGATGGCTAAGCGCTAAGATAGCGACGCATGCAATAAAGCAGCGTTGCCTGTTCTTCGTTCTCACGGATATCGATTACGCGCCCGAAGAGGATACGGTGGGTCGCTTCGTCAACGGCATTGGTGAATTCGCATTCGAAGCTGACCGAGGCGTTCGCCAAGACTGGAATACCCGTGATACCCTCTCTCCAGTCACCATGTGCAAATCGGTCACTCACTGGCGTCTTTCCGCCGAAGACGTTCGAGATGTCCTCCTGGTTCGGCATCAGGGTGTTGACACAGAAATGGCGCGGGCGCTCGAAAGCAGGAAAACAGGAGCTCGCACGATTGATGCACACAAGAAGCGTTGCCGGCGTATCGCTGACACTGCAGACCGCTGAGGCGGTGAAGCCATAGCGCTTTCCGCCAGATTTGGTGGTTACGACGCTGACCGCCGCGCCGAGGCGCGACATTCCATTGCGAAACGTGGCTTTATCTACAATGTCGAAGCGGTGGTCGATCATGCCCATGTCGGCCTCTCAGGCGCGTGCGGGACTGGCGAAACCGAGGCAGCCGCCAACGTCCCCTGTCCGTATTCGGTTTATCAAAGTCCGTCGTCGCAGAATCAGCACGACCACACCGACGAAGTTGGTATAGCCGTGCTGGAATTGCAGTACCGACTGGTTTGCGACACCCCGGCCCAGCGAACTAGGCCGTGAGTTCTCTTCGGACGATCTCGGCGCCCGCGCTCAAGGCATTCAGTTTGCCTCTTGCCACGCGCCGTGACAGGGGCGCCATGCCGCAGTTGGTGCAAGGGCAAAGTTTGTCGGCGTCGACAAATTGCAATGCCTTTCGCAGAGTGTTGGCGACCTCTTCCGGCGTCTCGATGGTGTTGCTCGCCACATCGATGGCGCCGACCATCACTTTCTTACCCCGAACAAGTTCCATGAGATCCATTGGAACATGGGAGTTGTGGCACTCCAGCGAGATCATGCCGATACTGGATTTCTGCAGTTTGGGGAAAGATTCTTCATACTGCCGCCACTCCGACCCGAGGGTCTTTTTCCAGTCGGTGTTCGCCTTGATCCCGTAACCGTAGCAGATATGCACGGCCGTTTCGCACTTGAGCCCTTCGATTGCCTTTTCCAGGGTCGCAACACCCCAGTCATTCACCTCGTCAAAGAAGACATTGAATGCGGGCTCATCGAATTGGATGATATCCACGCCAGCAGCCTCAAGCTCCCTGGCTTCCTGATTCAGGATTTTGGCGAACTCCCAGGCCAGTTTTTCGCGGCTCTTATAGTGGTTGTCGAAGAGCGTATCGATCATGGTCATCGGACCCGGCAGAGCCCATTTGATGGGCTGCTTCGTCTGCTGACGCAGGAACTTCGCGTCTTCAACGAAAACGGGCTTCTGTCGAGACACGGCGCCGACGACTGTCGGAACACTCGCGTCATAGCGATCCCGGATTCTGACAGTCTCGCGTTTCTCAAAATCAACGCCATCGAGGTGCTCGATGAACGTCGTGACGAAATGTTGGCGCGTTTGCTCACCGTCGCTGACGATGTCGATACCTGCCTGTCGCTGATCGTCCAAGGACAGGCGCAAGGCGTCTTGTTTGCCCTCGATCAGTTCTTCATCCTGCAATTTCCAGGGCGACCAGAGTTTCTCAGGCTGTGCAAGCCACGAGGGTTTCGGCAGGCTGCCGGCGGTGGACGTGGGCAAGAGTGTTTTCATGTCAGGCAACCTTATGCGTTCAGCTCGTCAAAGAACGGCGTTGGAAGACCACTGCTCAAGAATGGTCTTATATGGTTTGATGAAGTGCTCCTCAGCGAACTTTCCCTGCTCGGCGGCCAGGCGGCTGCGTTCTTCCCGGTCATAGACAATTCGGGTCAAAGAATAGTCCGAGTGCTGCAAACTTGGCTGGTAGCATGCCCCTGCTGTGGAATTGGCGTTGTAGATTTCGGGCCGGTAGATCTTCTGGAACGTCTCCATCGTGCTGATGGTGCTGATCAGTTCAAGATTGGTGTAGTCACCAAGCAGGTCACCGAGAAAATAGAAGGCCAAAGGCGCAACGCTGTTCGGCGGCATGAAATACCGGACCTGCAATCCCATTTTGTGGAAATAATGGTCGGTCGAAGACAATTCGTTCTGCTGGTATTCAACACCCAAGACAGGGTGCTGATTGCCCGTCCGGTTATATGTCTTGCTGCTCGAAGCGCTCAGGCAGATCACCGGCGGCTTATTGAAAGCCTTTTTGTAGGCATCTGAACTCAAAAAGCTTTTGAACAATTTTCCATGCAGATCGCCGAAGTTGTCCGGTACGCTGAATTCAGCGCGGCCCTTGTTGTGCGCCGGCAGCAATACGCTGAAGTCATAGTCCCGGACGTAAGAGGAAAAATTGTTCCCGACAATGCCCTGAACGCGTTCGTTGGTTTTCCGATCGAGAATGCTCGTTTTCAGGATTTCGATCAGCGGGAAGGCATCACTACCGCCATCGTCGCCGATGGTCAGCTCAGCCGAAACGATTTCGAGTTCGACGGAATAGCGATCGCCCTTTGGGTTGTCCCAATGCGCCAAGGCATTGAATCGGTTGTCAATCATCTTCAAGGCGTTACGCAGGTTCTCCTGCCGGCTCTCGCCTCTGGCTAGGTTGGCAAAATTGGTTGTGATGCGCGTGCTATCTGAGGGGCGATAGTCCTCATCGAACGAAATGCTCTTAATAGAAAATATAAATTCGTCGTTCATGGCGATCCGAGGCGCGAATTTCCGAGCTGAACCCTGCATGTATTTCTCACTTGTCTGACTGTATTTTCCGCTTCCGCAGTTGGGAGCCTGCATACACTCTGCGGTCAACGGAGTTGCCAGCTATGTAGCTGAAGCATCAATCGGCTAAAAATGGTATTATCTCATCGACGGATGAGCCACGCTCATGGTTTGGCTTGATGAAGCCCCCTCCGCGACATTCCCGTGATCGGCACCTTGACCACTCCAGCGACATGCGACATTGGTTCATCATCGTGGTTCTGCGGGCGAAAGTCCGGAGCCAAGAGGGAATTCGGTGAGGGCTTTGTTGCAGCCCGATGCCGAAGCTGCCCCCGCAACTGTAAGCGGCGAGCGAAGGTCCATTCGTGTCACTGAGGCATGCCTTGGGAAGACGGACCAGAGCGAAGACCCGTAAGCCAGGAGACCTGCCGCGGTAGATAACGTCCACGGGCGGGGTGTCCCGGAGTGCCGCTTTCGCGATCGGCCCCCTCGTGCCGTCGTCTCTGCGTCATGCCACTGCCCGGCCGCAACTGATGGCAGTGCCGATGACAGAGATCGCGACGATAGAAGAGCCAGCGCAGCACGGCTCGACAACCAGTCTCATCGATATCGTTTTTCCCGGAGACACCAACCATCACGGCACCTTGTTCGGCGGAACGGGGCTTGCTCTCATGGATCGTGTTGCTTTCATCGCGGCAACCCGGTTCGGGCGAGCGCCGTTCGTGACCGCCTCATGCGAGCGCATTGATTTCAGGCAGCCCGCGCGTATCGGGCATATCGTCGAATTCTCAGCCAAGCCGGTCAAAGCCGGTCGCCGCTTCCTGACGGTCGAAGTCGAAATGGCGGCAGAGACCATTGTCGGTCGGCAGCGGCACATTTGTACGCGCGGCACCTTCCATATGGTCGCCGTGCCGGAGGGCGAGGACGCCGCGCATCACGCCTTGCCCGAACTGCTTCACAAAGAGGCACGGTGCACGGGCGGAGCAGTTACCATGGTCGAGATTGTGTTTCCCGATCAGGCAAACAGCGTCGGCCGGATGTTCGGGGGCGAAGCGATCGCCTACATGACCAAAGCCGCATTCGTCGCAGCATCGCGCTACTCCGGCAAGCTGGTGGTCCTCGCCTCATCGGAGCGTATCGATTTCGCAAGAGCAATCAAGATCGGCGAAATCGTCGAGGCGGAAGCACGCGTCGAGCGCGTGGGCCGTAGCTCCATGTCCATCGAGACCAGACTTTGGTCCGAAAACCTCCTGACGGGGGAGAGGCAGATTACGGCAGCCGGGCACTTCACGATGGTGGCGGTCGACAAGGATCATCGGCCAGTGCCGGTTGGGGATGTTGCCACGGCGGACATCGTTCCCCTTGAGCACGGGCGGGCATAGCCATGCTGGACAGGCAACATCTGTCGATCCTGCGTGAAGTCCACCGCCTCGGCAGCCTGACCGCTGCCGCGGAGCGGCTGAACGTCTCCCAATCCGCTCTCAGCCACACGATCCGAAAGCTCGAAGAGCGCTACGGCGTGGCAATGTGGGAAAAAGACGGCCGCAACCTTCGCCTCACCGAGGCAGGCCGCTACATCGTGACGCTGGCGCAACGCGTTCTGCCCCAGATCGAAAGGGCTGAAGATGTCCTGTCGGATTATCGCGACGGCCAGCGAGGTTCGCTCAAGATCGGTATGGAGTGCCATCCTTGCCACCAATGGCTGATGGGTGTCACAAAACCCTATCTCGTGGAATGGCCGGATGTCGGCCTGGAACTGACGACGTCGTTCGCTCTCGGGGGCGTGGCGGCGCTGACCGGATACGAGATCGATATCCTGATCACGCCGGATCCGATCGAGGCGCTGGGCATCCATTATCTGCCGGTGTTCGATTACGAACTGGTGCTTGCCGTTCCGGCCGATCATCCGCTGGTGCTCAAAAGCCATGCCGAGCCTGCGGATCTTCTGGATGAGACACTGTTCACCTATCCGGTACCGCCAGAGCGGTTGGACGTTTTCACGCAGTTCCTGGTGCCCGCCAACTGCCGGCCGCGGCATCACCGCAATGTCGAGACGACGGAAATGATGCTCCAACTCGTGGCGGCAGGCCGCGGTGTAAGTGCCATTCCGAACTGGCTGGTGCATCGGGAAGCGGCAGCGCTCGGTGTCCGCCCCGTCCGTATCGGTGAGAGCGGGATACAGAAAAGCATCCATCTCGGCTTAAGAGATGGCGACGACACTGTCGATTTTATCGCTGGGTTTCTCGCGACGTCACGCCAAGCGTCTGCATGACGGAACGCCATCCCCATTAGCATTGGGCTGGTAGAATTTGCTGATCTTGATCATCAAGCACAACTCGCCGCCTTTGCGCCAAATCCCGAAAAGCGCAGTTCCGGTAGATAGACCGGCTGAAAGGCTCTTGAGTAGATTAGAATCGCCGACTGGCGCCACCGCTTGAGCGCCCGTGATTTCCACCAGCGAACCGCACATAAAGGCCGCCTCGTCGGATGCAAGGAAAGCGACGAGGGCAGCGACCTCCTCCGGCTTGCCAATGCGACCGAAGGGCACCAGCCTGTCGAGGTCTGCGATGGTGCGCCCGGACCGTTTCACTCCGGCCTCCAGCATGGGCGTGTGGATTTCGCCGGGGCAGACGGCGTTGACGCGGATTTTGTCCGGCGCGTAATCACGAGCAAGGTTCTGCGTGAAGCTCGCCACCGCCGCTTTCGTGACATTGTAGGCAATGTGGTTCGGCGCCGGATGGAGCCCCCATTGTGAGGCCGTATTCACGATGGCGCCGCCGCCGGCCGCAATCATATGCGGCAGCGCCGCCTGGCAAAGGTGGAACATCGCATCGAGATTGACCGCGAAGCTCAGTCGCCAGTCCTCCGGTGTCAGCGACAGCAGATTGCCGCGGCGGTTGATGCCGGCATTGTTGCAAAGCACGTCGATGCGGCCTTCCGTTCCGATCACGTTTTCGACGATGGCCCGGCAACCTTCCGCGGTCGCAATGTCACTGGCGAAGGCGCGCGCCCTGCTACCCGCAGCGCCGATCTGCGCGGCCGCCGCGTCAGCCCCTTCACCGTTCATATCCGTAAGCACGACGCTTGCGCCCTCGGCGGCGAAGCGGGCGCTGATCGCTGCGCCGATACCGCCGGCAGCGCCGGTTACGATAACGACTTTATCCTTGAAACGCATGGGATTACCTCATGTAGCTGCCGCCGTTCACATCCAGCACCGCGCCGTTCAGCGACGCCTGCGAGGGACGGAAGGCAAAGGCGGTGATCTCGCCGATTTCCTGCGGGTCGGCCATCCGGGCGATGGGAATGCCGGCCAGGGCCGCCGCCTCGCCATGTTCGGCGATATAGGCTTCGGCCATTCCGGTGCGCACCCAGCCGGGCGCGAGCGCGACGGCAGTCACCCCCTCATGTCCGTGGCTCTGCGCGATGGATTTGGTGAGGTTGATCAGGGCGGCCTTCGAGGCGCCATAGGCCATGGAACTGGAGGTATAGCCGCGCTGACCGGCGCGGCTCGCCATGTTGACGATCCGCCCGCCGCCGTGGATGCGGAAATGCTGGATGGCGAGCTTCGACAGGTCGACGGCCGACAGGAAATTGACCCGCATCTCGCGCGCCCAGACCTGCTGCCATTCCTCCATCGGCGCGTCGACCGCGACTTCCGAGCGGATGCCGGCATTGTTGACGAGGCCCGTCAGGCGGCCGGCGGCGGCCAGCGCACCGTCCCACAAAGCCTGCGGGCCGGCCGGGTCCGAAAGATCGGACGGCACGCACCAGCCCCGCCCGTCGAGCGCTCTCACAAGTGCCTCGGCGGCATCGCGATTGCGGCCGTAGTGGACGACGACATTGGCACCGTCTGCAACGAGCGCCCGGCAGATTGCCTGCCCGATGGCGCCCGTCGCGCCGGTTACGAGGATCGATTGTCCTGAAAGCATCATAGTTCACCCACCTGCGGACCCCAGGCATCCGACAGGGCGAAACCCTGCGCGAAGGCATCCTGCGGATCGAGCCGCAATTGCTGGCGGCCGAAGACATAGCCCCGGCCGGTGATGCGCGGCAGCACGGCGGGGCGGTCGCCGACCGTCGTCTCGCCGAGGATTTCCGCCGTGAATTCTCCGCCGATGATGCTGCGGGAGACGCGGATATCGCCGGTCTTCGCCTGTCCGCGCGCATGGAGGATGGCAAGATTGGCCGAGGACCCCGTGCCGCAGGGCGAACGATCCACCCGACCCGGCTTCAACGTCGTGCAGGTCACGACCGAGCCGTCCGGCTGGTAGTCGCGGAACATCACATAGGCAATCTCGTCGAGATCAGCGATTTCCGGATGCTCCACCGCCACCTGTTCGGCCAGCAGCGCCTTGATTTCGGTGCCCGCCTCGGCCAGCGCGCGGGCATGCTCCGGTACGAGGCGCAGCCCCACGCGGTCCACGTCGATCTGGGCATAGAAGACGCCGCCGAAGGCGATATCACCGGTGATCTTGCCCCATCTCGGCGTGTCGATCATCACGTCGAGTGCATGGACGAAAGCCGGAACGTTGTCGAGGCTGATCGACAGGCAGCGGCCATCCTGACATTGCGCGCGGGCGACGATCAGTCCGGCCGCCGTATCCAGCCGCACGACCGTTTCCGGCTCCGTCATCGTGACGCGGCCGATTTCCAGAAGCGCCGTCACCACGCAGATGCAGTTGGAGCCCGACATCGGATGGGCGCGGTCCGGTTGCAGCACGATGAAGGCGGCGTCGGCATCCGGCCGGGTAGATGGCAGGAGCAGGTTCGTCGTGTGGACGACCTGCGCCCGCGGCTCGCGTGTCAGGAAGAGACGGAGTGACGGGTCCACGTCGTTGAGATGGTTCATCTTATCGAGGATGGTCGCGCCCGGGATTTCGGGCGCGCCACCGATGAGGACATTGCCGCTTTCGCCCTGGCAATGGACGAGCAGGATATCGAGCGCCTTGTCGAAGGTCATTTCAGATACCACCCCCAGGGCTCGTCGCTGACGAGGCGCGTGATCTGCTTGGTCTCCAGGTAGTTGTCGAGCCCCCAGCGGCCGAGTTCGCGGCCGATGCCGGACTGCTTGTAGCCGCCCCAGGGCGCCTCGGTGAAGGTAGGCTGCGAGCAGTTGATCCAGACGATGCCGGCGCGGAAGGCGGCCGCGACGCGCTCGCAGCGTTCGTCGTCCGCCGACATGACGGCGGCGGCGAGGCCGAAGCGGCTGTCATTGGCAAGGCGGATCGCCTCCTCCTCCGTCTCGAAGGGGCGGATGCAGACGACCGGACCGAAGATTTCCTCTACCCAGGCGTCGCTGTCGAGCGCCATATCGGTGAGGATGGTGGGAGCAACCCAGAAGCCCTTTTCGAAGCCGGCATGCCGGCCGCCGCAGGCGACGGTCGCGCCCTGCTCGACGGCGCGGTCGATGTGGCGCAGCACGTCCTCGTACTGGCCCCTGTTGACCAGCGGGCCGAGCAGCGTGCCCTCATCGAGGCCATTGCCCATCCTGATCTTCTTCGCCTCTTCCACCAATCGCACCAGGAGCTTCGGATAGAGCGGGGCCTCGACAAGAACCCTTGACGTGGCCGAGCAGACCTGGCCCTGGTTCCAGAAGATGCCGAACATGATCCATTCGACAGCTTTTTCGATGTCGCTGTCGGCGAAGACGATGAAGGGCGACTTGCCGCCGAGTTCGAGACTGATGCGTTTGATGTCCTTGGCACCGGTCGCCATGATGCGCGAGCCGACTGGACCGGAGCCGGTAAAGGCGACCTTGTCGACTTGCGGATGCTCGACGAGCGCCTGGCCGACGACGGACCCCTTGCCCGAGAGGATGTTCAGCACGCCCTTCGGAAGCCCCGCATCTTGCGCGATCACGCCGAGTTCGAGCGCCGTCAGGGAGGTGGTCTCGGCGGGCTTGAGGATCATGGTGCAACCGGCCGCAAGCGCCGGTGCCACCTTCCACGAGGCCATGAGCAGCGGATAGTTCCAGGGAACGATGGCGACGGCGACGCCAAGCGGTTCGCGCACGGCCTTGGAGACGAAGCGCGCGTCAGCAAGCTTCACTTCCTCCACTTCTCCATCCAGCTCCTCGGCAAGATCGGCGTAGAAATCGAAGCAGCCGGCGGCGTCCGTCAGGTCCCATTCGGATTCGGGCAGCGGCTTGCCATTATCACGCGTTTCCATGCGCGCGAGTTCCGCAAGACGGTCGCGAATGCCTTGCGCCATGGCCCGCAGGTATTTCGCACGCCCCTTCCCGGAAAGACGCGGCCATGGGCCTTTGTCGAAGGCTTCGCGGGCCGCTTTCACGGCCAAATCCGCCTCTGTAGCGCCGGCGGCGGCGATGTGGTGAAAGACCTCTTCGGTCGCCGGATCGATCACCGGAAGCATGGCGCCATCGGCCGGGGCCACCCATTGGTCATCGATGAAAAGCTTGTTCTGCATGGTGGTCCTCACATGTGGTCAAAAACGGTCGACACGATAGGGGCGCATATCGATGGGCGGCTTCGCACCGACGATCAGATCGCCCATCAGGCGCGCAGTCGTCGCGGCATAGGTGACGCCGAGATGGCCGTGGCCGGTGGCGTAAAACACACCCGGTGTCTTCGCCGAAGCGGACATGACCGGCACCGTGTCCGGTAATGCCGGGCGGTGGCCCATCCATTCCGAGAAATCCTCGCAGCGCAGGTTGGGCAGCGCCGTCTGCGCCCGCCGCACGGTGATCTTCGAACGGCGATAATCCGGCGCAGCGTCGAGGCCCGCCATCTCCACGGTGCCGCCGACCCGGATACCGCCGGCCGTCGGCGTGACCATAAAAGCCCGCGCCGGCCAGATGATCGAATGACGCATGGAAATGCCCGGGGACATGATCTGCGTGTGATAGCCGCGCTCGGTTTCGAGCGGCATCGGCTCCCCCAGCATCTTCGAAAGCAAGCCGCTGTAAGCGCCGGCCGCGATCACCACCTCCTCGGCAGCGATGCGGTCGCCTTCCGCAAGCCGGACGGCGGTGATGCGACCGGATCGATCGAAGCCCACGACCGTCCCGCGCCGGATTTCGCCGCCGAGCGCAGTGAAGCGTTGCGCAAGGCTGCTCACCAGCCGGAACGGGTCGCGAAGGCTCCGGTTCTGCGGAAACAGCACGGCAATGCCGATACTGTCAGATAATTCCGGCTCCAGGTCCCGCGCCTGCGAGCCCGTCAGCCGTTGATGCGGAAAGCCGAAGCGCTCGAGGATTTCGATATGCTCGCGATCGGCGCGGAACTCCACCTCGTCGCTATAGAGCGAGAGGCAGCCCTCCTCCGTCAGCTCGCCTTCCAGATCCGTTTCCCGCAACAACGGCAGCAGGTCGTCATAGACGCGCTTGCAGAGCGCTGCACCCTCGACCTCCAACTGCCGCAGCTTGCCCGGCCGCGAGGCGGCAACAAAGCGCGCGAACCACGGCAGGAGTTTCGGCATATAAATCGGCCGCACGCGAACCGGTCCCTCGGGATCGAGCATCCAGCCGGGAATCTGTTTCCAGATCGACGGCCGCGAGGCGGGCATGAACTCGGTCACGGCGATAGAGGCCATGTTGCCATAGGACGCACCGCGCCCGACCTCGCCCCTGTCGAGCAACACGACCTGCCGCCCGCGCTTTTGCAGTTCGTAGGCGATGGCCGTGCCGATGATGCCTGCGCCGACAACGACGGTGGTCATGCTCGTTTCTCCCATTGGGTATCAGGAAACGGCCGGGCAGCCATTGCGCCCGGCCCTGTCGGCTTACCAGTTGAGAATCGGCTGCATGGCGGCGCGGAATTCGGCCTTTTCCTCGTCCGTCAAGGGACCGAGCGGCGCGCGGCATTCGCCCATCGGCAGGCCCTGCAATTCGCAGCCATATTTAATCTTCTGGACGAATTTTCCGGATTCGAGGATGTTCATCGCCCGGTAGAGGATCTTCATCATCTCGCGGGCCCTGCCGAGATCGCCGGACTTGTAGGCGCGGTCGAGATCGCAGCACGCCTTGGCCATGCAGTTCGACGGGCCGCAGATCCAGCTTTCCGCCCCCCAGAACATGAAATCGAGCGCGATGTCGTCCGAACCCGAAACCAGCTGGATCCGGCCCTCGTAACGGCTGGCGATGTCGATCGCGCGCTGCAGCACGCCCGAGCTTTCCTTAATGCCGATGACACGCGGATTGCCGGCGAAGTGATCCATCAGTTCGAAGCTGATGTCCGACCCATCCTTGGCGGGATAGCTGTACAGCACGAGATCGACGTCGACCGCGGCGAGCACGGTTTCGTAGTGCATGATGAGTTCGGCCTGGGTGGGGCGGGTGTAAAAGGGCGGTGCGAGCAGCACCGTGTCGTAGCCGATTTCCTTTGCCATCGCGGTCTGTTCGATGACCTCCCGCGTAGCGGGTGCGTTCGTGCCGGCGATCAGGGTTTCACCCGGCCTGGCGAAATCCTTGACGAACTTGAGCACGTCGCGGCGCTCTTCGCTCGACTGGCTGAAATATTCGCCCGTCGAGCCGTTCGGCACCCAGCCGGTCACCCCGGCTTCGCGCAGATGCGTGAGCAAGTTTTCGAAAGCCTTGAAATCGACCCGGCCTTGCGTGTCGAAGGGGGTGACGAGGGCGGGCATGACGCCTGACAGTTTCATGGGGGTCTCCATTTTCGGGGGTTCGGATGCCGGTGCTTCAGACAGCCAGCCGCTTGAGGATGCGTTGTTCGACGACCGTGACGGCGCGCGTCAGCGGGAAGGCGATGACGAAGTAGATGAGAGCGACGACGGTTAGCACCTCGATGGGGCGGGCCGTGTTGTTGGAAATGTTCTGGCCGACAAACATGAGGTCTGCCATGCCGACCGCAGAGACCAGCGCGCTCTCCTTGAACAGGCTGACGCAGTTGGACAGAAGCGTCGGCGCGGCGCGCAGCACGGCTTGCGGCAGAACGACACTCGTCGTGCGCGTCCAGGCAGAAAGCCCCAAAGCTACGCAGGCGTCCATCTGCTCGCGGCCGACCGATTTCAGAGACGCGCGAAATGTCTCGCTGCTGATCGCCCCCATATAGAGCGTCAACGCGATCACGCCCGAGGCCATGTTGGAAAGCTCGACGCCGAGCACCAGCGGCAGGCAGAAGAAGATCCAGAAGAGCTGCACGAGTACGGGCGTGCCGCGGAAGAACTCCACATAGACGCTTGCGAGGGCCCTGAGCATTCTGCTTTTCGAGGTGCGGGCAAGCGCCAACAGGAAGCCGAGGACGCAGCCGAAGACAATGCAGATCAGCGTGAGCTTGAGCGTCATCCAGAGGCCGAGCAGAAGCGCGTCCTGATATTTGAGCACGATGGCGAAGTTCAGGGTCATCGTTCCGTTCCTCAGCTTGCCAGCGCTTCGCGGCGCCGTTCGAGATAGCCGACGATCTGCGAGACCGGGAACGACACGGCGAAATAGACGAGTGCGACGATGGTGAAGGTCTCGATGGGGCGATAGGTCTGGGTCGCGAGCGTCTTGCCCTGGTACATCAGGTCCTGCACGGCGACGATGGCGACCAGCGCGCTCTGCTGGAACGTCCCGATGCCGTTGGTCAGAAGGACGGGGATGGAGTTGCGCACAGCCGTCGGCAGCACGATGTGAAGGATGCGCTGCAGAGGCGTCAGGCCCAGCGCCACGCCGGCATCGAGCTGCTCGCGCGGCACGGCTTGTATAGAGGCGCGATACGCCTCCGCGTTGAAGGCCGCGAGGTTGAGGCCGAGCGCCAGGATCCCCATCGTGACCGAGCCGAGGAACACGTTGAACAGCATGGGCACGCAATAGAAGAACCAGACGATCTGGATGATCGCCGGCGTGCAGCGGAAGAATTCGATGAACAGCATGATCGGCAGGCGCACCACCGCCCAGCGGCTCATGACCAGCAGCGCCAGGGCGAAACCGAGCGTCAGGCCGATGGCGTTGGCCGCGACGGTCAGCTGGATCGTGACGAGCAGGCCGTCCCAAAGAGGTCCCAGATTGCGAAAGACGGATGCGAAGTCGAAGCTGTAGTTCATGGCCTGCTCCTCAATGCCTGATGTGGAACACCCGCTCGATGAACTCGCGCGTGCGTTCCTCCTTCGGCGTGCCGAGCACCTGTTCGGGCGGACCGTCCTCGACCACGACGCCGCCGGCGCAGAAGATCACGCGAGAGGCGATATTTCTGGCGAACCACATGTCATGGGTTACGATGACCATCGGCATCTGCTGCTGGGCAAGCTGCATGATCACCTGCTCGACTTCAGCCACCAATTCCGGATCGAGCGCCGAGGTGACCTCGTCGAACAGCATCAGCCTGGGGTCGAGCATGAGGGCGCGGGCGATGGCAACGCGCTGCTTCTGACCACCGGAAAGCTGGGCCGGATAGGCATTCGCCTTCTGCGCCAGACCGAACCGCGTGAGCAGCGCCATGGCCCTCGCCTCGGCTTCCGCCCTCTTCTCGCCCCTCACCTTCATGGGCGCGAGGATCAGGTTGCCGATCACAGTCAGATGAGGAAACAGCGTATAGTGCTGGAACACCATGCCGACCGAGCGCCTGACCTTCGTATCGATCACGGTCCTGCCGTCGCCATTGGCGGAAATATAGGGTTTGCCGCCAAAGGCGACGGAACCGCCGTCGATCTGCTCCAATCCCATCAGCACGCGCAGGAGCGTGGACTTTCCGCCGCCGGAAGGGCCGATGACGACGACGCGGTCACCCGCCTTCATCTCGATATCGAGGCCCTGCAGCACCTTCACGACGCCGCCGTAGCTCTTGTACAGTCCTTCGATCTTGACCAGTGGCGCGGTGCTATCCGACATCGTCAAAACTCTCCTCCTTGGAACAGACAGGCGGGGCCGCGGCAAGGCGGCCCCGGATGGTTCACTGGCCGGCCTTGAGAACCTCATCCACCGCCTTGCGGATCAGTTCCTCGACATGGCCGGTCGCGACCCGCTCCTCGAGGAAGATGTTGACCACCTCGACATCGGCGGCGGAAAGCTGGTGCGGCAGGCCGAAGGAAACGCCCTGCTTTGCGAGCGCCGGCTTCGGATTCAGCGCCACGGCCCAATCGGGGTTCGACTGGGTGAAGAGCTGGTTCGTGTCGGAGGCGTCGACCAGGATGTCCGCCCGGCGGGAGACGACGGCAAGACGGGTCTCGTCATTGGTCGGAAGGCGCAGGATCGTCGCGGTCTTGACGGCAGCGGAGATCGCCTTGTCCTGCGCGGTGCCCGACATGACCGCGAGCGTGACGTCGGCCTTGTCTATGTCAGAGACTGATGCGGCGCCGGCCGGAATCTTCGGGTTGTCCTTGTTGTAGGCGAGTGAGATCTGGTACTCCATCGCCGGGATGGAGAACTGCACGGCCATGGCGCGGGCCGGCGTGCGGTTCAGCGCCAGCGAGACGTCCCATTTGCCGGCCTGAAGGCCAGCTACGATATTGTCCCACGTCGTATCGACGAATTCGGGCTTTACCTGAAGTACCTCAGCGAATTCCCGGCAGAGATCGGCGTAGAAACCGGAATATTCGCCGCTTGCCGGATCGCGCATCACATAGGGCGGGGCGACGGCTGCGCCGCACCGCAGCGTGCCGCTCTTCTGGACGCCCTGCCAGTAGCCTTCGGCCGTCTGGGCCATGGCGGTGGTCGAAAGCCCTGCCACCAGAGCGAGCGCGGCCGTCGCCCGCAGAGCGGACGTCATCATAGTCGAAAGCATGTGCATTCCCCATTTTGAGCGCGTTCAACGCGCGGTTCCACCCGTCGGCTTCGGCCGTTCTTGCGGTCTTCTTCTGTCGGCTTCGTGTCGACTGATTATTTAATGTCGTCTCAGTGTCGACAAAGTCAAGCGGAAATTTTACGATTGCTGCGGCGCGGATTTTCTGGCCCAATGGCCATGAAATGCGGAAAGGAACGTAAGTGTCTGAGGAAATTGAATCGAAACGCGTGCGCGGCACGGGCTCGAAAAGTGTCTACGACACGCTGCGCAACGAAATCTTGGCGCTTACCCTGCCGCCCGGACAGTTGCTCGATGAAACGACACTGGCCGAGCGCTTCGCCATGTCGCGCTCGCCAATTCGCGAAGCGTTGATCCGGCTATCGGGAGAAGAACTGGTGGTGACGCTGTCCAACCGCAGCACCATCGTTGCGCCGATCGAGGTGGCAAGCTTTCCGAAATATGTCGAAGCACTCGACGTCGCCCAGCGCATGAACACGCGTCTCGCCGCGACACTGCGGACGGATGCAGATCTGAAGATCATCGCCAAGCGCCAGAAGGAGTTTGAAGCGGCGGTGAAAACTGGCGTGCATCTGAAGATGTCGGAGGCCAACAAGCAGTTCCACATGGCCGTCGCCTATGCCGGCAAGAACACCTACCTCGCCTCGTTCTACGAACGGCTGCTCAACCAGGGCCAGCGCATGCTGCATCTGCATTTCGAATATCTGGAACGCGGCGGCGATGGCTATCTGCTGACCGATGAGCACGAACTGATGCTGGAAGCGATCCGGGCGAAAAACGTCGAGCTGGCCGACGAACTGGCCCATGCCCACACGCGGCAGTTCCAGGACAACTTCATCGCGTTCCTGCGCGAGAACTACACGACCGATGTATCTTTCGGTCCTCTTGCCGCTGCGGAATAGTCACGACGTCGCCGGTAAGATCGTGACCCGCAGCCGCCAGGCTCTTGAACGGGCACGGACCTGTAGCCCCGCGGAAATCGATGTACCACAAGCCCTCGCGCTTACAGAGGGCCATGCGCTTGGCTTCGCAATGCGCCAGTTCCAGCACGTCGGCAGACACAAGGCATCGAAGAGAATGTCCTGCCTGCCAGATCGGAAGCCTCTCCCCGGGGCTTGACGCTCGAAAACCGATGGTGACGACAACGGGATCGGATATGGGCCGAGCTTCACTCCAGGACAAACCTGTTGCGGCCATGCCGCTTGGCTTGGTAGAGCAGCTTGTCCGCGTGGTCGAGGAGTGCCTGTGGCGTTGTCCCATCGAACGGCGAGGCCACGATACCGCCGCCGCTGATGGTCAAGACCGATGTGGTGGGCGAGCGTTCATGGGGTATTCCTTCGGAAAGGATCGCGTTGCGCATCGTTTCGAGAATGTATGCGAAATCGCCAATCCGTGGCATCAGCAGAACGAATTCCTCGCCGCCATACCGTGCGGCAACGTCGCCGGGTCGCATGGCGAAGGTGTCAATGATGCGGGCAACACGGCGCAGCGCCTCGTCGCCCGCGCCGTGGCCATAGAAATCGTTGTACTGCTTGAAATGGTCGACATCGATGATCGCGAGCCCGAGGGTCTCACGATCGCGCGCCGCCTGGCGCAGGGTGCGGTTCAAGGCATCGTCGAAGTAGCGGCGGTTCGCAATGCCCGTCAGACCGTCCTGCAACGATAGCCGTTCGAGTTCACGCCTCTGTGCAGCCAGTTTCAGATGAACGCGAATGCGTGCCCGCACGATGGAGGGGCGGATCGGCTTTTGCACATAGTCGGCCGCGCCGAGAAGCAGGCCGCGCTCCTCGTCGGCTTCCTCCGACATGCCCGTGATGAAGACGACACTTGTATCGGCCGTCTTCGGGTTCTCCCTGACGCGTCGCAGCACCTCATAGCCATCCATGCCAGGCATGGACACGTCGAGAAGAACGAGACTGACATCCTCCTGCATGAGGATGTTGAGAGCGGATGGACCGTCTTTGGCCAGAAGCAGTCTACACTCGTCCTTGAGCAATTCGGCCAGGGCGGCACGATTCAGCTTGTCGTCATCGACGATCAATACGGTCGGATGGAATGTGACCGTCATGTCAGGCTTCCCTCGCTGTTATAAGCTGGAGCTCGGCCTTCATCCGCTCCAGCGAGGCCACCGCTTCGGAAAGTTCGAGGTCATCGAAGAGATCCTGTATCTCGTCGATGAGTTCCCGCTGGCGTTTCCCCTCCAGTCCTGCCGCAAGCTTTTCCAGGAGGGACTTCGCCGCAAAGTCGCCGCGCTCCACAAGCGGCACGACCTGATCCATCAAGACGAGGGCCTGCCGCGCCGCCATTGTCGCTTCCTCGTCGCCTGCGGCGGGCGCATGCATGGCCGCGAGCATCGTTTCGAGTGTCCCGAGGCAGGACCGCAGAAGAACGGCGAAGAGCGGCGCCTGGGTGGCGACAGTTCCGTCATCTTCGTGGCGTGCCGCATGTTCCAGCGTGTCGGCAACCTTGCTCAACTCGACGGCCCCGAGATAACCGGCGCCGCCCTTGATCTGGTGAACCAGGTCTGCGACTTCGCCGAGCGCTCCGCGCAGCACCAACTCCTCCAGCGCACGGGGCGCATCGTTGAAGTCCCGCAGGAAACCACCGATCAGCCGTTCGACACGTTGACGGTTTCCTCCGAAGCGACTGAACAGCGCCGAGGCATCGATCTCGCTTGCGGTAGGGCGTTCGGGAACCACTTGGTCATCTGCAAGAAGATCCGGACCGTGGGAAGCAAGGCCCAGAACGCTCATCAGCATGCCGTAGAGAGCTTTTTCATCAATAGGCTTGGTGAGATGCGCTGTCATGCCCGCTGCCATGCCGGCTTGCTGGTCCTCAATGCGCGCCTGAGCGGTGAGAGCGATGACTGGGAGCATTGCCCATTGCGGCCGCTTGCGAATTTCGCGCACGGCTTCGAGCCCGTTCATTTCAGGCATGTGCATGTCCATCAGGACGACGTCGTAGGCGGTTGTCTCCATCTTCCGGATCGCGTCGAGACCGTTGACGGCAGTTTCCACCCTGGCTCCGACCAGCTCCAGGAAATCGGTCGCGACTTCGCGATTCAGCGCGTTGTCGTCCACCACGAGAATGTGGCGACCGGCAAGGGCTCTGTAATCTTGCTCCTGTGAAATATGGCGTGGGACAGCAGCCTTGTCCTGCCCGCTAACAGGCGGTGTCTCGAACAGAACCCCCTGAAGCGTATTGAACATCGTGGACTGGGTGATGGGCTTAAGAAGCATGCCCTGAAGACCGATCTCGTCCACCGCCTTGGCGACGATCTCGTGCCCGTAGGCGGTCACCATCAGAACGGCTGGCATATGGGCGAGGTCCGTATCGGCCTTGATGATGCGCGCCGTTTCAAGGCCGTCCATGCCGGGCATGCGCCAATCGAGAAGAACCAGATCGAATGGCCTGCCCCGTTCCGCCTCCTGCCTGAGCAGGGTTACGGCCTTGGGGCCGGTATCGACAGTATGGGTTTCCGGGCCGAAGCCGCGTACCATTTCGTTGAGCGCCAGCCGGGCGCTTTCGTTGTCGTCGCATATCAGGATACGCCGGCCGCGGAGCATATGCGAGCTTATGGCTGCGGTCGCGGGGAGCTCTTCGTTCTCCGCCCGCTCCAGTGAGACCGTGAAAACGAAGGTGCAGCCCTTGCCGTATTCGCTTTCGGCACGGATTTCCCCGCCCATCATCTCCACGAGACGCTTGCTAATGGCGAGCCCAAGACCGGTGCCACCATAGCGGCGCGATGTGTCGCTGTCGGCCTGGGTAAAGGGCCGGAACAGGCCGCTGATCTGGTCTTCCGTCAGGCCAATACCCGTATCCCTTACGGAGAATTCGAGCCTTATCCTTTCGGGTGCCGGTGATGGAAGAGGCCGGATGGACACAAGGATGTCGCCGCGCTCGGTGAACTTCACAGCATTGCCGACAAGGTTCATCAGCACCTGGCCGAGGCGCAGCGGATCGCCCTTGACGAAGGAAGGGGTGAGGGAATTGACGGCAAACGCCAACTCCAGCCCTTTTTCCTCCGCTTTCAAGGCCGTCACGGTGGAAACGGATTCCAGAACCGATTCGAGCGTGAAGGAGGTACCTTCGAGCATCAGCCCGCCGGCCTCGATCTTGGAGAAGTCGAGAATGTCATTGATAATGCCGAGGAGTACAGTCGCGGACCCGTCAATTTTCTTCAGGTAGTTGCGCTGCTTGGGGTTGAGCTCCGTCTGGAGCGCAAGCCGGGTCATGCCGACAATGGTGTTCATCGGCGTGCGGATTTCATGACTCATCGTGGCAAGGAAATCACTCTTCGTCCGCTCGGCGGTTTCGGCGGCTTCCTTGGCGGCTTGCAACGCGTCGGCCGCCTCGCGCTCGTGGGTGATGTCGCGGGCGATACCGTCCCATACCCGGTTGCCGTCGCTTTGCGCGCGCAGGGCCGCGCGCGCATGTATCCACAGGCTGCGCCCGTCGAGAGCCGTCACCCTGAATGCGTGATCGAGTACTTCGCCTTCTGCCTGCGAGCGCTCCAGTGCCTCATAAAGGCCGGGCTGGTCGTCGGGAAGAATTGCATCGCAAATCAGCTGCGTGCGCGCCATGACATCTGCGGCGGGTAAGCCGACCAATCGTTCGATCCCAGCACTGACATAAGCGATCCTGATGGTGTCTTCGCCATTGCGCTCCAGTCGGAAGATGACGCCACTCGGCAGGTTATCGGCCAGCGCCGCGAGGCGTTCGCGCTCCTCGATGCGTTCGCTGATATCCTGCACGGTACCAGTCAGCTTGGCGACGCGCCCCGCGTCGTCACGGATCGCCTTACCCTGTACGAACGCCGTGAAATGGCGGCCGTCCCTGTGCAGATGCTCGACTTCGAGCGCGTAAGGCTGGCCGGTTTCGATGCATGCGGCGATGGCGCGCTCGATCCGGGAGTAGCTTTCCGGCGCCAGAAGCCTGGAAAGATCCTCCACCTTCAACGGCGCCTCCTTCGGATCGGCACCGTTCAACTCGTAGAGCATCTCCGAACCGGTGAACTCGCCCGTCGCAAGATCAAGCGTCCAGCTTCCCATGCGAGCGAGCTTTTCTGCTTCCTGCAATGCTGCGGCGCTTCTTCGCGCAACCGTTTCGGACCGTTGGCTTTCGGCGAGGCTGCCGCGCAGCACGGCATCAGCCTCGTCCAAGCTGACGCGCAGGGTCTCGAACTCGGAGACGAACGAGGGAGGGACGTCGACGGCGATTTCCTTGCCATTCGCGGCCCGCGTTTCGGCTACGGCCTGCGCGCGGCTGACGAGATGGCTGATCGGACGGAGCACCCTCTGCGCCAACAGGAAAGCCAGCGCGAGCCCGCCGAGGATGGTCACGGACGATGCGAGCAGCATCACGATGAGAGGCTGTTTCCAGCGAGCATCGAAGCTTGCTGCCGGCTCGCCCACCACCGCCACCCAGCCCGGGGTGCCGGAAATCTTGTGGAACGAAAAGACGATTTCCCGGCCCTCTATCGTGAGCGCACGGAAAGAGCCGCTGGCGGTTCCCAGCGCGACAAGCGTGTTCCAATCCGGTACCGGCCGGCCGATGAAGCGCTCTGAATCCACCGATCTGCCGATGATCCTGCCCGTACCGTCGGTTATGGCAAGGACCGCCGATACGGACGCGTTGCTGCCGCGCGAAAGGGCGCGAACCATGTCTGCCGGATTGCCAACCTGCACGGCAACCTCTGTGGACCCGTCCCGGTTTCGGTCCGGCACGGCGAGCACGATGCGGAGTGCGCCATCGTCCGGTGTTGCGATATCGGTAATGTTCGAGACGGCGAACTCGCCGGAGGTGACCGCGGCCATGATGGTCTCCCGGACAATCGGAGCCATTGCCGCCGTTTCGGCTGCGATTTCGCCGTTTTCGACGTGGTAGACCATGGTTGGTGGTCCGCCAATCATCAGGTCGGGCTGGTGGCGCTCTTCGTCCTGCGCCTGCAACTTCCCGAATTCCCGGACGAGCCGGGCTGTGACGGCGAGCTCGTTTTCGACCGATTGCGCAACGACGCGTGCGGTTTCCAGAAGCTGGTTTGTGGAAGCTTCGCGATAAGAGTATCCTGCATTCAGCAAGGCCATAGCCACGACGCCGAGCGTCGGCGCCACCACGAGAAGCACGATAGCAGCGAGGCACGATTTTAACGACGGGCGCCGGAACCATTTTGTCATCGCAATCGCACCTTCCTACAGCGAGAATGTCCAATTCGCCAAAAACATAGCGGCGATGCAGTTAACGAACCTACCTCCTATGATTGCAAGTTTCAGCTTTTGGAGAATCTGTGGCCTTGATGGGGATCGAACCGCCGGCCCCACACAAACGTGGTCGATCAGCTTAGCGGCAGATTTTCTGGCCATTCTTGCGCGCCATGGAGTACGCGAAGACTTCGAACTGTCGTCTCGGCAACGGCGTAGGCGGCGATATACGGCGTGCCATTGATGACGCGTTCGCGTGTCCCGGCAGTTCGACCCACGCGCCCACTGGCAGGAAAGTCGAGCAAGCGACGGGCGGCAGCGGCTATCCGTTCATCGATCAAGACGGCAGCGGCGGGATTATCTGCCTCGATGTTGTGAAGATGGCGTCACGATCCGATAACGCAAAAGCAGACCAAGTAAGTTTCACGATTCTGGCACACCAGCTTTAAGGCGGGCCGCCGCTCGACGTTTGGCAAAGTGCGCCTCGGCCTCGTCGTCCGATAAATCCGGTCGAATATCGTTTAACGCTTCGAGCACCTTGGTCCGAAACCAGGCGTCATGCGCCTCACTGCCGGATAAAAGTTCAAGAGGCAGAGCGCCCTCGTTAGCAGTCCGGGTGAGCATGATACGAACCGCATCAGATACCGTGAGGCCCATGCTTTCAAGGACGGCAGAAGCACGATCCCGGACTTCGGAATCAATACGTGTTTGTACAAGAGCGTTTGCGGCCATGACTGTCTCCATATTCAAAGAGAATGCAATGCAATTGAATGACGTTTTTTAGCTGAAATTTCACGCCGTCATTCCCCGTTCACGGCTCTCTTAAAATCTTGACGGGATCTGAACCAGTGACCCCGCATGATCAAAGTACTCAGGCTCCATAGTTCGAATGCACGATATGGGCTGACTACAGAATACCTGCTGCTGGGCAGTGCAACTCGGCGATGCTAAGCCCCGAATGGCCCCTTAACGCACGCCAAACCGGTCGAGCACGTTTCGCGTTACGGTTTGAACTTGCATATCACCACGCGCGAGGCCCGCGACCCACTCACAGGTCGCCGCGGTAAAAATCTCGCCTTTGCCCTTCGACCAATGCACGATCATGCCGTTTCCACGGGCGCTGGCGTCCAGCGTTTCGGGCGTTACCGCACCGTAAAGGGATTGCGCCTTGAACGCGGCATCCGACGCGCCGATGTACTGTGTCTCGCCCCAAATCCGATTGTCGGTCTCGATGTTGGTCGCAAGGCCCATCGCGAGGATGGTGATGTCGAGGGATCCGCCATCGGTCCCCGTCGGAAACGGCAACCCGTCCTCCATGCGGTAATCCAACCCGTCCACCTCATAGCCGAAGATGCGCGAGGCGGCACCCAACTGGTCGCCATATCCCAACCCGGCTCCGGCGAAGGCCCAATGTCCTGATCGATAGACGGTAAATCCACCCGATCCGCCGCCGACACATCGGCCGAGTCCCGTATAGATCCCGCGCAGCGCATTGGTGCCGAAGGTCAGGGCGCCGGGCCGATTGACGGGGGCCAACTCCCAAGCCCCGGTGACGAGATGAGCCTGCTCGGTTCCCGTAAGAGGATCTTGCTCGGCCAAATATTTGTAGCAGATCTGCCGGCGCCCCTCTTCTTCCAGCCGGGTCTGCCACAGGAAATTGCCCGCGAACCGCGCGACCTTGCCTCCAGCCGCAACAAAGGCGTCGACGGCATCGCGCATCGGTGCGCTCCAGTATTCGTCATGCCCCACGAAAATCGCGCAGCTGTGGCCGTCTAAAAGGTCCGGGTCAGCGTCGAGGTCATGGAGGGTGGCGAAGTCGAGATCGTAGCCGGCGCTCTCGGCCCAGCGAGCGAAGAGGCGTTCATAGCTCGCCCAGCCGGCCGATGCGTATTTCTTGGAATAGCCATAGGCATAAGCCCATTCCATGTAGGGATAGCGCACCATGTCGTCGGGGCGCTGCGGCCGTTCGGGCAGCGCGCGCGGAGCGCCGGCGGGCAGCTTGCAGAATCCACGCGTCCAAGGGCGCTGCGTCGATAGAACCGGGGAAAAGGCGTTGCCCTCCGGTCCGGTGATGCCTTCGTAATGGTTGGACCCGCCCCAGCAGTTGTAGGCCAACCATGTGCCGGTCGCGCAAACCAGAAGATAGGGGGCGCGGGGAAGGTGCCGGGCGCGGCGGACCAGAATCAGGTGGTGTTCCTCGACCCGGTCGCCATCGCGTTCGGCGATGAGGGTGATCAGATATCCTCCCGGCCGCCAATCCGCCGGCACGATAAAGCGCGCACTCTCCGGCCAGCCGCAGCCCGTAACGGAGCAATCGGCCGGCGTATCGTGGTGATGGCCCGGCAGGTTCTCGACGGCAAGGACCGGCTCATACCGGGAACCGTCACGCCCGACTTCGTAGGACCAGCGCTCTGCCGTCGTCGAGACGTGCAGGACGACTTCGTCGCCGGGCGCATAGGCCATGCGAGGGGTGTAGCCCCAGATTTCCAGCACTGCGGCGTCCCGCGCCGGGCCGATATAGTAGTGATCGAGGATGTGACGCGCGCGGGCGCGCGTCCGTGGAGTTATGGCGGGGCCTTTGCCTTCGGTGGTCATCACATCACTCCGGAAGATATCGCGCGGACCAGCTTTCGCCGGCGACGCCAGCCTTGATCATCGCCGCAACCTCGGCTTCGCTATAGCCGAGACGCGACAGGATCGCCCGCGTTTGTGCGCCGGGCTTCGGGGCTGCTGCGGGAACCGTGATCGTCGCGTGCTCGGGCCGCACGGCATTGGGCGCGACCAGATCGACCCAACGGCCCATCGGGTGGCGGTCATGGCGGATCGCGCGATAGGTCGCTTGCCGGATGTCGGCCGGCCCCTCGCTTTCATGATGCAGACCGGCCTCGCGGTTGCCCGAAAGCGAGCCAAGCGGAACCACGCCAGCCGACCCTTCTCGGAATCGTCCTTGCCAATGGGAGACCGGGTGAAGGGCAAAGCGTTCCGCCAATCTCTCGATCAGCTCGCCTTCGCCAAGCCCGGCCAAATCTTCCAGCTCCGGCACGCGGGCGAGTGCCGCGCCCCTTTCGGTGGGCGCCGCGAAGAACATCCAGTCGTCGGCGGCGCGATAGCAGTGATAAAACGGCCCCCAGCCACGCGCCTGTCGCCCGGCAGGTTCGTCGAACGGCGCACGGCCGTCGAAATCATACATGAACTGCGCCTGGATCATCGCGCCGCAGCCGGCCAGCGCGGCGCGGGCGACACCGCCCTTGCCCGTAACCCGTCGCCGCTCCAACGCCGCGCCGAGCGCGACACAGGCCATGTAACCCGTCAGCGCATCGATGGTGCCGAAATGCGCATGCTCCTCGGGCGTGTCCGGCCCGCCACCGAACCTCACCATCACCCCCGTCGCGGCCTGAGCAAGATCGTCATAGCCCAGATGGTCGGACTTCGGCCCTCGGCGCGGTCCACCCCATGCATCGAGTTGCACCAGGATCGCACGAGGATTGAGCGCCGCCAAACGCTCGGGCGAGAGGTTCAAGTCATCGCGCTGCTGGTCCGTGCCGTTCATCGTCACCACATCCGCATCGGCGATCAGCCGCTCCAGAGCCACACGCCCCTGTTCGCTGCCCAGATTGAGAAGCACGCTCTCCTTGCCCCGATGGGCGTGCAGCCCGAACACGATCGCATTCCACGGATCGACCGAGGGAGTGACCGGCTGTACCGACGTGACCTCGGCGCCAAAGCGCGCCAGCGTCGATCCGATTGTCGGCCCCGCGATCACATTCGTCAGATCTACGACTTTCAGGCCGTCAAGCCAGCCGCCCCTGTTCCTGCCTTGCGGGTGGGGACGCGGCGGCTCGGCCATCAGATGAGGCAGATCGCTGCGGAACGCGTCAGACGTAGGCCCCGGCCGTTTCTCCAGCGCGCCGTCGTCGCCCAGCAGCCATGCCAGGTTCCCCATTTGCCGCATCCTACCGTGGCGCGGATCGTCGATCTCCAGGACCAGACCGGAGGCGCGCGCATGCGCATCGTCCAGCCATTCCCGCGTGCTGCGCTGCGCCGAAGCCGGCGCCTTTCCCGCACCGAACAGTTCCTCCCATTCCCACGAGGGGCGCGTGAGAAAGGCAGCTTGCATGGCCTCGGCCACACGCTTTCGGTCGCGCACACCGACGGGGTAGTTGCGCATCGCCCATTCGTCAGGCCAGTCCTTCTGGTCGAGATAGGCGTCGAAATCGGGCAGTGTCGCGGCGAGGTCGTCGAGACCCAGCACATGCAGGACCCGCCGCGGGTGCGTGACGATGGAGCAGGATACCACATAGAAGCCGCGCCCGTCGGCGCAGCGATAGGTTCGATAGAAGGGGTCGAGGAATTCGCCGAGATCGGCATAGCTGAGGTTCAACGGCAGATTTTCCGCGCGCCGGCGATCGAGTTCCACCTCGCGCGGCGATTTGTAGCGCTCCGGATAGTCTTCGATCTGCTCGCAATTATAGACCAGCCCCTCGAACAGGGCCGAGGCCAGCGGCACCTCGATATGCTCGCCGCCCATCCTGTCTTTCGCCCCGAGAGCAAACAGAACCGACATGGCGCCGAAGGCTGCGCCATAGGCCGAGGCAAGGCCGAGCGGCGTGAAGGAGGGGTTGATCCCCATCAACTGCCGGTTCAGCCCCATATCGGTGAACTGCCCCGTGCGCGCGGCAATCACCGCCTCCCAGGCGGCAAGCGGTGCAAGCTCGGGATCGGTCGAGGCAAAGCCAGGCAGCGAAAGCGAGACAATGCCGGGATTGGCCGCGCGCAGGTCCGCAGGCGCGAGGCCCAGCCGCACCATGACGCCCGGCCGAAAATTGTCGAGGACGACATCGGCGCGAGCGACCATCGCCAGGGCGGTTTGCCTATCGTTCTCCGTCTTAAGGTCGAGTGTCAAAGCTCGCTTGCCGCGCGACAGCATGTCGAATGCAGGATCGCGCCAACGCGGCCCGCCTGGCGGGTCGATGCGGATCACCTCGGCCCCCAGATCGGCAAGCATCATGCCGACCATCGGCCCGGCAAGGTAATGGCCAAAGTCTAGAACGCGGATGTGGTGGAGCGGGCGGTTCGTCATGAGGCTCTCCGGAATAGGTTTGCACCAACCTATCCTTGATTGAGGCCTCCTGAACGTCATATTCTGCCAAAGATGAAGCACGATCTGCCAAACGCGCAAAAGAAACTGCGCATCAATCTCCTTCTGTTCGAGGCCTTCTCGAACATGCTGCTTGCTTGTCTCATCGAACCGATGCGCGTGGTTCGGGACGAACATGGCGCGGATATCACCTGGACGGTGCTGACGCCCCACGACGAAACAGTGCATTCGTCCAGCGGCTTGGCGCAGGCCCCGCACAGGCCTCTTTCAGAGGCAGGGCCCTGCGATCTCCTGATCATGATCGGCGGCGACCGGTTTCGCAGCAATGCCGATGATCCCGCCGTGCGCCGCGCCTTGCGGCTGACCAGAAAGGCGGGCGCCGTCATCGCCGCCGATACCGGAGCGTGGCTTCTGGCGCGTGCCGGTTACCTGCATGGCCGGCGAGCAACGCTGCATTGGCAACTGCTGACCGAGTTTTCCGAAACCTTCCCCGACGTGCAGACGGTTTCAGCGCCTTTTGTGGTCGACGGACGGTGGATGACATGCGGCAGCGCCGCGGCGGCAATGGAATTGGCCTTGCAGGAAATCACGCGCAGGTTCGGCGCGGCGGCACGTTTCGATGCCGCGGCGATGTTCCTGAACGGCCCGCGGATGGCCAGGCCGGCCGAACCCGCCTTCGGGGCGTTTCCATCCCATCCCAACCCACGCCTGCGCCAGGCGCTGGACCAGATGGCGGCCCATATCGAGCGACCTTTCGGCCTGCCGGAGATTGCAGCCGCCGCTGGCTTAACCTTGCGGACTATGGCCCGGCTGTTCGAAGAAGAGCTGGAACTGTCACCGGGGCGCTGCTACCTCCATATGCGGTTGGCGCGGGCGCGCGAACATCTGCTTCAGCCCGGGCTCACCAAGGCCGAGGTGGCGGCCATGTGCGGGTTTTCATCGGCTGCTTCTTTATCGCGAGCATTGAGGCGGGCGCATGGCTAAATACCGAGTTCAGCAAAGCTCTTGAACCAATTCGAACCACCGACCGGAACGAAATTTTGCAAGGCACTGAAAACACATCCCTTTCGCGATCGATCGAGCGGTCGAGCCCCCATGGTAGAACAGACCTACCCTCGATTTGTGTGAATGGTCCGTCAGATTCGGTTAACAGGCGATCACGGGGGATCATTTTGACGATATCCCGGCCCTTCTGACCATGGATCGTCCCTGGTCCCACGCTGAACCAACAGCCCATGGAAACGGTGCGATCCAGCTCTCGCTTTGTCCCGAAAACCAATGAAGGATTGGTGTTCCTGCGCCCCCAATAGGCGCGGCCGCTCAGTGCGGTGTAACCCGGTCGACATCGAAGAGCCGGGTTAAACCAGAGCGATGGTTAGCCAAGCTGCCAAGGCATTGCGAAGTAGGCGTAGCCCTCGCCGTTGCGCGCCATTCGCCCGAAGCCGGGCCAGGGGAGATGCATCCCGCCGACGAAGGTCGTCTTGCCAGCGATAGCATCGAGCGTCCTTACTCTGCTCTCGACCCCGAGAGCAGGATCCACGTCTACTCCGACGCGCGCCCGCGGCGTCGGAAGCTGCAGCACGGGGGAATGCAGCACATCACCAAGGATCAGCAACGAGGCAGAACCGGATGTAAGCATGAACGACGTATTGCCCGGCGTATGTCCCGGTCCCGGCAGCGTCGAGAAGCCGGCAACGACCTCCTTCTCCTGGTCGGCGAAGCGGCGGATGCTGTCCTTGTAGGGCGCGATCGACCTGCGGGCGCCAGCAACGAAAGTCTCGCCCTGAGGCACCTTGGACAGGTTGGCGTCGTCCATCCAGAACTTGTACTCGGCCTCAGAAACGAGCACCTCGGCGTTGGGGAACACTTTCTTCCCGTCCGCGGTCGAAATGCCAAGCGCATGCTCCATGTGGAGATGGGTCAGCAGAATGGTATCGACCTTTTCCGGCGCGACGCCTGCCGCCTTGAGCGAGGCCTGCAGGCGACCAGTCGTCGGCAAGTAGGTCGGGCCGCCGCCGGCATCGATCAGCACGACATTCTTGCTCGTCTCAACCAAATACGCACCGACCGGAATCGCGAGCCCCTCAGGGTGCGGATAGAGCAGCGTGTCGAGCTTCGAGATCGTCTCCGCCGAGTCGGGGAAGAATTTCGCGAGGCCGTTTGTCGGCACCACGAAGCCGCCGTCCAACAGGGCGGTGACTTTTGCATCTCCTACAGTCGTCTGGAAGAACGCCGGCGTCTGGGATGCGGCACCGGTTCCTGAATAGGGGCCGGACTGTGCGGCCGCGGGCGAAACGAGACCGTGCCGACCCGCCGCTAGGGCGCCCAAGGCAGCTACGCCACCGACCATGACGCCACGGCGTCCAATCGCGATTTCAAGTGGGGATTTGGGAGGCATGTATTCATACTCCATTTTCAATTGTTTCCATAGGTTCGGCAATGACAAGAACGGATGGACCTTTTGGGAGGCGACTGTTCCGGCACCGGACCTCTGATGAAAACTCAAACTGACGCCTACCTGACGGTGCTGACGAGGCTGCTTCAGCTTCCGGTAAGTCTGAAGCGTAAAGGGCAGGACGGTAGTCGACACGATATTGTCGGCCCCGATGACAGAGAGATCTATCGCGATGGAGGTAGTAATAAAACGCGCGAGATGCTCATCGAACACTATCCGATGCGCGGCAAGTCAATGCGCGATCTGGTGACTGTACTCGGCAACGAGTGAATTGGCTGCTCCGTCTGGGGCGGAGCAGCCAATTGAGACCGGTTTTCCAACAGTTCGCTTAAGCATCGCGCTTCGCCCATCTGGAGCTGAGGCTCAGGTGCTTCAAGCTCCAGTACCTGCGGCGGAGATATTACTGCGCATGAGAAGCGCTGAGCAATTCTGCGGGCGTGACAAAGCCGAGGAAGTTTGGGGAACCACTCGACGGAGCAAAAACCGCGAATCCGCCTTCGGGAAATTCGCTCTGCGAGACAGAGCGGCCCAGGATCATGCCGAGCGGATAGATGTGGCCCACGAGCACGTCCACTTTTCCACCCTTGGACGGAACACCTAGGCGACGACTGACCCAGGCGACATTCGCCGCCAAGCGCGCCTGGTCATGCTCGTAATCGTCGGCTGTCAGCTCGGGAACCGCTTTGACGTTGGCTTCGCCGAATGCGAGTTGCGCCGTGTCGAGGGCGCGAAATACGGGACTGCTGAGGACTTCACCGACCGGTATGGTCAATTCCTTGAAGCTCGCGCCCAGGGCGGTCGCCTGACGCCGGCCTTCTTCCGAGAGATTGCGCTGCCCTTCTCGCCGACCGAGATCTCCGGTGTCGACCTGAGAGCGATCGGTAATGGAATGGCGCATGTATACCGACACTCCTCCGCGCTGGAGCGTCCTGACAAGTTCAGACGCATTCGCGGCGCGAACTGTCCGCGTGAGAGACATTGCCGCGTACGACATTGCGATCCCTGCCAATAGACGTCTTCTGGATATCAATTTCTAAGCCCCCATCAAAGACGATAAGATCTAATGGCTGATATCGTCGGTTGGATAGTGATGAAAAATTCGTAAAGGCCTGCAAACTATTGAATTAACATTCACATACAGGCGTACTTATCGACAAAAACTCGGCCGGTTCCGGGATGTATTCGTAACGGTTTATCGAGCTTTAACCTGACCGCAAGCTGACAATCTGCGGAACAGTGCTTCAGCTTCCCGTAAGTTTCTCTGATGAGAGGCGTGTTGACCCTCGGATCGACCTGAGCCGGAGGGCAGGTGAGGTGCGACTGCGGAACACTCGGCACGATGATCGTGATCGTAACCCGGAGAATTGGCCGATCCATGTCCTCATCGTTAGCACGGGCTTGCAAATCTTCGGTGCGGGCCAATGCCAGGAGGAAAAGCACGGCACCAAATCCCGTCGCAAATGGCGAAAGCTGCATTTGACGCTGGATGCAGACAGCGGCGACTCTGGCGAGAACGAGACCGCTGGCGTGCCGTCAACCAACTGTCGGCAGCTTCACGGTCACCCGGACGCCGGTACTTGATTCGGGGAGCGGTGAAGTCACCGAGAGTGTCGCGCCCAGGCGGTCGGCAATGATCTTGACGATGGCGAGACCCAGTCCATTGCCACCGATCTTGCCGGTGCCCCGTTCAAAGCGGCGCATAAGGCGGTCCAGCGCATCGGCTGGCACAGCTGGCCCCTCATTGGAGATGCAAAGCAGGCCGTCCGGCCTCAACGATATGTCCACAGCGCCGTCCTGCGCGCCGTGGCGCAATGCATTCTCGATGAGGTTGCGGCCGAGAATGCCGACGATATCTGGATCGAGCATAGAATGCACCGGGACCTCCGGCAGGACGAGCGCGATCCGCTGTTCCCCGGCCCGGACAAAATCGTCGATGATTAGGCGCAGGACCGTCCGCAGATCCGAAGGATCGTCGAGCTGCAAGCGACTGCCTTCGGCGCGGGCGAGTTGCATGAGCTTCTCGGACATGCGCATCAATCGCTTCAGCGTAGTCTCGATCTCCGTGGCACGTTGGCCCGTCCGCTCTTCGCGGGTTTCGGAGCGAATGCGCTGAGCCTGGGCAATGGCGCCGGCGACCGGCGTACGCAGCTCATGCGCCACATTGGCAGCAAAGCTACGTTCCGCCTCGAAGGCGTCCGTCAGCCGGCCGAGCAGTTGGTTGACGCCGGCGGAGATCGGGGCGAGTTCGCTCGGCAAATTGGCGTCCGGTAAGGGCGAGAGGTCCCGCGCGCCGCGCCGGGCAAGACCTTGCTGCAGTCCACGAACCGGTCGCAGGGAGCGGCGGACAGCTACGGCTATCGCCAGAAGGCTGAGGGGAGTGACGATGATCAGTGGCAGCGCCAGGCCGGCGAGCATCGTGTGCGACATTCCCCGGCGATGACTGAGCGGCTCGGCGACGTCGATCGTGAGGTTTCCGTCGCGGGTTGCGTCGGCGTAGATCTTGTGGGTCTTCGTGCACCGGAATCCGGGCTGGGTGAACGGCGGAAAGATGGAGGCGTCGACGCCGTCCGAAGCGAGTAGAACCCGGCCCTCCCGATCGCGCACGACGAAGGTGAGATCCTGTCCATAGCGGGCCGCGCGTCCGATCAATGTCGGACTGTCTCCCTCGTTGCCGGCGGTCGACGGTTCGCGCCGCAGGCGTCCTTCACGCAGGTCGCGCCGCGCGATCGGCAAAATGCGCTCCGCTGTGGTCTTCAGCCCGTCGTTGAAGACTTGCTCCATCTCTTGGCCAACGCGTCGCGCGGTGACCGCTGAGGCGGCGAGCCAGAGCACGGTCACCGACAGACCTATCGCGAGCGCCAGACGCGCCTGGATCGAGTCGAGCAGTCTCATGGCCTGCCTAAGCGATAACCGAGCCCGCGTTCGGTCTGGATGACATGCGCGCCGAGCTTCTTGCGCAATCGGCTGATGTGGACCTCGATGGCATTGCTCTCGATGTCGCTATCAAAAGAATAGAGTCGTTCCTCCAGGCGCGCCTTGGAAAAGAGCAGCCCGGGGCGCTGCACGAAGGCCTCGAACAACACCCATTCGCGCGCCGTCAGGATAACGGGTTTGCCGTTGTGGGCCATGCTGCGGGCGGCGAGATCGATCTGAAGCGGGCCGAGCGTCACGATGGGATTGGGATTGCCGGCATAGCGGCGCACCACCGAGCCGATGCGGGCGGAAAGCTCCTCTAGGTCGAACGGCTTTACCAGATAATCGTCGGCTCCGGCGTTCAGTCCGGCGATACGGTCGGATACCTGATCGAGTGCGGTCAGGATGATGACGGGCGTCTCCTCACCCCGCCCGCGCAGCATCCTGAGAAATGAAATGCCGAGCCCGTCCGGCAGCATTAGATCGAGTAGGATCAGGTCGAAATCGGCGGCGGCAAGCGCATCGTCGGCATAATCCAGACGGTTGACCCAATCGACGGAATGACCATCGTCGGCCAGCTGATCCCGGGTGGCCGCGCCCAGTACCAGGTCGTCCTCGATCAACAGCACCCGCATCGTCACCTCGATTTTCAACTCGCCGACATCCCGCAGCGCTCAAGCACGTGTACACCAAACAACGGCCGCAGAGCGGAACAACAAAAGACGCCTGGCCTGGAGCTAGTGGGATCCTGGACAGACATCTCCTGTCTGGACGTGCTCCTCAACCCTGTTGTCGCGGTTTGTTCGTCTACCCACCAGCTTACAGGAAGCTGAAGCAATGTCGGGTCGCGCGTCAGGTTGTGGTCAGTTTCGGCGCCGATTGATCGCCATAGTAGCCAGGACGGGTGGTTATGAAAGCTGGCGCCAAGCCTATCGGCAGACGCCAGTTGCGCACGGTCCGACTGGTTCAACAACCCTCTGTGGCAGATGAGGAGATTTAAGCGCATGCGTAACCTCTCACTGCTTGGAGCTTCCGCCGAATCAGAAAAGGACATGCGCATGAAGACCAACCTATCCCGCCGGACAGCCATCCAGGCATTTACCGCTTCGATCGTGACGGGCGCTCTGGCCGGCCGCGCGCTGGCGCAGCAGGGCCATTTCCACGGGGCACCGTTCTCCACGCTCAGCGGAACCACTGTCCAGGAACTGGCGCCGCATCAGATCGGACAGCGGCAATTGGAGAGTCCGGCGCCAAAGGGGCCTCAGGGAAGATGGGAGGCGCGGGCCGCGCTGCCACTGCCCAGATCCGAAATGGCCTGGGCGACGGCCCTGAACGGACGCATGCATGTGGTGGGCGGCTATGGGGAGGGCGCGGTCAACCGCGCCTACCACCATGTCTACGACCCGCAGGAGGACCGTTGGAGCATGCTTGCGCCTTTGCCGCGCGGCGCTAATCACATCGCCGTCGTTGCCGATGGCGACCGGCTCTATGCGTTGGGTGGATTTCTGGAGCAGAACCGGACGCCCGACGACAACGCCTTCGTTTACGATCTCAAGACCGATAGCTGGCGGTCGATCGCTCGCCTGTCGCGCGAGCGCGGTGCGGCCTCCGCGGTGGCGCTTGGCGGCAAGATCCATCTTATCGGCGGCGGCGCCCTGCCCACCCAGGAGCGGGCGAGCGTCGGCTGGCACGAGGTCTATGATCCGGCCGCCGACCGTTGGGAGTTGCGCAAGCCGCTTCCCGCCGCCCGTGATCACGCCGGCGTGGTCGCCCATGACGGACGGATCCATGTGATCGGCGGGCGCTTCAACACCTTCGAGTACAACACCGATCGTCACGACGTGTACCATCCCGATCGGGACAGCTGGGCGTCGGCCGCGCCCATCCCGACCGGGCGGTCCGGACACGGCCTCGTCATCTATCGCGGACGTTTCTTTGCGATGGGCGGCGAGCAGCGCGACTTCGACCGGAACTGGCAGCAGCATGACAAGGTCTTCGGTCAGCTGGAGAGCTACGATCCGACGAGCGATACGTGGCAAAGCCACGCGCCGATGACGACGCCGCGGCATGGCCTCGGCGCCGTCGCGCTGGGAGACTGGATCCATGTCGCCGGTGGCGGGCCGGTGGTCGGAGGCGGCATGCAGTCGTCGATCCACGAGGCCTTCACGCTGGGCTGAGCCCGGAGATGCGGTGCACCATTCGAACCGGATCTGCGACGCCGATGGTCTTCTTTTCCACCGGCTACCGTTCACGCTCGTCCGCTCGCAGCAGGTCTAGGCCGGCGATCATCAGGTCCAGCCCAAATGCGAACTCCTCCTCGAGGGGCACCGGTAGTTCATCCGCCAAGGCGAAGGTGGCCGGGAAGGCGGTCCGGTCCAACTGGTGGAAGACGGCGGATTGCGCGGCGTCCTCGTCAGCAGCGGCGCTCTGCCCGCCGAGTTGAATTGCGAATCCGAGGACAAAGCGCGCGAGGGTCGCATAGGCGCGCGCTGCAAGGGGGGGCGCGAATCCGTTGTCCAGCATCATGGCCAGGGCGCGTTCACGCAGGACCATCGCATGGGGTCCGTTCGGTGGCGCCTCGAGCAGAAGCTGAGCCACCCCGCGGTGCTGGCCCAGAACAGCAAACATGCGTCGCGCCAGCGCGCGACATGCCTGCCGCCAGTCCGCTTGCGGGACGGGCGAAGCAGGAAGCTCCGCTTCCTTGAACACGCAGTCGACGATCTGCAGGACCAGATCTGCCCGGCTCTCAAAGTGCCGATAGAGCATGGCCGTACTGGAATTGAGTTCACTGGCGAGGCGCCGCATCGTCAGGGCTTGTGACCCCTCCTCGTCAGCGATTTTTAGCGCAGCGGTCAAGATGCGATCGAGCGGAATGGCAGGGCGGCCTGGCAATGTGATCCTTACTCCGGAAATCAAAGATGAGTCGATGCTAGATGCGACTCTGCTTCTTGAGCTTTCTTTGCACAACGCGCAAGATTACCTGTTCGCGTAGCCGTCCCAGGATTCCGCTCGCCTCGATCTTGCCGAGCAGGCGTTGCCCGGACTCGGCCAGTCTGTCCCGCACCGTCCCGACATCGACATCGACCAGCGCGTGATCACGCTTGCGCCATCGGCCCGCGATCATCACCGCTTCGATATTCGCTATGCTCGCCTGCAGCGCGGCTGCAACCGGGTCGCGCGCAGGCCAAAGATTGAGAGCACGAGTGTCTATAGCGATCAGATCGGCCTGCATGCCCGGCGCCAGCTGACCGATGCGATCGGCGAGACCAAGTGCACGCGCGCCCTCGATCGTCGACCACGCCAATGCCTGCTTGCTCGTGATTGTCGGGGTGGGAGAAAACAGGCCGGTCGCGCGCCGCTGCTGCTCGTGATCGTGCCCGCGCTGCTGGGCAAGCGCGATCCGCGCCGCGATCAATACCTCGCCAGACACGGTCGTATCGATGTCGGTGCCAAGCGAGGGAGCTGCACCAAGACGCATTAGCCGGCCGGTGACGGGAAAGCCGTGACCCTGGCCGAGTTCGTTCTCGGGTGTGACCGTGAACGTCGCGCCAGCATCGACGAAGGTCTTGAGCCATTCATCGGGGATTTCGTTGCCATGCACGATGTTGGTGAGAGGCCCGATCAGGCCCGCATTCCGGACCGCTTCCCAGGATGTGCCCGGCCGACCGCCGCTTTGGTGCATGGAGACAAGTAGGCCGCGATCCCGCGCCGTCAGGAAATCGGCGATAGCGATCTTCGCGCTCGACAGTTGAGGTCCCGGAATGGCCATGCCGAGGTCCAGCAGATCGTGACGCGCGATAGGCCCCGCCAGCAGGCGATCGATCTCTGCTGCGGGATGTGCCCGCTCGCGAAGCCTGTGCGACATTCCGTGGAAAAATACAGAGCGAATGCCGGATTCGGCGAGGCCCTGGAGGGTTGCATCGGCATGCGCCGGGGTGCGCGCATTATGCGACCAGTCACCGAGCGTTGTGGTTCCACAGTTGATCTGGTTGAGCGCGCACGCCAGGGCGGCGATATGCATGTCTTTGGGCAGGTAATGTGACGCAAGGCCGCCATGCGTCTTGGCGAGATATTCGAGCAGGGTCCAGTCGCTGCCGATGCACCGCAGCGCGGCCTGCCAGCTGTGCAAATGCGCGTTGACCAGGCCGGGCATGAGGATACGCCCGGAGAAATCGATGGTCTCCGCGTCTGTCTCTTCCAGATGCTCGGCCATCGCCGCGATGCGTCCATTCTCCACAAGAATATCCAGCCGCTCGGCATCGGGCCGGTCCGTGGCCATGGTGATGACCGTTCCGCCGCGGAGCAGAATGCGCGTCATGGCGCCCTCCCGGCATTGCCCGTGGAATCGGAGGCAAACGATCGGCTCGAAGGCGTCAGCACGGCGACCGCCGCTTCCAGCCTGGTTCGCGCCGCTGGAGGAGCGATCTGGCCGACATAGCCGTCGGGTCGGATGAGGAACACGGTATCCTCGGCCACGCCATAAGCGCGGCGGAACGTACCGGCGTGATCGGTGAAGCTGTCCTGCGCGAAACGGGGATGGGAGACCTCAATGAAGATGCGCTGCAACCCTGCGCCCGCTACGGGCCAAACAAGGTCTTCGAGCACAACGGCGGCATCATCGCCATAGGCGATCGCGGTGAAGTGCGGGCCAGCAAAGGCGTCGTACAGACGGGTGGGACGTCCATCCGGCGTGACCAGGTCGGCATCCGGCGCACGATCGCCCGCCTGCAGGCGCGGGGTCCGCGCCGCGGGATCCTGCGCGAGGGGACCATCGCGATAGCTCAGCGAAAGCTGGCTTTCATCCTTGCCGCGCCGCACGCTAGACGGATCGAGTTTGGCGATACCCTCATATTTCTTCGTCGATAGCGACAGCACCGACGCCGCGATCGGCCGGCGTTCCTGTTCATAGCTGTCGAGCAGCCCTTCGTCGGCGCCAGCCAGCACCTGGCCGAGTTTCCAGCCCAGATTATAGGCGTCCTGAATTCCGGTATTGAGCCCTTGAGCTCCGGCCGGCGGGTGCACATGGGCAGCATCTCCGGCAAGGAACACGCGGCCGCGGCGATAATGCTCGGCGAGGCGAATGTTGGGCCGGAAGACCGATTTCCACTGGATGTCGTGCAGCACGATGTTCGGGTTGCCGATCCGCGCCTGAACGCGCCGGTTGATCGCCGCAAGGTCGAGTTCCGGCTCTTCGTCGGGCGGCAGCCGGATCATCCACTGGAAAAGTTCGCCATGCGGGAGCGGACAGGCGCCGACGAACCGTCCCGCCCGGCCGGGCCAGATATGCCAGCGGTTGCGCGACAGCCCACTCGTCACCGCATCGACGATGATCATCCGGTCGTCTTCGTGCGTCGATCCCTCGAACCCGATGTCCAGCTTCCGGCGTACGGCGCTGCCGCCGCCATCGGCGCCAACGATATAGCGGGCGGCAATCTCGCGCGTTTCGCCGTCGGCCGAGACGCTCGCGGTCGCGCTCTGTGCGTCCTGGGCAAGGCCGGTGAGTTCGCTACCGAATTCGACATCGCGGCCGAGCGCCTCCAGGCGCGCGTGCAGCGCGGCGTCGGTGCGGAACTGCGGTATCAACCAGGTACTCGGAAACGGGATGTCTGGCCGGCGCGGCTTTCTGGCGATCATCCGCCATGGGATCGTCAGCGGTCCCAGATGAAACCCCAGCAAGGGATAATCACTACCGCCCGCCAGGACATCGTCAAGCGCGCCCAGGTCCTGCAGCACTTCCAGTGTCCGGGGCTGGAGGCCCTTGGCGCGCGAACCCGGAAAGCTCGTGTTCGCCTTGTCGATGATGCGGATGTCGAGCCCGCGGCGGGCGAGATCGATCGCCAGCGTCGTGCCGGTGGGACCCGCGCCGACGATGAGGACGTCGATGATTTTGGTGCTCATGATGGCCCCCTTTGGGCTTTGACAAAGGAAGTGAAAAGCTCGGCAACCTCGCTTGGGCGCTCAAACGGAGTCATGTGCCCGCATGCGAGGACATGGCAGCGCTCCGGTCGCAGCAGGGCACGGGCGGCGTCGAGCTTGTCGATCGTCGTGACCTGATCCTCGCGGCCCCAGATCAACAACTTTGGCAGGGCGAGATCGCCGACACGCCGGTAGAGCTCTGTCCGGCCGAACAGGCCGAAATGCAGCAGCGTGTCGAAGAGCGCATGAAGCGAACCCTCGTAGCGATAGGCATCATGGATCATGGCCGATAGATCCGCCGCGTGCGTGCGATCGCCGAGATTGTGCGCCTGATGATTGTCGAGCCAGCGGCGCCCGAACCGGCGCGCGACGAAGCGCGCGAGGGGTTCGGCGGATTGCAGCAGACGTAACGCGGCGGGCATGTTGCCGAGCCCCGCGGGGCCCGCCACCGTCAAGGTGGCGACCGAAACTGGGTGTTCGACGAGGTAGCCCATCGCCACCAACGCGCCCATGGAAGAACCGATGACGTGGTGACGGCCGCCGGGGGCGAGGGCGTGAACGAGTCCCGCGATCTGGCGCACGAACAGCGCGTCGTCATAGGGTTTGCGCAGTCGCTCGGAATAGCCGCGCCCGTAGCCGCTATAGGCCAGTGTCCGAAAGCCGGCGGCGTGCAGGTGTGGGACGAAGCGGTCCCAATAGAACAGCGGGATGGTGAGGCCGCCGGCCAGTATCACAACGTCCCCACCCAGTGGCCCGGAAATTTCGTAGTGGGTGACGCCGTCCGGCAATTCGACGAAGCTGCCGCGAAGGCCTGCACAGGCCGTCGCATCGAGCCGGCGATCCTCGCCCCTTGCCACGAAATATTTCATGAGGTGCTGCTCCTGGTCGACGGCAAGCCGCCACGAAGCGCGTTCAGGAATTCTTCGATGGCGTTCGCGACCCAGACCGGCTCCTCCTCGGGAAGAAGGTGTCCGGCCGCCGGGTGGACCCGCTCCTGCGCCGCCGGGATATCGCGTGCGAAATGTTGGCCGTCGATGCCGGCGCTGCGTAGCACCAGGGTGGGTGTCACGATGCGCGGGATCTCCGCGCTGCGATCCGTCTGGTTGGTGTTTGCGAGATCCACGAAGGCTGAGCGGTTGCCGGGCAGCGACATCAGGGCATGTACGCGCTCGACCATCGCGTCGTCGACGATCCTCGATCCCTGGCCGACGATGGATCGCAGGTTCGCCCGGGTCGCACTGCGTGGCAGCCAGCGTCGCAACAGGGGGCGCAGCAGGGGATTGCGCGCCAGGCGCAATCCGGCGGGCAGGGATTTCTCGGGATAGCCGGTGGCGTTGATCAGGACGAGAGCGTCAAGCCGCTCGGGATGCTGGAGGGCAAGGTTCCACGCGATGTTACCGCCTAACGAGTTGCCAGCGATGCAGTACCTCTCAACGTCGAGCGCTGCCGTGAACGCGGCCATCGTCGCGACATAGGTTTCGATCCGGTAATCGCGATCCGTCCGCGGACCAGTCAGGCCGAAGCCGGGAAGGTCGGGCCGGATCACCGTGAATGAACGTGACAGCAAAGCGGCCACACGCTCGAAACCTTGCATCGATGAGCCGCTGCCATGGAGCAACAAAACCACCGGCCCGGAGCCGAGGCGTTTGAAATGCACCCGTAGTCTATCGACCTCCACAAAGTGCGAATCTGGCGTGGGTTTGTTCCAATCAATCATATCGGCTACGATGTATCCGAAATAGAAAAATGTCAAGTGTCAGGTCTGATAGCCAGGCGAGCCAGCGGCCGATTTGAAGGAATCGACGCGATGGAGTCCTCTAGGTTGGCGATCAGCCGGAGGCTTGTCAGTTCACCTTCCGGAACCGTCGGCCGACACCCTCGACCTTATAGATGCTGCCAGGCGCGGCGCCCGTGCGGTCTGTAGAGAAGGCTATGCCTATGCGAAGGCTACTGCCTTGGCTAATTCCGCCATTGCCCGCGTTGCCGATCGAAGTTGATCATCACCCATTTGGTAGGACAGCTCCTCTTTTGCTGATTTCCATATGGGCAAGGCGTCTGTCATGAGCTGGTATCCAGAACGGGTCAAGTTTAGTCGCTTTCCTGCGCGACCACGTCCACCTTCGGCACGAATTAAACCTCTCACTTCCAGATTCTGAACATTTCGGCTTAGGGTAGTCGCATCGACCCCCGCGCTGGCCGCGAGATCAACGAGTGTCGCGCCCTCGGCCGCTCCAATCCCAATCAACAGGCTGAATTGCTCGGCCGTCAGCCCGAGCGGCTTGAAGCAGGCGTTATAGTAGCGCGTGACCGCGCGCGCTGTTGCGCGAGCTTGAAAACCCGGACATTGAGTTGCAACGTCCCTGAAATATTTTGGATCAAACTCGCTCACGTCGGCACCTCTCGACAACCTGCTGCGGGCAGAATAATGTATATGCAGTATTTAGCAATAGTTGGAGAAGCATCATGCCAGCGTACGTGCATATCAATCTGCGTGTCATCGATCCTGCCAAGCAGGCGGCGCTGGCGCCTCGATTTCAGGCCGCCCTACAAGAAGCCGGTGGGCGGATTCTGCATTTCGGGCGTGTCGCGGAGGTCCTTGAAGGTAATGAGGCACCACTGCCAATAGCTGGCGTGTTTGAGTTTCCAACGCTTACCCAAGCGTTAGCCTTCTACAATTCCGAGAAATATGCACCGATCAAGGCCGAACGCCGGGAGGCCCAGGAGGCGCGGATGTTCGTTGTCGAAACCGGCTGAGACCTTGACTGAATCTAAGAATTAGAGGGCATCGCGTTGGGCGATGTCACGTTGTTTCATCAATGATGAAGCAAGGTGTGTGTCTGAGAAATCAGGCACGCGCGCCGGTCACGGCTTTCCACTGGGCTATAGCGCGGATCCGACGAATGTGGGTGGCCA
>NZ_WUMM01000008.1:0-276721 GCF_009826875.1 Shinella sp. AETb1-6 | reverse complement strand
AAGCCCGAGGATGACGCCAGAAGAGATGTGCCGGAGCCAAACTGACGACACCGCATGCGGCACCGATGCACTGGCTGGAAACCCACGCCTCCCCTCCGTCATCCTCGGGCTTGACCCGAGGATCCATGGCTCCGCACGCAGCTATTGCGTCACCGTCCGTGCGGCGACGGGGTCTTTATGCGATGGGAATGCCCTCAACCGAACGCCTCGTACAGATCGCGCCAGTCGGGGTTCATTGTCTCGATCAATTCTATCTTCCATTGTCGATACCACCGCTTCAGCGACTTCTCCCGCTGGATGGCCGTGACGATGCTGTCATGTTCCTCATACCAGACCAACCGTTTGCAGCCGTATGTCGAGGAAAATCCTGGTGTCAGACCTTCGCGGTGTTCGTGGACGCGACGCTCGAGATCGGATGTCACGCCGATATAGAGCGTGCCATTCCTGCGGTTGGTGACGATGTAGACATATCCCGCCATACGCGCAGAGTGAGCGGCTGTGGGTCCTCGGGTCAAGCCCGGAGATGACGCCAGGAGAGAAGCGTGGGGGGAAACCAGCACCTTCCTTCCGTCATCCGCGCATCATCCCACCGGCACCAGACGGTCGGTGCGGGTTATTCGGCGATGATCTTGTACTTCTCGCCGGGGCGCACCATGCTGGTGACGGTCATGGCGTTGATCAGGCGGAAGAGGTCGAGCTTGCGGTCGGTGCCGAGCATGCGGCCGGCCAGCGTGGCGACGGTATCGCCCGGGCGCGCGGTGACGACGCGCACGCGCAGCGGCTTCAGGCTCTCGACTTCCGCCGGCGTGAGCTTGCGGAACGAGGTGCGCAGGGTGTTCGCCGTCGGCTCCAGCGCCGGCGAGCCGGTCGGCACGGCCGTCAGGAAACGGTAGATCTTCTTGTCGATGCGCACGACGGTCACGTCGAACTCCCAGCGGTCGGCGGCGGCGCGCGCGGTCGCGGCCTCCAGCCCGTTGAGGCTGACGGAGCGGATCGTGTCGGGCCTCAGGCCCGTCACCCAGCCGCTGGAAATGTAGTTGACGAGGTTCTGGCCGCGGCTGTCGGCCACGCCGTCGAAGCGGATGGCGACATCGCCGGGGCCGGTCGCCAGCACCGCATCGGCCTTGTTGTCGATCTGGAAGCCGGCCGGCACGTCGAAACGGATGCCGAGCTTGCCGTGCAGGAAGGTCTGCCCGCGCACATAGCCCTCTTCCGGCGCATCGCCGTAGAGCAGCCCGTCGATACCGGCGAGATAGTAGTCGCGACCGCGATCACCCACCTGCCCTTCCGCGCCGAAGGCACGGGCATGCATGCGCGCCAGTTCCACGCGCTGCGGCGCATTGGGATGGCTCGACAGGAAGTCGAGGCTCTGGTCGGCATCGGGATCGACCGCCGTGAAGCGGGCATAGGCCGCCATGGAATCCAGGAAGCGGGCGGCGGCGTAGGGATCGTAACCCGCCTCGCCCAGCATGCGCACGCCGATGACGTCGGCCTGGAGCTCCTGGTTGCGCGAGAAGGCGGCAAGGCGCAGCTTGCCGCGCGCCAGCGCCTGCTTGCCGGCAATGTTGCTGGACAAGACCTCGGCCACCACGCGGCTGGCGATGACCTCGGCCTCTTCCTTCTTCTGCCGCTCGATGCCGTGGTTGGCGGTGACATGCGCCATTTCATGCGACAGCACGGCGGCGACTTCGGAGGCATCGTCGGCAAGCGCCAAGAGGCCGCGCGTCACGTAGAGATAGCCGCCCGGCAGCGCGAAGGCGTTGATCGCCGGCGAATTGAGGATGGTGATGCGGTAGGACTGGTTCGGGTTTTCCGAGACCTGCGTCAGCGCGCCGGTAATGCGCGCGACAAGCCGCTCCGTCTTGGCGTCCTTGTATTCGCCGCCATAGCTCGCGACGATGCGCGGATGCTCGCGCGCGCCCATCTGGGCCCGCGGGTCGTTCTTCTGCACTTCATCGACGATCTGCGGATTGGAGGACGGCGCGATCGTCGGCTCGTAGCTCTGCTCGATCAGCGACTGGCAGCCGGTCAGCATCGTGGCGGCGAGCAACAGGGCCGCGACGGGCCTGTTCACCCCGCGTCCGGATACGATTGCAGCTGCCTGCCTTGCCTTCGCCATGTCTCTAGCCCACGCCCCTTGATGGGTCCGCTCCCGGTCTGCAGCCAAAGCATGCGGACACGGCGCGGATCGTGCGTTTGTGAATGCAGGAGATAGACGCGCCCCATACGGTCGGCAACTCCCTATTCAACAAACGGTTCCCATGTGGCTCCGGTGACACAGGGGGGCGACCAAATTGTGGCATCGGACGCGGCAAAACCGCCGCGGCCGTCGCTAAGGCACGGAACGGCCGAGGAATTTCGCGATGTCGGCGGGCTCCCGCCGGGCGAGGAAATCGCCGGCCGGCTCGTGGAAGCGGATTTTGCCGTCCGTCACATAGATCACCTCGCCCGCCAGCCGGCCGATATCCTCGGGCTGGTGGGTGATGAACAGCATGGTCGCCTGCGTCTCGGCGACGAGATCGGCAAGCAGCGCCGCCATATCCGCGCGCATGGCGGGATCGAGTGCGGCGAAGGGTTCGTCGAGCAGCAGGATCGGCCGGCGGCGCACCAGCGCGCGGGCCAGCGCCACCCGCTGCCGCTCGCCGCCGGACAGCGAACCGGGCAGGCGCGTCTCGTAGCCGCCGAGGCCGACGCGGGCGAGCGCCTCGGACACGCCGCGCCGCCCCGCCGCATCCAGACGCAGCCCCGGATCGATGCCGAGGCCGACATTGTCGGCGATGGTGAGGTGGGAAAACAGGTTGTTGTCCTGGAAGACGATGGAGACCGGCCGCTCGGCGGGATCACGGCCCGCCATGTCCTCGCCCAGCAGGCGGACCGAACCGGCCGCAGGCGGCTGGAAACCGGCGATGACGTTGAACAGGGTCGACTTGCCCGCACCCGACGGCCCGACCACCGCGACGGCCGCGCCGGGCTTTATGGCGCAGTCGAAGGCGAGCGTCTTTTCGGCAAAGCGCACGGTGACATCGGAAAGGGCGATGGCGGTATCAGGCATCGGGGCCGGGCCTTTCGGGGGCGCGATCGGGGGCGGTCGAGGGCAGCGTCAGGAGCAGGCAGAGCACGCCCAGGATGAGCGCGATGCCGGCGGCATCGGCGGTGCGGTAGCTTGCCATGCGTGAGTAAAGCAGCCAGGGCAACGTCACGAAACCCTCCGCGCCGAAGATGGCAACGGCGCCGAGATCGCCGAGCGACAGCGCCATGGCGAAGGCAAAGGCGGTGAGGAAGGGTTTCTTCAGCGCCGGCCAGTCGATCGTCACAAGGCGGCGGCGACCCGTGATGCCGAGGCTGAGCGCCAGACGCGCCGTGCGGGCGAGATGGGTGCGATAGGCAGGCCCCAGCACGCGCACCACGAAGGGCAGCGCCATCAGCGCATTGATGACGGTGACGATGGCCGGGGCGAAGCGGCCGGTCTCGCCGAAAAGCCGCAGCATGAGGAACCAGCCCGTGGCCACGACGACCGGCGGCACGAGCAGGATGAGCGAGCCGACCGCCGGAAGCGCGCCCGCCATTATCAGCCGCGCCGGCCCCGCCGCGCCGCTTTCGGCAAGCTGCGGCACCAGCACGACGGGCAGCGCGATGGCGAGGCTGAGGCTGGCGGAGGCAAGCGAGATCGCAAGGCTGGTCAGAAGTGCGCGGTGCAGCATCGGATCGAGCGCGAGCCGGCCGAAATCGGCGGCGAGGCCCGAAACGAGCGTCGCCAGCAGCGGCGCGGCGGTGAAGAGGGTGAAGGCGAGGATGACGAACCCGTCCGTGACGCGCCGCCGGCGGCCGTCGAAGCGTCGGATGGCGCGGCCCGCCGTCACGCCCTCATCCTGCGGCCGGCCGAACAGCGAGAGCACGAAAAGCAACAGCGCCGTGACCGCGATCTGCAGGAAGGCGAGCAGGACGGCGCGGGCGGGATCGAAATCGAAGCGCAGCGCCTGGTAGATCGCGACCTCGATGGTGGTGGCGGCCGGCCCGCCGCCGAGCGTGAGGACGAGGGTGAAGCTCGTGGCGCACAGCATGAAGACGAGGCCGGCGATGCCCGGCAGCACGCGCCGGATGACCGGCCATTCGATGAGCCGGAACACCGCGCCGCCGCCCATGCCGAGATTGGCCGAACTCAGCCAGTATTCCGCCGGGATGCGGTCGAGCGCGGCGACGAGGAAGCGCACGGCGAGCGGCAGGTTGAAGAAGACATGGGCGATGAGGATGCCCGTCAGCCCGTAGACGCTGACCGGGTTTTGCAGGCCGGCAAGCCGCAGGAGATCGTTCACCACGCCCTGGCGCCCCCAGATCTCGATTATGCCGAGGGCGGCGACGAGCGCCGGCAGGCCGAGCGGCACGGCCGACAGCCGCAGGATCCAGACACGGCCGAGAAAGGCGCGCTGGCGCGCCAGGGCACGCGCCACGGGAATGGCGAGCGCCACCGACAGCAGCGTGGAAAGCGCGGCCTGAAGGAAGGTAAAGCGCGCCACCCGCAGGATATAGGCATCGAACAGCGGCGCGCCTTCACCGCTCCCTGAACCGGCATGACCGAGCAGCACGACCGTCGCCGCGCCGACGAAGGCCAGCACGCCGCCAAGCGCGAGCGCACCGGCGATATCGAGCGTGCGTCTTTCGGCGCGGGCGAAGATCACGGTGTTTACCCGGCTACTTGGCGCTCATCACGGCGAGCCATTCGTCGATCCAGGCCTTTCGGTTGGCCGCGACCTCTTCCGGCGACATGAGGAAGGTCTTTTCCGGCTTGACCAGTGCATCGAAGGCCGCGGGCAGCGGATCGCGGGTCTTGCCAGCCGGCATCATCCAGTTGGTTTCAGGGATGATCGACTGGAAATCCGGGCCCGTCATGTAGGTGAGGAACTGGCGGGCCAGCGCCTTGTCGTCGGCGGTGCGGGTGAGACCGGCAACCTCGATCTGGATATAGTGGCCTTCCGAGAAGGCGGCCGCCTTGTAGCGCTCGTTCTTCTCCGCGATGACGTGATAGGCCGGCGAGGTCGTGTAGGACAGCACCATCGGCGCCTCACCCTTGGTGAACAGGCCATAGGCTTCCGACCAGCCCGGCGTGACGGTCAGGACACGCCGCTTGAGCTTTTCCCAGGCCTCGGGCGCCTTGTCGCCATAGACCGACTTGACCCAGAGCAGCAGGCCGAGGCCCGGCGTGGAGGTGCGAGGATCCTCGATGACGATCTTCTCCGCCGGATCGCCCTCGACCAGGTCCTTGAGGCTCGCCGGCGGGTTCTTCAGCGTCTCGCTGTCATAGACGACGGCGAAATGGCCGTAGTCGTAGGGCAGGAACGTATCGTCGGAGAAGCCGCCGGGCACCGTCAGATCCTTCGGCGAGAGGCCATGCGCCTCGAACAGGCCCGTGGCCTTCGCCTCGGCGATGAGATTGGTATCGAGGCCGAGCACCACGTCGGCCTTGGTGCCCTCGCCCTCCAGCTTGAGGCGGGTCAGGAGCTCCACGCCATCGGCCACGCCGACCCATTCGACCTTGCAGCCGCAGGTCTTCTCGAATTCTTCCTTGACCTTGGGGCCCGGGCCCCATTCGGCGATGAAGCTCTCATAGGTGTAGACGGTCAGCGTCTTTTCCTGCGCCGATGCGGGGACGGCGACACAAACGGCGAGCGCCGTAACCAATGTGGAAAGTAGCGTGCGCATCCGCGCCTCCTTGTTGTCACAACGGGAATAGGGCGCTGGATTGAGCCGTCTAATCCCTCCGCCGGTACGAGCCGGATCAGGTTCTTCGGGTTGGCGTGACGCCTCTCAGCCAGCAGACCGAAACCTGCGGGCACCCCGTTAGAGCAGGACAAGGCATAATCCGGCCCGCGACGGCGCGCAAGGGGCGGACGGGAGAGCAAAGCCCGGCAGGCGGGAATGGACGGAAAATCGGCCTGTTCCGTGGGAAACAGCGGGCAAGGCGGCGCTGTGCGATCTTCTCATCACCGGACGAGAACAGCTCGTCGCATCCATCAGGCCAGAGATCAGGAGAGACCCATGCGCAAGACCATCGTTTCCGCCACTATTGCCCTCGTCGCCGCCGTTTCCTTCGCAGCGCCCTCATATGCCTGCTACGACAGCTACGGCTATGAGCAGCCGCAATGCTTCATCAAGAAGGTGAAATCCTACGATTATTACGGCGACGTCGTGATCCGGAAGATCAAGGTCTGCAACTGAGCGGCATCGTGAATGACCTCCCCCGAAGGCCCGGATGTCCCTGCATCCGGGTCCTTTGCTGTCGGGAGCGCGAGGAAACAGCCGGCGTCTGGCTGCTCAGGCGTAGGCGAAATCCGTGGTCTTGCTGACCAGGACGGCCTTCAGCTTTTCCAGCGCCCGGTTCTCGATCTGGCGGACGCGCTCCTTGGAGATGCCGAGCAGGACGCCCAGTTCCTCGAGCGTTGCGCCGTTTTCGGCGAGGCGGCGGGCGCGGATGATCTTCATCTCGCGTTCGTTGAGTTCGCCGAGCGCCGAATAGAGCCAGAGATGGCGGCGTTCGCCATCGATGGAGCCTTCGGCCTGCTCGTCCGGCAGGGGGGCCTCGCTGGCGAGAAGATCGATGCGGCTGGCGCCCTCGCCTTCATTGGGCGAGATCGGCGCCTGCAGCGAGATATCCGACGAGGACAGGCGCGCATCCATGGTGCGCACGTCGGCGGTGCTGACACCGATGGCGGCGGCGATTTCCTGATGCATGGCCTCGGCGGTCAGACGGGTGTCGCCGCGGGCGAGCCGGGCACGCAGACGGCGCAGGTTGAAGAACAGCGCCTTCTGCGCCGAACTGGTGCCGCCGCGCACGATGGACCAGTTGCGAAGCACGTAATCCTGGATCGAGGCGCGGATCCACCAGCTGGCATAGGTGGAGAAGCGCACCTGCCGCTCCGGCTCGAAGCGGGCGGCGGCTTCCAGAAGGCCGATATAGCCTTCCTGCACGAGATCGCTGAGCGGCAGGCCGAAATTGCGGAACTTGCCCGCCATCGAAACGACCAGGCGCATATGGGCCATGGCAATGCGGTTACGGGCTTCCTGGTCTTGATTGTTCTTCCAGGCCTGGGCAAGAGCCTGTTCCTCGTCCCTCTCAAGGTAGGGCGCGGACATGGCAAGCTTGATCATGCGGCGCTCTGCGGTCGTCGTAGCCATGCGTCTCTCCACGTGAACCGAACCGGCTCCGGGGAGGCATGAACCACCCGTTCGCCCATAGAGAAGACAGTCCGGAGAGGCCAGTGGATCGCCCGGCATGGCCGGGACGATGCCGCGGCACAGCGCCCTTCGGTCATCCTCGGCCAGTCAAACGGGCGTGCCGCAAAAAAGTTCCATAAAAAAACCCGGCTGTCGCCAGCCGGGCTTTAAATCGTGACGGAGTGCCCTAGATCAGGCGGCCTCGTCCTGGCTGTCATCTTCCTCGATGGCCTTGCCGCGCTTCGGACCCTTGGCGAGGTTCGTCTCGACGAGACGGACGGCTTCGGTTTCCGACATCTTGTTGACGGCGGCGATTTCGCGGGCCATGCGGTCGAGGGCAGCTTCGTAAAGCTGGCGCTCGGAATAGGACTGCTCCGGCTGGTTCTCGGCGCGATAGAGGTCACGGACCACTTCGGCAATCGAGATCAGGTCGCCGGAATTGATCTTGGCATCGTATTCCTGCGCGCGGCGCGACCACATGGTGCGCTTCACGCGGGCCTTGCCCTGGACAACCTTCAGCGCGCGGTCGACGAAATCGGTCTCCGACAGTTTGCGCATGCCGATGGAAACGGCCTTGGCAACCGGCACCTTGAGACGCATCTTGTCCTTTTCGAAATCGATGACAAAAAGCTCAAGCTTCATGCCGGCGACTTCCTGCTCCTCGATGGCCACGATCTGGCCGACACCGTGGGCGGGATAGACGATCGACTCGCCGGTCTTGAAGCCCTGGCGCGTGGAAGATTTCTTCTGCTGGGTCGTCATTCTGTTCAAATACTCCCTGTTACACTCCCCGATGAGGCCGGGGTGGGTCCGGGGACCCGGGAAAGACGGGGGGCACCCTGCGGTGTCACCACTCTGGTCCGTCCGCCATGCGCAAAGAGGTCCACTGCAACGCGATCACATGCGAGCAACCGAGGTTGCCTATGGGAGGTGAGCGACGGTGAGGGATCGTTTGCTTTCGTGGTGGTGTTCGGGCACGCAAAATGCCGCGATGTGGATCAGTATCAGGACCCTACCACAAAAAAGTGCCGAAATCAATAATTTGCTTCGCATGGGTCATCAAGCCTGCCCTATCGCCTTTTGGCGAGGACAGGCTTTTTTCCCCAGCTTCGGCGGCCGCGGTGCGGCCGGTCAGTCGCCCTTGCCCGGATTGGGCGAGAAGTACTGCTCGTACTTGCCTTCCACGCCGTCCATTTCCTTGGCCTCGGGCAGCGCATCCCGCTTCACGGTGATGTTGGGCCAGATCGACGCGAATTCCGTGTTGATCTTCAACCACTTGTCGAGACCCGGCTCCGTATCGGGCTTGATCGCCTCGGCGGGACATTCCGGCTCGCAGACGCCGCAATCGATGCACTCGTCCGGGTGGATGACCAGGAAGTTCTCGCCTTCGTAGAAGCAGTCGACAGGGCAGACTTCGACACAGTCCGTATATTTGCAGCGGATGCAGTTGTCGGTCACGACATACGTCATGATGAACTCCAGAAAAATCACAAGCAGGCGGACGGCGGAACCGTCCATTGCCGCAAAGCCTGTCACGCAATCGGCTGGCAGACAGCAGGAGATGCGAGAAGCAGGCTGTCCGGTGGCTGAGGTAAAGGCTTTGCGGGCGCTTTGCAAGCGTAATACATGCGCGATCTGCGGCTTGCGAGGTATAGAATTCTAAAGCGCGGCCCGGAACGGCCCGGCACTCAGCCGTCGCCTTCGCCCGGATAATCGTGCAGGCGGTCGATCTCGCGGCGTTCGCGCTTGGTGGGCCGGCCAGCGCCGCGCTCGCGCGTGGCCTGGGCGAAGAGATTGCGTTCCTCGCGCGGCGGCGGGGGCGGCGTCATGTCGCTGTAGAGAAGGCGGGCCTCCTCATAGGGGCCGCGGCGCTCGCCGGTCTGGAGCACCTTCACCACCATGTCGTGGCGCTCGAGCGAAAGCACGACGACATCACCGGGACGCACGGCATAGGAGGGCTGGCGGATGGCGAGATCGTTGACGCGCACATCGCCCGCCTCGACGGACTTCGCCGCCAGCGAGCGCGACTTGCGCAGGCGCGCGAAGAACAGCCACTTGTCGATGCGCTGTCGCGCCTGACCGGCCGGCTGTTCCTCGTCGCGCGCCATGGCTTACTTCTTCAGCTGCTCCTTGAGCGCCGCGAGCTTTGCGAAGGGCGAATCCGGATCGATCGGCTTCTCCTTGCGGGGCGGACGGGCCTCGAACTTCGCCTGCTGCGGCTTTCCGCCGCGCTCGTTGCGATCGTTGCGCTGCTCGTTGCGGTCGCGGTTGCCGCCCTGCGGCTTTCCGTCGCGGCCGCCGCGATTCTGGTCGGGACGGCCGCGGCCGCCTTCGCGACGCTCGCCGCGTTCACCGCGCTCCCCGGCCTGCTGGCCGCGGTTGCGGTCGCCGCCACGGCGTTCGCCACGCTCGGACCGCTCGCCGCCATGGCGGTGGCCGCCCTGGCGCTGGTTGTCGTGGCGCGAACCCGGACGCCAGAGCAGCACGGGCTTGGCCTCGACCGGATCGGCGCTTTCGCCGGCAGCCTCGGGGGCTGCGGCATCCGATGCAGCCGGGGCTTCCGCCGTCTCGGCGGCCGGCGTCTCTTCAACGGGCGTTTCGGACGCGGGTGCTTCCGCGGCAGGGGCTTCGGCGGCCGATTCTTCGGCAACGTCGGCCTGCGCCTCGTCGGCATCGCCATCCTGCTCGCCTGCGGCGTCCGCCGGAGTGGCAGCACCCGCATCGGCCGGGGCCTGGGCGGCGAGGAAGGCGGCGGCCTCTTCGGCGGTCACGCTGTCGGCGCGGTAGCCGAGACCCTTGAGGATCTCTTCCATGTCGTCGGGCGTGGCGCCGAGGATGGAAAGCATGGCGGTCGTCGCGGTGAAGCGGCGGCCGTCATAGGCGCCGTCCGGACGCGGCGTGCCCGGCTTCCACTGAAGCAGCGGGCGGATGAGGTCGGCGAGACGCTCGAGAATGTCGATGCGCACGGCGCGCTTGCCGAGGAACCGGAAGCCGGCGAGCTTGTAGAAGGTGCGCTCATAGCTCGGATCGGTGACGACCGACGTGCGGCCGGCGGCGAGAACCGGAATGAGATCGCCGTAACCCGGCTTGTCCAGACCGTCGTTCTTCAGCGCCCAGAGCAGCGTGATGAGTTCGGCCGGGGCCGGCTTCAGCAGCGCGGGCATGAAGATGTGATAGGCGCCGAAGCGGATGCCGTGCTTGCGCATGGAGGCGCGGCCGTCCTGGTCGAGCGACTTCACGTCGTCGGCCACGTCACGGCGGAACAACACGCCGAGGTTCTCGACGAGCTGGAAGGCCAGGCCCTTGGCGAGACCCTGCAGGTCTTCCGCACGGGAAAGATCGTCGAGCGGCTTCAGGACGGTGGCGATGTGATGGTTCACGAAACGCTCGATGCGGGCGGCGACATGGTCGCGCGCATTGCCCGTCAGCTGCTCGTCGGAGAGCAGGATGACGCGCGGGCGCATGATGTGATCGGACGCGGCAAGACGCGCGACGGGATCGCCGAGCCAGCGCACGGTGCCGTCGGAGCCGAGCGCGAGGTCGCCATTGCCGGCCGCATGCAGGCGCGCGGCCCGGGCTTCGAACTCCAGCGCGAGCGCCTTCTGCGCAGCCGCCTGCACGGCCTTCGCATCGGGACCTTCCGTTCCGGAGACGAGCGTGAACCGGAAACCGGCCAACTGCCCGACATGATGTCCTTCCACGAAGACATCGCCATTCACACTGATTTCAGCTTCCAGCATCGCATTCTCTCTCAGGCGCTTCATGAGCACAGATGTCCTGCGATCAACAAAGCGTTTCGTCAACCGTTCATGTAACGCATCGGACAATCGGTCTTCGATTTCCCGCGTCTTTTCCTGCCAGTGTGTCGGATCGGCAAGCCATCCGGGCCGATTCGACACATAGGTCCACGTCCTTATCTGCGCGATTCGCGCCGAAAGCGTGTCGATCTCGCCGTCCGTGCGATCCGAGCGGCGGACCTGGTCGGCCATGAAGTCCTCGTTGACCGTGCCGCGCCGGACGAGATCCGCATAGAGCGTCGAGATGAGGTCGGCATGCTGGGCGGGCGTGATGCGGCGATAGTCGGGCAGCGCGCAGGCTTCCCACAGCTTTTCGACGCGCTCGGGCGTGCTGGCGAGCTCACGGATATCGGGATAGCGCGACAGGTGCTCCAGCGCCTGCTGGTCGACCGCCGGCAGCGCGCGCGTCAGCCCGCCGATCGGCGGGGCGGCCTCGAGCGACAGGCGAAGCGATTGCAGCGAGGAATAGTCGAAGCGGGTCGTGCGCCATTGCAGAACCTTGACCGGATCGAACTGGTGCGTCTCGATGCGCTCGACAAGCTCCTCGTCGAAGGGATCGACGCGGCCCGTGACACCGAACGTGCCGTCGCGCAGATGCCGGCCGGCGCGGCCGGCGATCTGGGCAAGCTCGGCCGGATTGAGATTGCGGAACTGGTAGCCGTCGAACTTGCGGTCCTGCGCGAAGGCGACGTGATCGACATCGAGGTTGAGGCCCATGCCGATCGCGTCCGTCGCGACGAGATATTCGACATCGCCCTCCTGGTAGAGCGCGACCTGCGCGTTGCGGGTGCGCGGCGAAAGCGCGCCGAGCACCACCGCCGCCCCGCCGCGCTGACGGCGGATGAGCTCGGCGATGGCGTAGACCTCGTCGGCGGAGAAGGCGACGATGGCCGTGCGCTGCGGCAGGCGGGTGATCTTCTTGGAGCCGGAATAGAACAGCTGGGAAAGCCGCGGACGCTCGATGACATGGATGCCCGGCAGCATCTGCTCGAGGATCGGCTTCATGGTGCCCGCACCCAAAAGCAGCGTCTCGTCGCGCCCGCGCAGATGCAGCACCCGGTCGGTGAAGATGTGGCCGCGCTCCAGATCGCCGGCAAGCTGCACCTCGTCGATGGCGACGAAGGAGGCGCGCGTCTCGCGCGGCATGGCCTCCACCGTGCAGACCGAAAAGCGCGCCATATGCGGCGTGATCTTCTCCTCGCCGGTGATGAGCGCGACATTGTGCTGGCCGACCCGCTCGACGAGGCGCGTATAGACCTCGCGCGCCAGAAGGCGCAGAGGCAGGCCGATAATGCCCGTCTCATGTGCCACCATGCGTTCGATTGCGTAGTGGGTCTTGCCCGTATTGGTCGGGCCGAGCACCGCGGTGACCCCGCGGCCGCTCACAATCATGGGTGCTTGCGACAAGACATGCCCCGGCTGGTTCCGTTTCCGGCAACAGATGCCCATCGCAGCCACCGATGGCAAGGGGCAAGGCGAAATGCGCCGGATTTTCCGATGTTTTGCCGGCTCAGGGAACAGCCGCGGAACGAAACGGAGACGAATCGCTGACTCGCCCGCATTCCGGCTTTGTTCACCGCAAGTGCTTGATCGGACTCACGATCCCGCCACAAGATGCTGAATCGGGCTGCTCGTCAGGACACCTCTAGAGGCAGGCTATCGGCCCCGATGCGGCATAGCCGGCGAGACCGCATGCCGTCAGGCCCGCCACGAGGATCAGCCCGTGCCAGGCGAGATCGATCCGTGGATGCATGCGCAGCTTCCCGTCGAACAGACACATGAAGAGCGTAACCACGCTGATCACAGCGATTGCCATAAAGACAAACTGAAGGGGCGGGAAATAAAGCATGATGAGCTGCCAGCAGCTCCGCGCCCTGAACGGCCCCGCCTCCAGATAGGCGGCTGACGCGAACCCGACCCAAAGCAGGAGATGAGCGAACACGAGAATCCGCTTGAACCGCGTCATCGCGATTTCCCCGCCACATCATTGCCGCCAACCTGCAAGACCATACCAATCGCCCCGATATTCAGGGTTGAATCGCATGAAAAAGACAACAGGCGGTTAAAGAGGCGTGGACACCCCTCACACCGGATGGTCGTAGATATCCGTACCGTCCCAGGCGCTTCCGGTGTCGTAGAGGGGGAAGACCTCCTCGGTGAGGTAGGGGCCGCCGCCGACGGATTCCTTGGAGGACATCAGTACGAAGCGGTTCACCATGAAGGGGGCGGTGTGGAAGTTGCCGCGGCCGGTAAGGTAGCGCGCGACATCCTCGGTGCGGGCGTTGCGCAGGCGCGCCAGCGTGACATGCGGCGTGAACTTGCGCGGATCGGCCGGCAGGCCGAGCCGCTGGCAGATGCGCTCGATTTCCGCCTGCAGCGCATACATTTCCGGCGCCTGGGTGACGCCGGCGAAGACGGAATGGGGCTTCTTCGACCCGAAGGAGCCGATGCCGGACAGCGCCAGCTGGAATTCCGGCCGCTCGATGCGGTCGAGCCGGTCGACCACCTCGTCGGCCGTGCGGCCGTCGATGTCGCCGATGAAACGAAGGGTTATGTGGAAGTTCTCGACATCGATCCAGCGGGCTCCGGGAAGGCCGCCTCTCAAAAGCGAGAGGCTCATCGCCGCGTTGCGCGGCACTTCGAGGGCGACGAAAAGTCTCGGCATGATGACCTCTCCCTACTGGAATGTAACGTCAGCGAATCACGCAAAGCCGTTTCGCGCAACCCTAATTTCGCACCCGCGAGAATTACTCCCCGGCCTTGAGGGAGGTCAGGAAACGTTCGGCGGCCGGAAGCATCGCCTGCACCATCGCATCCACGCCTTTCGCGTTGGGGTGCATGCCGTCCTCCAGCTGGAGATCGGCCTTGGTGACGACGCCTTCGAGGAAGAACGGATAGAGCGGCACGTCGTGCTTCTCGGCAAGCTTGCCGTAGACGGCGTTGAAACGCTCGGCGTATTCGGGGCCCATGTTCGGCGGCGCGAGCATGCCGGCGAGCAACACGGCGATGCCGCGCTCCTTCAGCCGCGTGATCATCGTGTCGAGGTTCTTTTCGGTCTCTTCGGGCGCAATGCCGCGCAGCGCATCGTTGGCGCCGAGTTCGAGGATCACGCCCTGCGTGCCGTCGGGGATCGACCAGTCGAGGCGCGCAAGGCCGCCGGAGGTCGTATCGCCGGAAACGCCGGCATTGGCGATCTCCACCTCATGCCCCTTGGCGCGCAGGGCGGCTTCCAGCTTGACGGGGAAGGCATCGCCCGCCGGAAGCTGGTAGCCGGCCATCAGGCTGTCACCAAAACCGACGAGCTTGACGGGCTCGGCGCGCGCGGCACCGACGGATAACAAAGCTGTGATCGCAAGGGCGGTTAAAAATCCGAGCGTCGCTTTAAACGCCATGGCGAGGTTCCTAGATTGCTGGCATTGCGGTTCTTCACAATCATATAGGGCAGAATTCCTTGGCCAAAAGCATCATCGATCTCAAAAAAGCCGATCTCACCCTGGGCCAGGCGGCCGCCTCCGTGCATGTGCTCAGGGGGATCGACCTTTCGATCGATGCAGGCGAATCGGTCGGCATTGTCGGACCCTCGGGTTCCGGCAAGTCGACGCTGCTGATGGTTCTGGCCGGCCTGGAGCGGCTCGACAGCGGCGAAATCCACATCGACGGCGCCGGGCTGCACGGCATGAACGAGGACCAGGTCGCCGATTTCCGTGGCCGCAATATCGGCATCGTGTTCCAGTCCTTTCACCTCATTCCCAACATGACGGCGCTGGAGAATGTCGCTGTGCCGCTGGAACTGGCCAATGTGGCCGGCGCCTTCGACATCGCGCGACGCGAGCTGACGGCCGTCGGGCTGGGCGAGCGCCTGTCGCACTATCCCGGCCAGCTCTCGGGCGGCGAGCAGCAGCGCGTGGCGATTGCCCGCGCGCTGGCACCCTCGCCCAAGCTGCTGATCGCCGACGAGCCGACCGGCAATCTCGACACGGAAACCGGCCGGCAGATCGCCGACCTCCTGTTTGCCAAGCAGGCCGAGCGCGGCATGACGCTGGTGCTGGTGACGCACGACCCCGCCCTTGCCGCCCGGTGCAGCCGGCAGGTCGCCATGCGCTCGGGCGAGATCGTCTCGGGGGCCGCGCCCGCGGCAGCCGTTTCCGAGGCGGTGCCGGCATGAGGATCGGTGCGGTCCTCAAACAGTTTCCGCTTGCCCTTCGCCTGGCGCTGCGCGAGATGCGCGGCGGCCTGAAGGGCTTCTACATCTTCCTCGCCTGCATCGCGCTCGGCACGGCGGCCATTGCCGGCGTCAACTCCGTTTCCAGCGCCATCACGCAGGCGATCGCCTCGCAAGGGCAGTCGCTACTGGCCGGCGACGTGCGTTTCGAGCTGCGCAACCGCATGGCGACGCCGGAGGAAATGGCCTATTTCCAGGGCCTCGGCGACGTGTCGCTGTCGACCGGGCTGCGCTCCATGGCGCGCCTGCCCGACGGGTCCGACCAGACGCTGGTGGAGGCGCGCGGCGTCGACGGCGCCTATCCGCTCTACGGCGCGCTGGAAACCGTGCCGCAACAGCCCTCCGCCGACCTGATGGCCCGGCAGGGCGATGCCTGGGGCGCCATCGTCGCGCCGCTGCTGCTCGACCGGCTCAACATCGCCGTCGGCGACGAGATCCTGCTCGGCAATGCGAAGATCAAGGTGACGGCGACCATGGCGCGCGAGCCGGATGCCGTTTCCGAAGGGTTCGGGCTTGCCCCGCGCCTGATGCTTTCGCAAGAGGCCTTGCAGGCGAGCGGGCTGATCCAGACCGGCAGCCTCGTCGAAAACGCCTACCGCATCCGCCTGACCAATCCCGATGCGTCCATCGCGACGATCCGGGACGATTCGGCAAAGGCGTTCCCGACCGCGGGATGGTCGATCCGCACCGCCGACAGCGCGGCCCCCTCGCTCACCGCCAACATCACGCGCTTCTCGCAGTTCCTGACGCTGGTCGGCCTCACGGCGCTGATCGTCGGCGGCGTGGGCGTGGCGAATGCGGTGCGGGCCTATCTCGATTCCAAGCGCTCGGTCATCGCCACCTTCAAATGCCTGGGTGCGCCGGCCTCGCTGGTGGCGCTCGTCTATCTCACGCAGATCGCGCTGATTGCGGCCGTCGGCATTCTCATCGGCCTCGTCGCGGGCGCGCTGATGCCGCTCGTTGCCATGCAGTTCCTCGAGGGCGTGCTGCCGGTGCCGGCCGAGGCGCAGCTCTATCCGTCCGCCCTGCTGCTGGCCGCCGTGTTCGGCCTTCTGACGGCGCTCGCCTTCGCCATCATGCCGCTCGGCCATGCCCGCGAGGTGCCGGCGACCGCGCTGTTCCGCGAGCAGGGATTCCAATCGTCACGCCTGCCGAGCTGGCCCTATGTGCTGGGTGCTGCCGCATTCCTCGCGGCGCTGGCGGGACTGGCGATCTTCACCGCCTATGACCGCTATATCGCCTCGGTGTTCCTCGGCGCCATTGCCTTCGCCTTCGTGGTGCTGCGCGCCGTCGCCATGCTGATCACGGCAATCGCCAAACGCAGCCCGCGGGTGAACTCGCCCTCGCTCAGGCTCGCCATCGGCAACATCCATCGGCCGGGCGCGCTCACGTCCTCGGTGGTGCTGTCACTCGGCCTGGGGCTCGCGCTGCTGGTGACGCTGACGCTGATCGACGGCAATTTGCGCCGCGAACTGACCGGCAGCCTGCCGGACCGCGCGCCGAACTTCTTCTTCGTCGACATCCAGGGCAGCGAGCTCGACGGCTTCCGCGACGTGCTCTCCGCCAACATGCCCGAGGGCAAGATCATCGAGGTGCCGATGCTGCGCGGCCGCGTGATGGAGCTGAACGGCGTGGATGTCGCCAAGGTGGAGGTGCCGCCGGAGGGTCAATGGGTGCTGCGCGGCGACCGCGGCATCACCTATGCGAAGAACGTGCCGGAGAATTCCACCCTGAGCGCGGGCGAATGGTGGCCGGAGGATTATACGGGCGAACCGCTCGTCTCGTTCTCGACCGACGAGGGTCGCGAACTGGGCCTGAAGCTCGGTGACACCGTGACCGTCAACGTGCTCGGCCGCAACATCACGGCGCGCATCGCCAACTTCCGCAATGTCGAGTGGGAATCGCTGTCGATCAACTTCGTGATGGTCTTCTCGCCCAACACCTTCGCCGGTGCGCCGCATGCCTGGCTCGCCACCGTGATCGATCCGGGCGCGACGGCGGCGCAGGAAGCCACGACGCTGAGAGCCATCACCAATGCCTATCCGACCGTGACCAGCGTGCGCGTCAAGGATGCACTCGATGTGGTGAACGAGCTGGTCGGCCAGCTGGCGACCGCCATCCGCGCCGCCGCCGCCGTGGCGCTGATCGCCTCCATCCTGGTGCTGGCCGGCGCGCTGGCCGCCGGCAACCGGGCGCGCGTGCACGATGCCGTCGTGCTGAAGACGCTGGGCGCCACCCGCGCCACGCTGATCCGCGCCTTCAGCTACGAATATCTGATGTTGGGACTGGCGACGGCGCTGTTTGCGCTCTTTGCCGGCGGCGTATCGGCCTGGTTCGTGGTGGCCCGCATCATGAAGCTGCCGTCGAGCTTCCTGCCTGATGTGGCCGTGATGACGGTGGCGACGGCGCTGATCATGACGGTCGGTATCGGCCTGGCCGGGACGTGGCGCATTCTGGGACAGAAGGCCGCGCCGGTGCTGCGGGAGCTCTAAATCGCACGCCCCGCTATTCTCCCTGGGGTCGCAGGTCTTGTGCACAACACAATTGATGCGCATATTTACGTCAGGCAAGCTGGAGCCCCGCAGCGGCTGCCCGGACCCGGAAAACGCGTTTCGAACCGTCGAAGCGAATAACCGGGCGCCCGACACCGTATAGACCATGGGGCTTGAACATAGAGGAAAACATGGCTGATCTCCGTAACTACCAGACTCGAACGGTGAACACCGGCGCTCAGGCCGGCGCCGTCATCGACGAGGGCCTGCGCGCCTACATGCTTCGGGTCTACAACCTGATGGCATTGGGTCTCGCGATCACGGGTGTCGTCGCCTACTTCGCTTCGCAGGCTGCCTTTGCCGGCGGCCAGCTCACGAGCTTCGGCTACGCCATCTATGTGAGCCCGCTGAAGTGGGTCGTGATGCTCGCCCCGCTCGCCCTCGTCTTCTTCCTGAGCTTCCGCATCCAGTCGATGAGCGTCGGCGCGGCGCAGACGACGTTCTGGATCTATGCGGGCCTGATGGGCCTGTCGCTCTCGTCGATCTTCCTGGTCTACACGGGCGCCAGCATCGCGCAGACCTTCTTCGTCTCGGCCGCCGCCTTTGGCGCGCTGTCGCTGTTCGGCTACACGACGAAGCGTGATCTCTCCGCGATGGGCTCGTTCCTGATCATGGGCCTGTTCGGCCTGATCATTGCCTCGCTCGTCAACCTGTTCCTCAAGTCGTCGGCGCTCGACTTCGCCGTCTCCGCGATCGGCGTTCTCGTCTTCGCCGGCCTGACCGCCTGGGACACGCAGAAGATCAAGGAAATGTACTTCGAAGCAGACGACACCGCCATGGCCGGCCGCAAGGCCATCATGGGCGCGCTGACGCTCTACCTCGACTTCATCAACCTCTTCCTCTTCCTGCTGCGCTTCCTCGGCAACCGCGAGTAAGCCCGGCAGCCGAAGGGCTGGTCATCGAAACCCCGCCGGAGACGGCGGGGTTTTTTATGGTGCGCTCTCCTCTGGCGTGCCCCTGCGGCGATCAAATCGTCGCGCCTGCCGGGGCCTGCGGTTGACAAGCCCCTTTTCCTGCGCCACCTGAGGGCAAAGGCCGCGCTGCAAGCCCCGCACGGCCGCGTTCGCGCAAGAGGCTCCAAAATGTCCTTCTCCTTCGACTTTGAACCGAAGCCGCGGCGCCAGTCCGTCGGTGTCGATGTCGGCGGCGTGCTGGTCGGCGGCGGCGCGCCTGTCGTCGTCCAGTCGATGACCAACACCGATACCGCCGATATCGATGGCACGGTGGCCCAGGTCGCAGCCCTGCATCGCGCCGGTTCGGAAATCGTGCGCATCACCGTCGACCGCGACGAAAGTGCCGCCGCCGTGCCGAAGATCCGCGAGCGCCTGGAGCGCCTGGGCCTCGACGTGCCGCTGGTCGGCGACTTCCACTATATCGGCCACAAGCTGCTGGCCGATCACCCGGCCTGCGCCGAGGCGCTGGCGAAATACCGCATCAATCCCGGCAATGTCGGCTTCAAGGACAAGAAGGACAAGCAGTTCTCGGCCATCGTCGAGACCGCCATCCGCTACGACAAGCCGGTGCGCATCGGCGTCAACTGGGGCTCGCTCGACCAGGAGCTCCTGACCCGGCTGATGGACGAGAACCAGGACAGGGGCTCGCCGCTCACCGCCCAGCAGGTGATGCGCGAGGCGATCTGCCAGTCGGCGCTGCTTTCGGCCGAGATGGCCGAGGAGATCGGCCTGCCACGCAGCCGCATCATCCTCTCGGCCAAGGTGTCGGCCGTTCAGGACCTCATCGCCGTCTACGCCATGCTCTCGTCGCGCTCCGACCATGCGCTGCATCTCGGCCTGACCGAAGCCGGCATGGGCACCAAGGGCGTCGTCGCCTCCTCCGCCTCGCTCGGCATTCTCATGCAGCAGGGCATCGGCGACACGATCCGTATCTCGCTGACGCCGGAGCCCGGCGGAGACCGCACCCGCGAGGTGCAGGTGGCGCAGGAACTGCTGCAGGTCATGGGCTTCCGCCAGTTCATTCCCGTGGTCGCCGCCTGTCCGGGATGCGGCCGCACCACCTCCACGGTGTTCCAGGAACTCGCCCAGAAGATCCAGGACGACATCCGCAAGAACATGCCGGTGTGGCGCGGGAAATATCCCGGCGTCGAAGGCCTCAAGGTCGCCGTCATGGGCTGCATCGTCAACGGGCCGGGCGAGAGCAAGCATGCCGATATCGGCATCTCGCTGCCCGGCACCGGCGAACTGCCGATCGCGCCCGTCTATATCGACGGCAAGAAGGCGATGACGCTGCGCGGCACCAACATCGCCGGCGACTTCGAGGCGCTGGTCAACGACTATATCGAGAAGCGCTACGGCCAGGGCCAGGCGGCGGCGGAATGAGCCTTCCGGCGCGGCTCAGAGCCGCGTCGTCAGGAGCTTGAAGCCGGCAAAGGCGAAGAAGGCGGCCATGACGCCTTCGATGGCGCGGCGCGACTTCAGATAGGCGCGGTGCACCGGCGCGAGCGAGAAGACCAGCGCGAAGCCGAGGAAGACGCAGACGCCCATCACCATGCAGCCCGCGATGAAGGTCGCCATGACGCCGCCCGGTGCGCCCGGCGGCATGCCGAGCGACGTCAGCATGATCCAGTTGAAGATCGCCTTGGGGTTTGTGATGTGGATGCCGAGACCCTTGAGATATTGCCGCCGCAGCGAAAGCGCCGGCATGGCCGCGATCTGCGCGCGGTAGGTCTCCTCGCTCTTGCGTGCGGCGCGATAGGCATTCCAGGCCAGCCACAGCAGGTAGCAGCCGCCGACGATCTTCAGGATGACGATCGCCTCGCCATAGGTGCGGATGAGGGCGGACAGGCCCGAGGCAGTGAGGATCGCCCAGACATAGGAGCCCGTAAGGACGCCAAGCGCGAGCGCCACGCCCGCCTGCCGGCCGCGGCTGATCGATGTCGAGATGATGGCGAGGATCGCCGGGCCCGGCGAGGCGGTCCCGATAAGATAGGCCGTCCAGGCGACGGCGAGCTGCGGCAGATAGGGGGTAAGGTCGGTCATGGGGTCACCGGATGGATTTCCGGCAACGATACGCGATCCGCTTGCCGTCTGACAGCCGGAGAATTGCACCACATGTCCCTGTCGGGTCGTGATGTGACGCGTCCCCCTCATCCGGCCCTTCGGGCCACCTTCTCCCCGCCGGGGAGAAGGGGAAGTTGGGCGACGTGTTGCTCGACCCGTCGGCATCGGGAGGACGAGAGGGCGCCGTCATCACCTTCTCCCCGGCAGGGAGAAGGTGCCGGCAGGCGGATGAGGGGGCTTGCGAAACCTCAGACGATCTCTTCAAGCGCCGCGATCAGGCGGTCGCATTCTTCCGGCGTACCGATGGTGATGCGCAGGAAATCCGAGATGCGGGGCTTGGCGAAGTGGCGCACGAGCACCGCCCGCTCGCGCAGGCCGCTCGCGAGCGCCTCGCCGCTGTGATCGGGATGGCGGGCGAAGACAAAGTTGGCCTGCGAGGGCAAAACCTCGAAGCCGCGCTGGCGCAGCGCGCCGGTGACGCGCTCGCGGCTTTCGATGACCTTGCCGCGCGTCTCGTCGAACCATGCGCGATCGTCGATAGCGGCGGTCGCGCCGGCCTGGGCGATGCGGTCGAGCGGATAGGAGTTGAAGCTGTCCTTGACGCGCTCGAGCGCATCGATCAGCGGGCGCTGGCCGATGGCGTAGCCGACACGCAGGCCGGCAAGTGAGCGCGACTTGGACAGCGTGTGCACCACGAGCAGGTTGTCGTATGTCTTCGTCAGCGGAATGGCGCTTTCGCCGCCGAAATCGATATAGGCTTCGTCGATCACCACCGGCTGGTCGGGATGGGCGGCGACCAGCGCCTCAATGGCGGAAAGCGGCAGGCCGATGCCCGTCGGCGCGTTCGGGTTGGCGAGGATGATGGCGCCGCAGGGACGGTCATAATCCTTGAGATCGACGGTGAAATCGTCCTTCAGCGCGATCTCCACCGCCTCGATGCCGAACAGGCGGCAGTAGGTCGGGTAGAAGCTGTAGGTGATATCGGGGTAGAGCAGCGGCTTCTCGTGCTTGAGCAGGGCGGCGAAGACATGCGCCAGCACCTCGTCGGAACCGTTGCCGACAAAGACCTCGTCCTCCGCCACGCCATAAAAGCGGGCGATCGACTGGCGCAGCGCCAGCGCCGACGGATCGGGATAGAGCTTCAGGCTGTCGGCGACGACCGCCTGCATGGCGGCGATGGCCTTGGGCGACGGCCCGTAGGGATTTTCATTGGTGTTGAGCTTGATGAGATCTTGAATGCGCGGCTGTTCGCCCGCGACATAGGGCTTGAGCGTGGCGACGATCGGCGACCAGAATTTGCTCATGGCGTCAGTTCCTGCGATTGGCGATGAAGTGGGCGGTTTCGACGAGGATTCCGGCCCGATGGCTGAAGGGCGCAAGAAGCGCCTCGGCCTCCTTCACAAGCGCCTGGAGGCGGTCTTCCGCCCAGGCCTGGCCGCGGCGCGCCACCAGCGTCGCCTTGCCGCGCTCCGCATCCTTGCCCGTCGCCTTGCCCAGCGTGGCGGCGTCGGCGGTGAGATCGAGCAGGTCGTCGGCGATCTGGAACGCCAGGCCGACGGTTTCGCCGTAGCGGCGCAGCGTCGCGCGGTCGGCAGGCGACGCGTCGGCGATGATCGCGCCGGCCTCGCAGGCAAAGCGCAGCAGCGCACCCGTTTTCATCGCCTGCAATGTGACGATACCAGCCTCGTCCGGCGCCGTCTTCTCGGCATCGAGATCGAGCGCCTGGCCGCCGGCCATGCCGCCGATGCCCGCCGCGCGCGAAAGCGCCAGCACGAGCGCCGTTTTGGTGGCGTCGGGCAGCCGCGTTTCGGGCGAAGCGACGATATCGAAGGCGAGCGTCAGAAGGCTGTCGCCGGCAAGGATCGCCGCGGCCTCGTCGAAGGCGATGTGCACGGTCGGCTGGCCGCGGCGCAGGTCGTCGTCGTCCATGGCCGGCAGGTCGTCATGCACCAGCGAATAGCAGTGGATGCACTCCAGAGCGGCACCGACGCGCACCGCCGTTTCGCGCTCCACCCCATCGAACAGCGCGGCCGCCTCGATGACGAGGAACGGGCGCAGGCGCTTGCCGCCGTTCAGCACGCCGTGGCGCATGGCGGCGAGAAGCCGCGCCGGGCGTGCGATCTCGCCCGGCTGCACATCCGCAGAGAGCAGCGTGGCCAGAACGGTCTCCACCGCCTCGCCGTTGCTCTTCAAGAGGGACAGAAATTCCTGATGACGCTCGCTCATGGCCGCTCTTTGGCATGGCCCCCCGGCCGAAGCAACGGGAAGGACGGGATGGCGACAAAGAATCGCGGCACAGTGCTGGTTTTTGGCGCGCCGGAACGGTATGAAGTCGCAACACTGGAAGGACGGGCGCCGGCACTTGGACATCGTACCTGAGACGCGGGAAGACACGATCGAAGGAAAGGCTGAGCCCGATGCCAGGGATGGCTGGATGACCCGCCTGCGCAAGAACTGGCGTCGCCTCTGTCTGGCGCTCCTGGCGTTCGTCGCGCTGCCCTATGTGCTGATCGTGCTCTATACTGCGGAGTTCGTCCGCCCGATCTCCACCCTCATGCTGCGCGATGTCGTGCTGCTGCGCGGCTACGACCGGCAATGGGTGGATTTCGAGGACATCTCGCCCAATGTGGTGCGCGCCGTGATGATGTCGGAGGACGGGCAGTACTGCCGTCATGCCGGCGTCGACTGGGGCGCCATGCGCGAGGTCGTCAACGAGGCGCTGGCCGGCGAGCAGACGCGCGGGGCCAGCACCATCCCCATGCAGACCGCCAAGAACCTCTTCCTGTGGAACGGCCGCTCCTTCGTGCGCAAGGCGATGGAGGTGCCGCTCGCCGTGGTCGCCGACTTCGTCTGGAGCAAGCGCCGCCTGATGGAAATCTACCTCAACGTCGCCGAATGGGGGCCGGGCATCTACGGCATCGAGGCGGCGGCACAGTATCATTTCAACGTTTCCGCCGCCAAGCTTTCGCGCCGCCAGGCGGCATTGCTGGCGGTCTCGCTGCCCAATCCCTATACCCGCAATGCCGGCAAACCCGGCCCGGGCCTCCAGAGCCTGGCGCGGCTGATCGACCGGCGGGCGGGCCGCTCGGGCGATTACATCAAATGCCTTTATGACTGACGTCACGGCTTTTCATTGGCGCGGGCGCCCGTGAGCGCGTAACCATGCGGCCTCTCACACGGAGCCCATGCCATGTCCGACCTCATCCTCTATATCGGCAACAAGAACTATTCATCCTGGTCGCTGCGGCCATGGATCGCCATGGAAGCGGCCGGCGTGCCGTTCACCGATGAGGTGATCCCCTTCGATTTTCCGGCGGGCAATCCGAAGTTCAAGGCGATCTCGCCGACGGGGCGCGTGCCGGTGCTGCATCACGGCGATGTGCGCGTGTGGGAATCGCTCGCCATCATCGAATATGTCGCAGAGCTGTTTCCCGATAAAGGCATCTGGCCGAAGGATGCGGGCGCCCGCGCCGAGGCCCGCGCGATTTCGATGGAGATGCTGTCCGGCTTCCGCGCGCTGCGCAATGCCTGCCCGATGAACATTCGCCGCGAACCGCGCGCCATAGCACTTCCCGACGGCGTGACGGACGACGTCGCGCGCATCGAGACGATCTGGAAGGAGGCGCTGGCGCGCTCCCGCGGCCCCTTCCTGTTCGGCGCCTTCTCGGCAGCGGATGCGATGTACGCGCCGGTGGTCAACCGCTTCGAAACCTACCGCCTCACTGAGGACGACGCCGTGCTCGCCTATATCGCCCGCGTGAAGGCGCATCCGGCATGGCAGAAGTGGCAGGCGGCCGCGTTGGCCGAACCGTGGATCGTGCCGGAGGACGAGGCCTAGGCGACGGAATCGAAAAAAACCGCGCGGGGACTGGTCAAGCAGGGTTTTGCTGTGTATAAGCCGGCCCAATTTCCGAGATAACGACATGTTCTTGTCAGCCATTCGGTGGCGCGAGGATGTGTTTGCCTGATAAGTGGAGTTAGTCAAATGGCTGTACCGAAAAGAAAAGTGAGCCCGTCCAAGCGCGGTATGCGCCGTTCCGCAGACGCTCTGAAGGGCTCGACCTACGTCGAAGACAAGAATTCGGGCGAACTGCGCCGTCCGCACCACATCGACCTGAAGACCGGCATGTACCGCGGTCGCCAGGTTCTGACGCCGAAGGAAAGCGCGTAATCCGCGTTTCCAGCGTCAGCTGAGATCAGGGGCCGGGCGACCGGCCCTTTTCTTTTGCCGGCATTTTTGGCCGATCCGCCCCATTCCGGCACGCCGCCGTTTCCTTGCGGGCGATCTTCGGCTAAGAGGGCCCGGACGCCGCCATGACGCGCGGCCACCGGGAGTTTGCCGATGTTGCTGGCCATACCGCTGCTGATCCTGCCCTTCGCGCTCTACAATCTCGCCATGACCGGCCTGTTCGGCACCGGCGGCATTGCCGTGCTCGACAGCGAGGTCCTCTCCGTCAACATGCTCTCGGGCGCGACGTGGACGCTCGCCTTCGGCGACCTCATCATCCTCATCGCACTGGCGCTGCTGTTCGTGGAAATCCTGAAAGCCACGCGGCCGGGTTCGCGCGCATTGCTCGATCACATGCTGTCGATGGTGCTGTTCGTCGTCGCGCTCGTCGAGTTCCTGCTGGTGCAGGGCGCGGCGACGCAGATCTTCTTCATCCTGATGACCATCATCTTCATCGATGTCGTCGCCGGTTTCGCGGTCTCGATCCGCACGGCGAGCCGCGATCTCTCGATCGGGCTTTGACGGCGCGGGTCAGACCCGCGCCATTCTCCCGGCGTCAGCCGAGATTGTCGAGCTTCGTCTGGAGCGCGCGCAGCTGCTCCTTCAGCTCGTCGATGTCCTTGGCCTCGGCCTTGCGCGTTTCCTTGGGCGGAGCGGCATTGGCAAAGGGCGAGAACATCTTCATCGCCTGCTGGAACATCTCGGTGTTGCGCCGCACCGTCTCCTCGACGAGCGCCATGGGCACCTGAAGATTCTTGCCGAGCGGGGTGTCGCCGAAGGTCTTGTTGATCTGCTCGCGCATCTGCACCTGCTGGTCCGTGAAGGCCTGCATGGAATGTTCGAGATAGCTCGGCACGACCATCTGCATCTGGTCGCCGTAGTAGGAGATCAGCTGACGAAGGAAGGAGATCGGCAGGAGCGTATTGCCCGTCTTCGATTCCTGCTCGAAAATGATCTGCGTCAGCACCGAATGGGTGATGTCGTCACCCGATTTGGCGTCCTGCACGGTGAAGTCCTCGCCCTTCTTCACCATGACCGCGAGATCGTCGAGCGTCACATAGGTGCTCGTGCCCGTGTTGTAGAGCCGGCGGTTTGCATATTTCTTGATGACGATCTGACCGTCGTTTCTGGCCATTAGGGTCTCCTCATACCCGTCTTCCCATTTTCTTTTTGGTCGTTTCGAGTATCGGCAAAAACACCCCGCCTGACAATCGAATTGTGCGATGCGGCGAGGAATGCTGCGCAACATGAATTTTCATGCTGCATGGCGCGCCGATGAAATTTTAGCGAGGCCGGATATCGGGTTTGACTCTCCCCCTCCGCTTTGCCAGTTTTGACGTCGGGAGAACCGCCGGGCCTGCGTCGTCTGCACGCTGGAGCCTGGTTCCAAGGCCGCAAGCCCGGCCGCAGAACTGAGGAAGAACATACCATGAGCACCTCGTCCATCGTCATCGCCAGTGCCGCCCGTACAGCCGTCGGCGCCTTCAACGGCGCCTTCGCCAACACGCCCGCCCACGAACTCGGGGCCGCGGCGATCTCGGCGGTGCTGGAGCGCGCGGGCGTGGAGGCCGGCGAGGTGAACGAAGTGATTCTCGGCCAGGTCCTGCCGGCCGGCGAAGGCCAGAACCCGGCCCGCCAGGCCGCCATGAAGGCCGGCATTCCGCAGGAGGCGACCGCCTGGGGCCTGAACCAGCTCTGCGGTTCGGGCCTGCGCGCCGTCGCGCTCGGCATGCAGCAGATCGCAACCGGCGACGCCGACATCATCGTGGCCGGCGGCATGGAATCCATGTCCATGGCGCCGCATTGCGCGCATCTGCGCGGCGGCGTGAAGATGGGCGACTTCAAGATGATCGACACGATGATCAAGGACGGCCTGACCGACGCCTTCTACGGCTACCACATGGGCATCACCGCGGAGAATATCGCCCGGCAGTGGCAGCTGTCGCGCGACGAGCAGGATGCCTTCGCGGTCGCCTCGCAGAACAAGGCCGAGGCCGCCCAGACGGCAGGCCGCTTCAAGGACGAGATCGTTCCTTTCATCGTCAAGGGCCGCAAGGGCGACGTGACCGTCGATGCCGACGAATATATCCGCCATGGCGCCACGCTCGATTCCATGGCGAAGCTGCGTCCGGCCTTCGACAAGGAAGGCACGGTGACCGCCGGCAACGCCTCCGGCCTCAATGACGGCGCGGCCGCCACACTCCTGATGAGCGAGGCGGAAGCCGCGCGCCGCGGCATCGAGCCGCTTGCCCGCATCGTGTCCTGGGCGACGGCCGGCGTCGACCCGAAGATCATGGGCACCGGCCCCATCCCGGCCTCGCGCAAGGCCCTGGAGCGCGCGGGCTGGTCGATCGGCGACATCGACCTCGTGGAGGCCAACGAAGCCTTCGCAGCGCAGGCCTGCGCGGTCAACAAGGACCTCGGCTGGGATCCTTCGATCGTCAACGTCAACGGCGGCGCCATCGCCATCGGCCACCCGATCGGCGCATCGGGCGCCCGCATCCTCAACACGCTGCTCTTCGAAATGAAGCGCCGCGGCGCGTCCAAGGGCCTTGCCACGCTCTGCATCGGCGGCGGCATGGGCGTGGCGATGTGCGTCGAGCGCCTGTAAGCGCCGACTTGCACGCTGCTTTGCCATGACCCGCCGCCAGCGGGGCGTCGGGTCTCACTGAAAAAAACACAAGGGGAGTGAGCCAAATGAGCAGGGTAGCACTGGTAACGGGCGGATCGCGGGGCATCGGCGCAGCCATTTCGGTGGCGCTGAAGGCAGCCGGATACAGGGTGGCTGCCAACTATGCCGGCAATGACGAGGCTGCCGAAGCTTTCAAGGCCGAGACCGGGATTGCGGTCTACAAGTGGGACGTCTCTAGCTACGAGGCCTGTGTGGAGGGCATCGGCAGGGTGGAGGCGGATCTCGGCCCGGTCGACGTTCTCGTCAACAATGCCGGCATCACGCGCGACGCGATGTTTCACAAGATGACCCCGGAGCAATGGGGTGCGGTGATCGGCACCAACCTCACCGGCCTCTTCAACATGACGCATCCGATCTGGTCGGGCATGCGCGACCGCAATTTCGGCCGCGTCATCAACATTTCCTCGATCAACGGCCAGAAGGGCCAGATGGGCCAGGCGAACTATTCGGCCGCCAAGGCCGGCGATCTCGGCTTCACCAAGGCGCTGGCGCAGGAGGGAGCCGCCAAGGGCATCACCGTCAACGCCATCTGCCCCGGCTATATCGGCACCGAGATGGTGCGCGCCATTCCCGAGAAGGTGCTGAACGAGCGGATCATTCCGCTGATCCCCGTCGGGCGCCTTGGCGAACCCGAGGAGATCGCCCGCGTCGTCGTCTTCCTCGCTTCCGACGATGCCGGCTTCATCACCGGCTCGACCATCTCGGCCAATGGCGGGCAGTTCTTCGTCTGACGCCGACGCCCATGCCACGGAACACGGCGCCTTGCGGCGCCGTTCTCCATGGCGCGACAGAGAGGAAGGGCCGATGAAACAGGAAAAGCTCGACGAAGCCGCCATCACCGAGGCGCTCGCCACCGTGGACGGCTGGTCCCGCTCCAAAGACGGCATCGCCATCGAAAAGACCTTCCGGTTCAAATCCTTCCGCGAGGCCTTCGGCTTCATGACCGAGGGCGCGCTCGCCGCGGAGAAGTTCAACCATCACCCCGAATGGTTCAACGTCTACAACCGCGTCGACGTGCGGCTGACCAACCACGATGCGGGCGGCCTGACCGCGCTCGACTTCAAGCTGGCGGCGGCGATGGACGGCGCGGCGGCCCTGCGCACGAAGAGTTGAAGCGACGTGACTGCATTCCCATATGAGGAACGCCGGGCGAAACCGGCATCGCCACCTGAAGGAGGCCGTGCATGGATGATGTGAAGATCGGCGAGATTCTTCTGCCGGGAGACGAAGCCGAACAGGAGCGTCAGCGCGACCGCGTGAAGAAGCGGTTCTGGCCGGTTCTCAAGCGCGCCGTGCGGCAGATCCCGTTTTCGCGCGACCTCATCGCCTCCTATTATTGCGCGCTCGATCCCCGCACGCCGCTGCGCGTCCGCGGCACGCTGCTCGGCGCTCTCGCCTATTTTGTGATGCCCATCGACGTCGTTCCCGACTTCCTGGCGGTGGTGGGTTTCACCGATGACATCGCCGTCCTGACGGCCGCGTTTGCCGCCGTCCGCGGCCATGTGCGCGACGATCACTATGTCGCCGCCGACAAGGCGCTTGCGGACGAACCGGACCTGCAACCGACGCGATAGGCCGCCTGCCGCAGGGCTGCCGCGATCGGGGACAAATTCTTGCCCTATTCCTTGTGCCTTTAAGGGTTCGACGGGTTCTATCTCACCAAATTGGGACTGGGGACGCCCGCCTTTCTTCCAGAAGGCAGCGGCGCGGTTCGACGCAATCACGTCCCGGTGCGGCGCGGATGGCCTTCGTAAAATGCGTGCATGTTGACGGTTTGGTAACCTGAATTAAGTCAAAATAAATCAAATCGTCACCATGCATGGCCGACACCGGCAGGACAGGCATCGCCTTCGGCCGCAACCACTGGCAAGACAACCGGCAGGAAAACATGTTTGTAAGAAAGCTCGCAACCGCACTCGCCCTCGTTCTCGCGACCGCAGGCGTTGCCTCGGCGCAGTCGCCGACGCGCATTCAGCAGTTCAATGCCTGGGGTGCCTATTCCTACCAGGCCAATGGCGGCAAGGTGTGCTACGTCCTTTCCGTTCCCAAGGAGAAGAACCCGGCCGGCGTCGACCACGGCGACATCTTCTTCCTCGTCTCGCAGCGCCCGGGCCAGAACATCTCCTACGAGCCGCAGGCCATGATGGGCTATCCGCTGAAGGAAGGCTCCAAGGTCAACGTCAACATCGACGGCCGCAACTTCGTGATGTTCGTCAAGGGCAACTCTGCCTGGGTGGAGAACGCCGCCGAAGAACCGGCCCTCGTCAACGCCATGCGCAGCGGCCGCGACATGAAGGTGCAGGCGACCTCGCGCCGCGGCACCGGCACCAACTATTCCTATTCGCTCTCGGGCATTTCGGCGGCGCTGAAGCAGATCGAAACCTGCCGCTGAGCGCGCTCGTCCAATCCACGCAAAGGCCGGCGTCACGCCGGCCTTTGTCGTTTCAGGCGGTGCCGGACCGGTTGGACGCGAAACGGAAAGCCATCAGCGCGAGCGCAGCCAAGAGAAGCGCCGCCGCCACGCCGAAGGTGGCATGAAGGCCGGTCGCGACGGCGGCACCGCCGGCATTGGCCACATCCTTGGTTCCGACCGCCAGCGTGAAGATCGCGCCCATCAGCGATGCCCCGGTGATCAGGCCGAGATTGCGCGACAGGTTCAGGAGCGCTGACGTGACGCCGCGTTCGCCCTCGGGCACGCCGGACATGACGGCCGCATTGTTCGCCGCCTGGAAAAGCTGGTAGCTGGGCGTCAGCACGACGATGGCCGCGATATAGCCGGCAAGGCCCAAGAGTTCGGAAAGCACGGGCAGTGCGCCCGCACCGGCCGCCATGGCGGCAAGCCCGGCAAGCGTCATCCTGACGGCACCGAAGCGATCGACCATGCGCCCCGCCACGACCCCGGTCAGCACGGAGACCACAGGGCCGGTCGCCAGGACGAAGCCGACATGGGCGGGGCCGAGGCCGAGCGTGCGCGACAGGTAGAAGGGCCCGACGACCAGCGTGACCATGATGACCGTCGCCACCTGCATGCTGGCAACGAGGCTGGCCGCAAAGCCCGGGCGGCGAAACGCCGCGGGGCGGATGAGCGGGAAAGCCGCCCCGCGCTGCCGGATGACGAAGAGCGCCGCCGCCACCGCTGCCGTGGCGAGCAGGCCCACATTCCAGGCGTCGATACCGCCCGCACCCACCGTCATGGCCAGCGCATAGGCGCCGAGTGCTGCGGCGAGCAGCGCGGCGCCGGCCAGATCGAAGCGGCCCGCACCTTTCGCCACCTGCCCGGCGGGCACGAAGCGCCACACAAGCGCGAAGGCCAGGATGCCGAAGGGGACCGCGACGAGGAAGATCGACGGCCAGCCGAAGGTCGCGATCAGCAGGCCGCCGAGCGACGGACCGAGCGCCGTGCCGACGGCGGATGTCGTGCCGAACAGCCCCATGACGCTGCCGATACGCTCCTGCGGCACCGTTTCGCTGACAAAGGCCATGGCGAGCGCCATCATCGCGGCAGCCCCGGCCCCCTGGAACGCGCGGGCGACGATCAGCACCGCGAGCGACGGTGCGGCGGCCGCCAGCAGCGAGGCGACGGAAAAGAGCGCAAGCCCGCCGAGCAGCAGGAGACGCCGGCCGAAGAGGTCGCCGAGACGCCCGATCCCCGCGATCAGCACGGTGCTGGCGAGCAGATAAGCCAGCACGACCCACTGGACCTGCTGGAAGCTGGCGGAAAAGACGTGGCCAAGCGTCGGCAGGGCGACATTGGCGATACTGGTGCCGAGCGACGAGAGCAGAATGGCGAGCGACAGGCCCGCCAGCGCGCCCATCCGGCCCGATCGATCCGTTGCGATGACGTGCATATGGTCCATGGTCTGATCCTCTGTTTGCGCAGAGAGATAAGACTGTGCGAAATATGGCGGAAGGCGCATCCTTTGCACTTCATTCATGCGCCTGACGCCATGTCATCGTCTCGCAGCCGTGCTAGGATGGCCCGCATGGCCAGACCCGACCTCAACCTCCTCGTGACGCTCGACGTGCTGCTTGCCGAAGGCAATGTCGCGCGGGCCGCCCAACGGCTGAGGCTCAGCCCCTCCGCCATGAGCCGGGCGCTGGCGCGGCTGCGCGACGTCACCGGCGACCCGCTGCTGGTGCGCGCCGGGCGCGGACTGGTGCCGACACCGCGTGCGCTGGAACTGCGCGGGCTGGTGGGCCAAGTGGTGGAGGACGCCGAAGCGCTGCTGCGCCCGGCGCGCAGCCTCGATCTCAAAACGCTGGAGCGCACCTTCACGCTGCGCAACCGCGAGGGCTTCGTGGAGACGTTCGGCCCCGCACTCGTCGCCCGCATCGCCAGCGAGGCGCCGCGCGTCGTGCTGCGCTTCGTGGCGAAACCCGACAAGGAAAGCACGCCACTGCGCGACGGCACGGTGGATCTCGAAACCGGCGTGATCGGCGACACGACGGGGCCGGAGGTGCGCGCGCAGGCGCTGTTTCGCGACCGCTTCATCGGCATCGTGCGCGCGGGCCATCCGCTGCTCGACGGCCCGCTGGACGCGGCGCGCTATGCCGGGGGCGGCCATATCCTCGTCTCGCGCGGACGCCGCGAGCGCGGGCCCGTCGACGAGGCGCTGGAACGGATGGGCTTGAAGCGCCGCATCGCCGTGACCGTCGCGAGCTTTTCCGAGGCCGTGGCGCTTGCCCGCAGCTCCGACCTCATCGCGCAGGTCTCCGACCGTGCGACGGCTGCCTTCCGCGAGGGCGTCGCGAGTTTCGCGCTGCCGGTGGACCTGCCGGACTTCACGGTTTCCATGCTGTGGCATCCGCGCATGGATGCCGACCCGGCGCACCGCTGGCTGCGCGCCTGCTTCCGCGAGGTGTGCACGGGCAAGACTGGTGACTTTCCGCCGGAACAGTGCTAAAGGGCGCGCAACTGGGCCGCAAACCGCATCACCACGCGCTGTTTGGCCCGTCGTAACTTCTGTCGAGCATGGACCGCTTGTGGCGCAAAAGCCTGCGCCGGGGCAGCCTGTTCCTGGGGAATGACCCGATGGCAAGCATGGATTTTCTCAATACGGCCGAGCCGGTGAAGGCACCCGTCGTCCGCAACGTCCCGGCCGCCGAAAAGCCGACGCTGATCGGTCTTTCCCGCGAGGACATGGGCCGCGCGCTGGTCGAAAAGGGTGTCAACGAGCGCCAGGTGAAGATGCGCGTCAGCCAGCTCTGGCACTGGCTCTATGTGCGCGGCGTCTCCGATTTCGACGACATGACCAATGTCTCCAAGGACATGCGCGAAATGCTGAAGACGCATTTCACCATCGCACGCCCGGAAATCGTCGACGAGCAGATCTCCAGCGACGGCACGCGCAAGTGGCTGCTGCGCTTTCCCGCGCGCGGCGCCGGCCGCCCGGTGGAGATCGAGACCGTCTACATTCCCGAGGAAGGCCGCGGCACGCTGTGCATTTCCAGCCAGGTCGGCTGCACGCTCACCTGCTCCTTCTGTCACACCGGCACGCAGAAGCTGGTGCGCAACCTGACGGCGGAGGAAATCCTCTCCCAGCTCCTGCTGGCGCGCGACCGGCTGGGCGACTTCCCGGACCGCGACACGCCGGCCGGCGCGATCGTGCCCGCCGAAGGCCGCAAGGTCTCCAACATCGTCATGATGGGCATGGGCGAGCCGCTCTACAATTTCGAGAACGTCAAGACCGCCCTTTTGATTGCAACCGATGGCGACGGCCTGTCGCTCTCCAAGCGCCGCGTCACGCTGTCGACATCGGGCATCGTGCCGGAAATCTACCGCACCGGCTCGGAAATCGGCGTCATGCTGGCAATCTCGCTGCATGCCGTGCGCGACGAGCTGCGCGACATGCTGGTGCCGATCAACAAGAAATATCCGCTGAAGGAACTGCTCGACGCCTGCCGCGCCTATCCGAGCCTGTCGAACGCCCGCCGCATCACCTTCGAATATGTGATGCTGAAGGACGTGAACGACAGCCTGGAAGACGCCAAGCTGCTCATCCAGCTCTTGAAGGGCATTCCGGCCAAGATCAACCTCATTCCGTTCAATCCCTGGCCGGGCACGAATTACCAGTGTTCGGACTGGGAGCAGATCGAGCGCTTTGCCGATTTCATCAACCAGGCCGGCTATGCCTCGCCGATCCGCACGCCGCGCGGCCGCGACATCCTCGCCGCCTGCGGCCAGCTGAAATCGGAATCCGAGCGCATGCGCAAGGTCGAGCGCATGGCCTTCGAGGCCATGATGATCGTCGGCCACGGCGAGGACGACTGAGGCCTTCGCGTCGGCCATTGCAGGACATCGTGAGGTGAGGACCGGCCGTCAGCCGGCCTGCGCGGGCGTGCCCAGTGCCTTCTCGATGGCCGGGAACAGCCCTTCCTTCAGGCTCCTGTCGTCGAACGGGCCGACCCGCTTGTAGAGGATCGTGCCGTCAGGGCCGACGAGATAGCTTTCCGGGATGCCGTAGACGCCCCAGTCGATCGCCATCTTGCCGACGGGATCGAGGCCGATGGCCGAGAAGGGATTGCCGAGCTCGCCGAGGAAGCCGAGCGCACCCTCCGCGCGATCCTTGTAATTGACGCCGACGACGTTGAGCCGAGGGTCCTGCGAGAGGGCGAGAATGATCGGGTGTTCCTGCCGGCAGGGCACGCACCAGGAGGCCCAGAAATTCACCAGCGTCAGCTTGCCCTTGCCGGTTTCGGTGGTGAGCGCCGGCACCGGCGCGCCGTTCCTGATGGCGCCGGCCAGCGGCTCCAGATCACGGTAGGGCGCCTTGGTGCCGATGAGCGCCGACGGGATTTCGGATGTGCTGCGGCCGGAGGTGAGCTGCGTCCAGAAGATCAGCGCGAGGCCGACGAAGATGGCGAGCGGCAGGGCGGCCAGGATGACGCGCATGCGCTTGCCGCCGGCTCCCGCATTGCCTTCGGTCTCGCTCATCCCGCATTCTCCTGGCGCGCGGAGCGGCGGCGGATGCCGGCGGCTTCAAGACGCGCAAGCTCGCGGTGGCGCGCGCGATGGTCGAGCCAGACCCACAGCACGAGGCCGAAGACAACGGCGAAGGCGGCGATATAGGACGCCGTGACGTAGAAGGCGTGGCTCATGCGGCCTCTCCGGCGGAACGGGCGGCATGGCGGCGCAGCACGGCGATGCGGCGGCGCAGGATCTCGTTGCGCATGGCAAGGATATGCAGCGTGAAGAACAGCATGGTGAAGGCGACGGCCATGATCAGCAGCGGCCACAGGAAGGCCGGGTCGATGGTCGGGCCATCCATGCGCATCACGCTGGCCGGCTGGTGCAGCGTGTTCCACCATTCGACCGAGAACTTGATGATCGGGATGTTGACGAAGCCGACCAGAATGAGGATGGCGCTGGCCTTGGCGGCGCGCGTCGGGTCGTCCATGGCGCGGTTGAGCGCGATGAGGCCGAGATACATCAGGAACAGCACGAAGACCGAGGTGAGCCGCGCATCCCACACCCACCATGTGCCCCACATCGGCTTGCCCCACAGCGAGCCGGTAATCAGCGCGACGAGGGTGAAGCCGGCGCCGAGCGGGGCTGCGGCCTTGGCCAAGACATCGGCCAGCGGGTGGCGCCAGACCAGCGTGCCGAGCGCCGACAGCGCCATGACCGTGTAGCACATCATCGACAGCCAGGCGGCCGGCACATGCACATACATGATGCGCACGGTCTGGCCCTGCTGATAATCATCCACCGATGCGAAGGAGAGGTAGAGCCCGACGGCGAACAGACAGACCGTCAGCGCGGCAAGCCACGGCCAGACGATGGCGACCAGCGCCAGGAACCGCGTCGGGTTGGCAAGGTCGCTGAATTTTCGGATGGCAAGGCTCGGTTCGCTCATGATGGTTCTTTAACGCGTCAGCCCCGTCTCTTCAATTGATCTGCCGCAATCACATTCCTGTCAATTCGGCCTGTCAATCGGCCCGTCAATCGCTGGACAGGCGAAGCGCGGCGGCCGCCGCCACGGGGCCGATCACCGCGAAGAACAGGTTGAGCGCCACGAGGATGAGGAAGGGCGGCAGGAAGGGGGCGGGATCCTGGATCGCCGCATAGACGGCGGAGACGCCGAAGATCAGCACGGGAATGGCGAGCGGCAGCACCAGGATCGAGACGAGCAGCCCGCCGCGCGGCAAGGCAACGGCGATGCCGGCCCCGGCCGCACCGATGAAGGTGATCGCCGGCGTGCCGACCAGAAGCGTCAGCGTCGTCGCACCGATCGCCACCTCGTCCATGTTCATGAAGAGGCCGAGCAGCGGCGAGGCGATGACGAGCGGCAGGCCGGTCGCCAGCCAGTGCGCCAGGCACTTGATGAAGACGGTGAGCACCAGCGGCGTCTCCTGCATCAACAGAAGATCGAGCGAACCGTCCTCGCGCTCCGCCTGGAACAGCCGGTCGAGCCCGAGCAGCGAGGCGAGCAGCGCGCCGATCCAGAGAATGGCGGGTCCGATGCGCGCGAGAAGGTTGAGGTCCGGCCCCACGCCGAAGGGAATGACGGCAACGACCGTCATGAAGAACAGCACGCCGATCAGCGCCCCGCCGCCGGCACGCATGGAGAGTTTGAGGTCGCGGGCGAGGAGGGCGATCATGCGGGAACCTTGGTGAACAGCAGCGGTGGCGCCTGTTCGCCTCCCTCATCCGACCCTTCGGGCCACCTTCTCCCCGGTGGGGAGAAGGAAACAGGAAACGTTTGCGATTTTCCCCTTCTCCCCACCGGGGAGAAGGGGCCGGCAGGCGGATGAGGGGGGATAGTGGCATATGCAGGCGTCATCACCACACCGTCTCCGCCACGCCCGTAAACCCCGTCATCCGCAGTTCCCTCACCCCGTCGAGCCCGAGCGGCTGGTGCGTTGCGGCGATCGCGATGCCGCCGCGCGACAGATGGGCCGTCACCAGCCCGGCGAACATGCTTTCGGCCGCCACGTCCAGCGCAGCCGTCGGCTCGTCGAGGATCCAGACCGGGCGCCAGGCGACGAGCAGCTTGGCCATCGCCATGCGGCGCTGCTGGCCGGCGGAGAGCGTGCCGAAGGGCAGATGCACGATGCCGCCAAGTCCCACCCTGTCGGCCGCCTCATCGACGGACAGGCCCGCGCCGCCGGCGAAATCCCCGAGGAAGGCTTTCCAGAAGGTGAGGTTCTCGTCGACGGTCAGTTCGCGCTTCATGGCGTTGCGGTGGCCGAGATAATGGGCGGCCTCGGCAAGACGCTCCACCGGTTGCGCTGCAGCAAGAAGCCGCGCCGTGCCGGCCTCGGCGGCCAGCAATCCGGCCAGCACGCGCAGGAGCGTCGACTTGCCCGAGCCGTTCGCACCCGTGACGACAAGCGCTTCGCCGCCGGCGATCTCGAAGGAAATATCCCGGAAAATCAGGTCTTCGCCGCGCCTGGCGCTCAATCCTTCGGCGACGAGCCGCATGGTGCTTCACTTTCCCTTTACGACCCGGGTCGCAATGCAAAAAATTGTGCCGTTTTACCGTTCGGCGCTCTGGATCGTTCCTTAGAAATTATCTATAACGCCCGCAACACGCCAGCGGTCGGCGTGAATATCATCCAAGCGCCGAACACGGGAATGATTTCCGCGTACGGACAGCGGAAATGACCGCACCCGCATCCCATTCGCGCTCAACGCGCACGGGCGTTCGTACGTCAGATTTCTGGCGCCAGACGAGACGGGGTATCAAGTGTCCAAATCCCTAGACAGTTTCAATTGTCGTTCGGTCCTCACGGTCAACGGCAAAGACTACGTATATTACAGCCTGCCCAAGGCTGAAGCGAACGGCCTCGCCGGCATCTCCAAGCTGCCCTACTCCATGAAGGTGCTCTTGGAAAACCTGCTGCGCTTCGAGGACGGCCGCTCGGTCACCAAGGAGCAGATCCTCTCCGTCGTCGAATGGCTCAAGAACAAGGGCACCGTCGAAAACGAGATCGCCTATCGCCCGGCGCGCGTTCTGATGCAGGACTTCACCGGCGTTCCCGCCGTCGTCGACCTTGCCGCCATGCGCGACGCGATGGTTTCGCTCGGCGGTGATCCGGAAAAGATCAACCCGCTCGTTCCCGTCGACCTCGTCATCGACCACTCCGTCATCGTCGACGAATTCGGCACGCCGACCGCCTTTGCCCGCAACGTCGAGCTCGAATACGAGCGCAACGGCGAGCGCTACCGCTTCCTCAAGTGGGGTCAGCAGGCCTTCAAGAACTTCCGCGTCGTTCCTCCGGGCACGGGTATCTGTCACCAGGTCAATCTGGAATATCTGGGCCAGACGGTCTGGACCAAGGAAGAAGACGGCGAGACCATCGCCTACCCGGATACCTGCGTGGGCACCGACAGCCACACGACCATGATCAACGGTCTCGGCGTCCTGGGCTGGGGCGTGGGCGGCATCGAAGCCGAAGCCGCCATGCTCGGCCAGCCGGTCTCCATGCTGCTGCCCGAGGTCATCGGCTTCAAGCTGACCGGCAAGCTCAAGGAAGGCGTCACCGCGACCGACCTCGTGCTGATGGTCGTGCAGATGCTGCGCAAGAAGGGCGTGGTCTCCAAGTTCGTCGAATTCTTCGGCCCCGGCCTCGACAACATGACGCTCGCCGACCGCGCGACGATCGGCAATATGGGCCCGGAATACGGCGCGACCTGCGGCTTCTTCCCGGTCGACAGCGAAACCGTCAACTACCTCACCATGTCCGGCCGCGAAGAGCAGCGCATCGCACTCGTCGAAGCCTATTCGAAGGCCCAGGGCATGTGGCGTGACGGCGACGGCGCCGACCTCGTCTTCACCGACACGCTCGAACTCGACCTCGGCGACGTCGTTCCGGCCATGGCCGGCCCGAAGCGTCCGGAAGGCCGCATCCCGCTCGAGAACATCGCATCGGGCTTCGCCACGGCACTTGAGAACGACTACAAGAAGCCCGGCCAGCTCTCCACCCGCTACGCGGTCGAAGGCACCGACTACGATCTCGGCCATGGCGACGTCGCCATCGCGGCCATCACGTCGTGCACCAACACGTCCAACCCGTCGGTCCTCATCGCCGCCGGCCTGCTCGCCCGCAACGCCGTCGCCAAGGGCCTGAAGACCAAGCCCTGGGTCAAGACGTCGCTGGCACCGGGATCGCAGGTGGTGGGCGAATACCTCGCCAAGTCCGGCCTCCAGGCCGATCTCGACAAGCTCGGCTTCAACCTCGTCGGCTTCGGCTGCACGACCTGCATCGGCAATTCCGGCCCACTGCCGGCGCCGATCTCCAAGACGATCAACGACAAGGGCCTGATCGCCGCCGGCGTTCTCTCCGGCAACCGCAACTTCGAAGGCCGCATCTCGCCGGACGTGCAGGCGAACTACCTCGCCTCCCCGCCGCTCGTCGTGGCCTACGCCCTTGCCGGCACGGTCCAGAAGGACCTGACGACGGAACCGCTCGGTGAAGACCAGAACGGCAACCCCGTCTACCTCAAGGACATCTGGCCGACCTCGCAGGAAATCCAGGAATTCATCCTGAAATACGTCACCCGCGCGCTCTATGCCGCGAAGTACGCCGACGTCTTCAAGGGCGACGCCAACTGGCAGGCCGTTCAGGTGCCGGATGGACAGACCTATGCATGGGACGACCAGTCGACCTATGTGCAGAACCCGCCCTACTTCGTGGGCATGGGCAAGACCGGCTCGGGCCTGAAGGACATCAAGGGCGCCCGCGTCCTGGGTCTCTTCGGCGACAAGATCACGACCGACCACATCTCGCCGGCCGGTTCGATCAAGGCGGCCTCGCCTGCCGGTGCCTACCTCACGGAAAACGGCGTCGCCGTCGCCGACTTCAACCAGTACGGCACGCGCCGCGGCAACCATGAAGTCATGATGCGCGGCACCTTCGCCAATATCCGCATCCGCAACCACATGCTCGGCCCGAACGGCAAGGAAGGTGGCTACACCATCCATTACCCGACGAAGGAAGAGCTTTCGATCTACGATGCGGCCATGAAATACAAGGCCGAGGGCGTTCCGCTCGTCATCTTCGCCGGCGTCGAATACGGCAACGGCTCGTCACGCGACTGGGCGGCAAAGGGCACCAACCTGCTCGGCGTCAAGGCCGTGATCGCCCAGTCCTTCGAGCGCATCCACCGCTCGAACCTCGTCGGCATGGGCGTCGTGCCCTTCGTCTTCGAGGAAGGCACGACCTGGGCTTCGCTCGACCTCAAGGGCGACGAGATCGTCACGATCGAGGGCCTGGAAGGCGACATCAAGCCGCGCGAGAAGAAGATCGCCAAGATCACCTACTCCGACGGCACGGTGAAGGACGTACCGCTGCTTTGCCGCATCGATACGCTCGACGAGGTCATGTACATGAACAACGGCGGCATCCTGCAGACCGTTCTTCGCGACCTCGCCGCCTGAACGATCCGGCGTGAAAGACACGATGCCGGGGCTTTTGCCCCGGCATTTTCCGTTTTCGGGGTGCGTTTCGCCGTTCCGAACGCAAAATCGGTTCATGTTTGCCGGATTTGGCCCCCGAAAATCTCACTCCATCGTGACTTCCTGTTGAAGCCGCAACGGCGTATGACGGGCTCGAAAAGGCCGGCCCGTGCCGGTGCTCCATTGGGAATGATCATGCCGAGACCGCATCTTCCGGAATGTCTGGCGATCCTGCTGACGCTCGCTGCCGGCGCTGCCCATGCGCAGGAGGCCGTCGCGCCCAAGGGTGTGGTCGAACTCTTCACCAGCCAGGGCTGCTCGTCCTGTCCGCCCGCCGACAAGGCGCTGGAAACCCTGGTGCGCGAGGGCGAGGTCGTGGCGCTTGCCTATCACGTCGATTACTGGAACTATCTCGGCTGGGCCGACACGCTCGCCTCCAAGGACAATACCGACCGGCAATATGCCTATGCCCGCATGTTCGGCCGCAACGGCGTCTACACGCCCCAGGCCGTGCTGAACGGCCGCGAGCACCTCAACGGGGCCAATATTTCCGGCATCCGCGACCGCATCAGCGCCCTGTCCACCGAAGGCAAGGGCCTGAAGGTTCCGGTCGACGTGGCTGTGGCGAACGACGAGCTGCGTATCCGCGTCGGCGCCGGCGAAGGCAAGGCCAATATCGTCATCGCCTATTTCGAGCGCGAGCGGACGATCAACATCGACAAGGGCGAAAACCGCGGCAAGACGGTCAACTACTGGCACGCCGTGACCTCGATGGAAACGATCGGCATGTGGGAAGGCAAGGAGACCAATCTCGTGCTTCCGGCCGACATGCTGAAGAAGAAAAAGAAGGCCGGCGGCTGCGCCGTGCTGGTCCAGCGCATGAAGACGGCGGACACGCCCGGCGCCATTCTGGGCGCCACCGTGCTGACGGGCGAAAAGGCTTCGCGATAGGCCTGGAGGGAGGTCCGGCCCGGCTTCCTCGAGGGGCTGGGGCTTGAGGGTTCGAAGAGAGACGGACCGGACCTGGACGAAGCTGCCGGCAACGGAATACAAGGCAGCTCCGAGTGACGCACTCCCCGAAACCTGCTTTGTGCACAAGGCAGCAGGCCGGCGGGAGCGGACAGCGGGACTGTCGTCTCAAATTTGGGCGTCTGTTTGTCTGAAATGCGGCGGGACCGCTTTTTTGCGAAATCGCAGGTCTCGGCGCTTCGGCTTGCATTTCAAGGCCACTCAGGCAAACTGTCACCGTGCCGTCATACAGCAGGTACGGAGATTCGATGACAGATCAGCCGGATTTGCAGGCGTCCAACGTCGTGGTCGACCTCAGGGAATACCGCAGCAGCAAGGATCCGCTGCCGGTCACCTTCGATCGCAGGGAGCTCGACGCAATCCTCTGGGTCTATGGCCGCATGGTCGGCGAGGGTGCCTGGCGCGATTACGCGATCGACCATATGCGCGACCGGGCGGTGTTTTCCATCTTCAAGCGCTCCGGCGAAATGCCGCTCTACCGCATCGAGAAGGACCCCAAGCTCGCCGCCAAGCAGGGGGCCTACAGCGTCATCAACCAGCACGGCACGATCCTGAAGCGCGGCCACGAGTTGAAGCAGGTGCTCAAGGTCTTCGACAAGGTGCTGCGTCTCGTCGAGACCTAGAGCTTTTCCGGTGAACTCCGGTTCACTGGAAAAGCTCTAGGTTCCTGTTTTTACCGCATTATCCGACGCCGAAGCGACTTCGCTTCGGCTGGAAATGCTCTAGGCAGCGCCCCGGGATTTCACCACCGCGTTTTCATGCCATCGTGCCCGGGTAATCCGTCGCCGACGGTTCCGTCTCCGCGCCGTCGCCGAGCGCGCGCTGCATGAACACCGTATCCAGCCAGCGGCCGTGCTTGAAGCCCGTCGCCTTCATGTGGCCGCTGTGCGCAAAACCTGCGGCGGCGTGAACGGCGATGGAGGCGGGATGCGCCCCGCCGATGACGGCCACCATCTGGCGGAAGCCGAGCGCCGTGCACCGGCGGATGAGCTCCGCCAGAAGCGCGCGGCCGACGCCCTTGCCGCGTGCTTCCGGCGCCAGATAGACGGAATCCTCGACAAGCCAGCGATAGGCCGGGCGCGTACGGAAGGCGGAGGCATAGGCATAGCCCAGAATGAGGCCGGTCTGCTCCACCGCCACGATATAGGGATAGCCCTTGCCGGTGATCGCCGCAAAGCGCGCCGCCATCTCGTCGGGCGACGGCGGATCGATCTCGTAGCTCGCCACGCCGTTCAGCACGGATTCGCGGTAGATCTCGGTGAAGGCGGCGATGTCGCCGGAAACGGCGGTGCGGATGATGAAGTTCATGGGCGCCGGCAGCTGTTGAACGGTTCGATGCCTTTTGCGTCCGCGCCGGGCAGAAATCAAGACGAAGTCGGGGGTGAGGTTAACCCTCACCCCCGAACCGGTTCATTGCTTTATGGCTCCGCCGCGGGCGATCAGGCGCCGTAGACGATGAGGAGGTCCTTGGCGTCGATCTGGTCACCGGCCTTGACCAGCACCTCGGAGATCGTGCCGTCCTTTTCGGCATGCAGCGCCGTTTCCATTTTCATCGCCTCGATGGAGAGCAGCACGTCGCCGGCCTTGACGGCCTGGCCGGCCGAAACGGAGACCGTCGAGATGACGCCCGGCATTGGCGCGCCGAGATGGGCGGCATTGCCGTTGTCGGCCTTGCGGCGTACGGCGGACGAGGCGGCGCGGTTGCGGTCCGGCACCTTGATGAGGCGCGGCTGGCCGTTCAGCTCGAAGAACACCTTCACCATGCCCTGCGCATCCGGCTCGCTCGTCGCCTGGTGCAGGATGACGAGCGACTTGCCCTTCTCGATCTCGGGCTGGAGTTCCTCGCCGGCCGACAGGCCGTAGAAGTAGGCCGGCGTCGGCAGCACGCTGACGGGGCCGTACAGGTCGGCGGCCAGCGCATAGTCGGTGAAGACCTTCGGATACATCAGGTAGGAGGCGAATTCGAAATCGTCGACCTTGCGCTCCAGCTTCTCCTCGATCGCCGTACGCTCGGCATCGAGATCGGCCGGCGGCAGGAGCGAGCCGGGCACCTCGGTATAGGCCGCCTCGCCCTTCAGCGCCTTCTTCTGCAGGCCTTCCGGCCAGCCGCCCGGAGGCTGGCCGAGATCGCCGCGCAGCATCGAGACGACCGATTCCGGGAAGGCGATGTCCTTGGCCGGGTTCTCGACATCGGCGACGGTGAGATCCTGGCTGACCATCATCAGCGCCATGTCGCCCACCACCTTGGAGGACGGCGTGACCTTGACGATATCGCCGAACATCTGGTTGGCGTCGGCATAGGCCTGGGCGACCTTGTGCCACTTGGTCTCAAGGCCGAGCGAACGGGCCTGTTCCTTGAGGTTGGTGAACTGGCCGCCCGGCATTTCATGCAGGTAGACTTCGGAGGCCGGCCCCTTGAGGTCGCTTTCGAAGGCGGCGTACTGGAAGCGCACAGCCTCCCAGTAGAAGGAGATGCGGCGGATCCATTCGGGATCGAGGCCCGGATCGCGCTCCGACCCCTTCAGCGCCTCGACGATGGAGCCGAGGCAGGGCTGCGAGGTGTTGCCGGAGAGGGCATCCATCGCCGCATCGACCACGTCGACGCCGGATTCGACGGCCGCCAGCACCGTGGCGGCCGCAATGCCCGACGTATCGTGCGTGTGGAAATGGATGGGCAGGTCGGTCGCCTCGCGCAGCGCCTTGAACAGGACGCGCGCGGCCGCGGGCTTCAGGAGACCCGCCATGTCCTTGACCGCGATCATGTGCGCGCCGGCCTTTTCCAGCTCGGCGGCAAGGGCGGTGTAGTATTTCAGGTCGTATTTCGGGCGCGCCGAATTGAGCAGATCGCCGGTGTAGCAGATCGCCGCCTCGCAGATGCGGTTCTCTTCGACGACCGCATCCATCGAGACGCGCATGTTGTCGACCCAGTTCAGGCAGTCGAACACGCGGAACACGTCGATGCCGCCCTTCGCCGCCTGGCGCACGAAGTACTTCACGACATTGTCCGGGTAATTCTTGTAGCCCACGCCGTTGGCGCCGCGCAGCAGCATCTGCAACAGCAGGTTCGGCGCATCCTCGCGGATGCGGGCAAGACGGTCCCACGGGTCTTCCGTCAGGAAGCGCATGGAGACGTCGAAGGTCGCCCCGCCCCAGCATTCCAGCGAGAAGAGCTGCGGCAGCGCGCGCGCATAGGTGCCGGCGACGCGGGCGATATCATGGGTGCGCATGCGGGTGGCGAGCAGCGACTGGTGGCCGTCGCGCATCGTCGTGTCCGTCATGAGCACGCGCTTTTCGCCGCGCACCCATTCGGCGAACTTCTTCGGGCCGAGTTCGTCGAGCTTCTGCTTGGTGCCGGCGACGATGTCGCCCTCGATGAAGGGCACGACGGGCTTCGCGGCATCCGCCGGCGGCTTCGGCCGGCCCTTCGCCTCGGGATGCCCGTTGACCGTGACATCGGCGAGATAGGTGAGCAGCTTGGTGGCGCGGTCCTGGCGCTTCACCTGCTGGAACAGCTCCGGCGTCGTGTCGATGAAGCGGGTCGTATAGGTGTTGTTGCGGAAGGCCTCGTGGCTGATGATCGCCTCGAGGAAGGTGAGGTTGGTCGCAACCCCGCGGATGCGGAACTCGCGCAGCGCGCGGTCCATGCGGTCGATGGCCTCCACCGGGTTCGGCGCCCAGGCCGTGACCTTCACGAGCAGCGGATCGTAGAAGCGGGTGATGACCGCACCCGGATAGGCCGTGCCGCCGTCGAGGCGGATGCCGAAGCCCGACGCCGAGCGGTAGCCGGTGATGCGGCCATAGTCCGGAATGAAGTTGTGCTCGGGGTCCTCGGTGGTGATGCGGCATTGCAGCGCGTGGCCGTTGAGGCGGATGTCCGCCTGCGCGGGAACGCCGGATGCCGGCGTGCCGATCGCCTCGCCGTCGAGGATGTGGATCTGCGCCTTGACGATATCGATGCCGGTCACGACCTCCGTGACGGTGTGCTCGACCTGGATGCGCGGATTGACCTCGATGAAGTAGAATTTGCCGCTGTCGGCATCCATCAGATACTCGACCGTGCCGGCGCCGATATAGTTCGTCGCCCGGGCGATCTTCAGCGAATAGTCGGCCAGCTCCTGGCGCTGCGCCTCCGAAAGATAGGGAGCGGGCGCGCGCTCCACGACCTTCTGGTTACGGCGCTGGATGGAGCAGTCGCGCTCGAAGAGATGCACGACATTGCCATGCGTATCGCCGAGGATCTGGCTTTCGACATGGCGCGCACGTTCGACGAGCTTTTCCAGATAGACCTCGTCCTTGCCGAAGGCGGCCTTGGCCTCGCGCTTGGCTTCGCGGACCTCGCGGATCAGGTCCTTGGGATCGCGGATGGCGCGCATGCCGCGCCCGCCGCCGCCCCAGGACGCCTTGAGCATGACGGGATAGCCGATCTCCTCGGCGAGGCGGTGGATCTCCGCATCGTCGTCCGGCAGCGGATCGGTGGCGGGCACGACCGGCACGCCGACGGAAATGGCGAGATTGCGCGCGGCGACCTTGTTGCCGAGCTGGCGCATGGTGGCCGGGCGCGGGCCGATGAAGGTGATGCCGGCGGCATCGCAGGCATCGACGAATTCCGGGCTTTCCGACAGAAGGCCGTAACCGGGGTGAATGGCGTCGGCGCCGGAAAGCTTGGCGACGCGGATCACCTCCTCGATCGACAGATAGCTCTCGATCGGGCCGAGATCGCGTGCCAGATGCGGTCCCCGGCCGATCTGGTAGCTCTCGTCCGCCTTGAAACGGTGCAGCGCGAGCTTGTCCTCTTCCGCCCAGATCGCCACCGTTTTTATGCCGAGCTCATTGGCTGCGCGGAACACGCGGATGGCGATTTCGGAACGGTTGGCGACAAGAATCTTGGAAATGGGCAAGTCGGACTCCTCAATGACTTGAAAGCGGGAAATGCTGCACCCGCGAAGAGAATTATTAGCGGCTAATTTGCAAAGTGCAATTTCGGACTCGTCATGAGACGCAAGATTTGCGTCGTCACGAAACGAGCCCCAGCCGGAACGCGATCGCGATGGCATGGTGCCGGTTGCGCGCGCCGAGCTTCTCCTGGATGCCGTTCATGTACCAGTCGACGGTATGACTGGAAATGCCCAGTTCCCGACCGATCTCGGGTGAGGTCATGCCCGCGCCCAGCAGCATCAGCGCCTCCATCTCGCGACGCGTCAGGTCCACGTCGACGACTGCGGAGGAGCGCGCCGCCATCTCCGGATCGATCTCGTGGATCAGCTTCCAGTAGAGGCGTCTTGCGATGCCGTCGAACAGGCTCATCTCGATGCTTTCGAGATCCACCGGCCGCCCGCCCAGGCTGAGGCTGCCCAAGAGGCCGCGCCGGCCGTGAACCGGGAAGATATAGCCGTCCTCCAACCCGTTCTGGCGGGCATCCACCATCATGCGCTCCATGCGCTTGCGGTCGGGACTGGCGCGATAGACATCGAGCGTGTCGCGCCAGCGGAACCCTTCCCGCGCGTGGCCGAGATAGCGGACGGTCGGATCGACCTGCATGTAGCGCTTGCGCACATAGGTCTCCGGCCAGCCCTTCGGCCAGCGGCCGGCCAGAAGCAGCGCGTCGGGCGTGTCCACCGGAAGCGGCACGCGGACGACGGCGTAATAGTCGAAACCATAGAATTCGAGCAGGCGCTGGAACTCGGACGTCGTCTCCGCGTGGCCGCGCATCTCCTCAAGCAGTGCAAGAAACTGCACCAGCAAATTGACTTTCATATACCCCGCGCCCGGAAGCGCCCGCTCAAATTCGAGGAAATGTCCGACCGGTGCCCCCGGTCAGTCATGTCCCATTCATGTTGCCCCACATACAATTGGCAGGATCGAGCGATGAAAATCAATCGGATAAGGACGACACGCCATGCAAAAGAAAGCCATCGTGCACGTTTCAAGTTGCATCATGAGATTCTCACACGCGTGAAGAACTTCTCGCTCGCTCCCGTGTTACCCAATCACAGGAGCGAAGGGATCGAGGTGCTCGCACTGCACCGCACAACAGGTTTTGCCGGAAAGGCCCGAATTCGTGTCTTTGTTTCAGGTTTATGCAAGAGCTCTCAGCTACTTGAGCGTCTACAAGCTGCGCGTCGGCTCGGTCGTTGCCGCCAACGTCGTGCTTGCAGTCATCGCCATTGCCGAACCCATCCTGTTCGGCCGTATCATCGATGCCATCTCCAGCGCTGACGGGCATGTCACGCCCCTGCTGCTGATGTGGGCCGGCTTCGGCCTGTTCAACACCATCGCCTTCGTTCTCGTCGCCCGCGAGGCCGACCGGCTGGCCCATGGCCGCCGCGCGAGCCTGCTGACGGAAGCGTTCGGCCGCATCATCTCCATGCCGCTTGCCTGGCACAGCCAGCGCGGCACCTCCAACGCCCTGCATACGCTGCTGCGCGCCTGCGAAACGCTGTTCGGCCTGTGGCTGGAATTCATGCGCACGCATCTGGCGACGGCCGTCGCGCTCGTCCTGCTCGTGCCCACGGCATTTGCCATGGACTACCGCCTGTCGATGGTCCTGGTCGTGCTCGGCGCGCTCTATGTGCTGATCGGCAAGGTGGTGATGAACCGCACCCGCGAAGGCCAGGCGTCGGTGGAGAACCATTATCACACCGTGTTCTCCCACGTATCGGATTCCATCAGCAACGTCTCGGTGGTGCACAGCTACAACCGTATCGAAGCCGAGACGCGCGAGCTGAAGCGCTTTGCCGAGCGGCTGATCAACGCCCAGTATCCCGTGCTCGACTGGTGGGCGCTGGCGAGTGCGCTCAACCGCATCGCCTCGACCCTCTCCATGATGGTCATCCTCGTCATCGGCACGGTCCTGGTGCAGCGCGGCGAGATCAAGGTGGGCGACGTCATCGCGTTCATCGGCTTTGCCGGCCTGCTGATCGGCCGTCTCGACCAGATGAAGGCTTTCGTCGAACAGATCTTCGAAGCCCGCGCCAAGCTGGAGGACTTCTTCACCCTGGAGGATGCCGTCAAGGATCGCGAGGAACCGAGCGACGCCGGCGACCTCGGCGACGTCAAGGGCAAGGTCGAATACCGCGACATCACCTTCGACTTCGCCAACACCACGCAGGGCGTGCGCAACATCTCGTTCACCGTGGAAGCCGGCCAGACCGTCGCCATCGTCGGCCCGACGGGTGCCGGCAAGACGACGCTCGTCAACCTGCTCCAGCGGGTCTACGAGCCGCAGTCGGGCCAGATCCTCATCGACGGCGTCGATATCTCGAAGGTGACGCGCAAGTCGCTGCGCCGCTCGATCGCCACCGTGTTCCAGGATGCGGGCCTGCTCAACCGCTCGATCTCCGACAATATCCGTCTCGGCCGCGAGGGCGCGACGGACGAGGAGATCATGGCGGCAGCCGAGGCCGCGGCGGCCAACGACTTCATCACGTCGCGCCAGAGCGGTTACGAAACCCATGTCGGCGAGCGCGGCAACCGTCTCTCGGGCGGCGAGCGCCAGCGCATCGCCATTGCCCGCGCGATCCTGAAGAACGCGCCCATCCTCGTGCTCGACGAGGCGACGAGTGCGCTCGACGTGGAAACGGAAGCCCGGGTGAAGGCCGCGATCGACTCGCTGCGCAAGAACCGGACGACCTTCATCATCGCGCACCGCCTCTCCACCGTGCGCGAGGCCGACAAGGTCATCTTCCTCGATCATGGCCGGATCGCCGAGATGGGCACGTTCAACGAGCTCAGCCAGAGCAACGGCCGCTTCGCAGCCCTGCTGCGCGCCAGCGGCATCCTGACGGACGACGACGTGCGCAAGAGCCACACCGCCGCCTGACCGGCGTCAGCGCTTCGGGCCGTCGCGCCCCTTGACCGGCAGGGCTCGCATGCCCTGCCGTTTTGCGTGGTCGGCGATCACATCCGCCTGCCAGTCGAGATAGCGCGCATAGGCGAAATGCAGCCCGATGCCGCCAACCACATAGAGCGTGCCGAAGAACGGGTTCTTTCCCGTCACGAACATCAGCACCTGCCCCACCATGGCCAGGATGGTGCCGAAGATGAAGATGGCCAGCGAATGGCGCCCGATCGCGACGAGCGGATGGGAAAGCGGCAGGGCCGCCCAGTTCGACAGGACCGGGATCGTGGCGATGAGATAGGCGCCGGCCAGCACATGCAGGAGGCGCGTCGCCGACAGGTATGTCTTGTCGAAGCCGGTCAGCACCGCCGGCAGGCCATAAGAGAAGTCGATGTGCCACCAGCCCAGCACGACCCACAGCATCGAGACGGCGAGATAGGTGCCGCTGAGCGCAAACAGCAGCGCATTGCGCGGGATGCCCTTCGACCGTGCCCGCAGCACGCCGACGAAACCGATGACGAAGAGAAACTGCCAGGACAGCGGGTTGAGGAACCACTTGCCGTCATCGAGGAAGTTCGACGGCGCGATGCGCCAGATGCCGGCGCAGAGCCAGATCGTGCCGGAAACCGCGAGCAGCAGGCGCGGCCCGCGCTGATAAAGCCAGAGGAAGCCGGGCAGCATGAGGAACAGCACGGCATACATCGACAGGATGTTGTTGTAGCCGAACTGGTGGCCGAGCAGCACCATGCTGACCACCCCCTGCTCCGTGCGGTCGACGACGGCGCGCAGGTTGATCTCCGACAGGAGATCCGGCCGGCCGAACCACAGGGCCCCGCCCGCGAAGATCGCGAAGGTGATGATGCTGGTCATGATGTGGGCGACATAGAGCGTCAATGCCCGGCGCAGGATGCGCAGCGTGACGGCGAGCCGCGCGCCGACGGCAAAGCGTGATCCATAGGCAAGCCCCACCGACATGCCCGAAATCAGCACAAAGGCCTCGGCGGAATCCGAGAAGCCGAAATTCTTGTGCGTGAGATGTTCCAGATATTGTCCCGGAACGTGATTGACGAAGATCGTCAGGAGGGCGAGGGCCCGGAAGACGTCGAGGCGCGTGTCGCGTTGCCGCGGCACGACGCCCACCGGTCCAGATGTGTCTGTCATGGTACTCTGATCCACATGGGTGGATCAGAGCAAATAGCCCTCTTTTGAAGATTTGATGACAGAGCCGTTGATTGTGGCCTGCCACGCGCCGTCATCCCCACGATCCACACGCAGCGTCAGCTTGCGGCCATCGACAACGAGCGTCGCGCTGTAGCCGTTCCAGGCTTCCGGCAGGACAGGGTCGACGAAGAGGCGGCCGCCTTCCTTGCGGATACCCAGAATGCCCTCGACGGCGGCGCGGTAGAGCCAGCCGGCCGAGCCGGTGTACCAGGACCATCCGCCGCGTCCCACCCGCTCGCCTTCGCCATAGACATCGGCGGCCACGACATAGGGCTCGACGCGGTAGCGTTCGGCCGCCTCGGCATCGAGCGCATGCTTGACCGGGTTAAGCAGGTCGAGGCAGGCAAAGGCCTCGTCGCCCCGGCCAAGGCGCGCCAGCGCCATGACGACCCAGGTCGCGGCATGGGTATATTGCCCGCCATTCTCCCGCACACCGGGCGGATAGGCCTTGATGTAACCCGGGTCCTGCGCGGTTTCGACAAGCGGCGGCGTGAACAGGCGGATGACGCCGTTCTCGCGGTCGACCAGTTGCGCCATCACGGCATCCATGGCCTGGCGCGAGCGCCCGGCATCGCCTTCGCCGGACAGAACGCTCCAGCTCTGCGCGATGGAATCGATGCGGCATTCGGCACTGTCGGACGTGCCGAGCGGCGTACCGTCGTCATAGTAGCCGCGGCGATAGTATTCGCCGTCCCAGCCGGCCGTTTCCAGCGCCCGCTTGAGGCGATCGAGGTGGATCTCCCACGCCTCGGCATGGATGCCATCGCCCCGCTCGCGCGCAAGAGGGATGAAGCCGCGCAGCGTGCCGGCAAGGAACCAGCCCAGCCAGACGCTCGTGCCGCGGCCGGCTTCGCCGACCCGGTTCATGCCGTCGTTCCAGTCGCCGCCGAGAATGAGCGGCAGGCCGTTCTCGCCGGTGCGGGCAAGCGCCAGATCGAGCGCGCGGGCGCAATGATCGTAAAGCGATGCATCCTCGCCCGAATGGTCCGGTTTGAAGAAGGCATCGTGCTGCCCCTCGGAAAGCGGCGGGCCTTCGATGAAGGCAAGCCTTTCGTCGAGCACGCCACGGTCGCCGGTGACGCGGCAGTAATATTCGACGGCGTGGGCAAGCCAGACCACATCGTCGGAGATCATGGTGCGCACGCCCGCGCCGGTGTCCGGCAGCCACCAGTGCTGCACGTCGCCTTCGACGAACTGGCGTGCGGCGGCGTTCAGGATCTGCGCGCGGGCGAGGTCCGGCCGGTGCAGGATGAAGGCCAGCGTGTCCTGCAGCTGGTCGCGGAAACCATAGGCGCCGCTCGCCTGATAGAAGGCGGTTCGCGCCATGATGCGGCAGCCGAGCGCCTGGTAGGGCAGCCAGTCGTTCACCATGCGGTCGAGCGCCGGATCGGGCGTCTTGATCTGCAACGTGCCGGTGAAGCCTTCCCAGAACGAACGCACCGCCGCCATGACGGCATCGAAATCGGCCTTGCGGCTCTTCTCGGCCAGCACGCGGGCGCCCTCGGCATCCGCGGCATCGCCGAGCACGAAGAGCAGCTCCCGCTTTTCGCCCGGCTTCAGCGTGACATCGACGCAAAGCGCCGCGCAGGGATCGCTGATGCCGTCGGCCGCGCCCGACAGGGGCTGGCCGTTGAACAGCGCCGCCGGCGAAACGATATCGCCGGTGCGGCCGATGAAATCCCGCCGCCGCGTCGTGAAGCCCGAAAGGGCGGCATCGACGCCGAAGAAGCTGGCCCGGCCGGCAAAATCGAGGCTGTAGGGATTGGTCGCGAAGAGCGCACCGCTCTCCTCGTCATGGCTTGTCAGCACGAAGGGCGCGGTCTTGGCAGGGTTGTTGCCCAGCACCCATTCGACATAGCCGTAGACGGAGAGGCTGCGCTCGGTCTCGCCGGTGTTCTTCACGACGAGGCGCGAATACTTCACCGGGTCTTCCGGGTCGACCGTCTGCACGAGGTCGAGCTCGATGCCGTCCTCCCAGCTGCGGAAGGCGGTGTAGCCGAGGCCGTGCCAGGTCTCGAACTTGACCGAGGCCTTGCGCGACAGCGCGGCAAACGGCGTCATGACCGTGCCGCTGTCCCGATCCCGCACATAGAAGGCCTCGCCCGGCCGGTTGACGACAGGATCGTTCGTCCAGAGCGTGAGCTGGTAGTCGCGGGAATTGCGGCTCCAGGTGAAGCCGCCGCCTTCTGCGGGGACATGGAAGCCGAATTCACGGTTCGCGATCACGTTGATCCACGGCTGCGGCGTCGCCTCGCCGCCGCGCAGGCGCACGGCATATTCGCGGCGGTCGGCATTGAAGCCGCCGAACCCGTTCCAGAAGGACAGGCCGTTTCCGTCGATCGCCACCGGAGCGGCAGCGATTGCCGGTGTCGGCAAGGCCTTGGCCGAAAGCGTCTCTGACTTCGCCTCGTCCTCGCCGCGCGGCGGCGAGGAGTAGAGCGAGACGGTGCGGGCGATCTGGTCGGCCAGCGAGCCGTTGCGGGCGTGGAAGACGGCGCGCGCCGCCGCCAGCAGGGCCTGCCAGGTCGTCACATTCATCAGGTCGCGGCGGACCGTGAAGATATGCTGGCGCACGCCGTCCGACTGGCCACGCATCCGCAGGTTCTCGCACATCTGGTCGAGCGTGTGCTGCATGTCCTGCGCGTAGGATGCGGCGCGCTCGTTGAGGATGACGAGGTCTGCGGTGACGCCGCGGTGGCGCAGATATTCCTGCGCCCGCAACGCCTCGCGGGCGACATCGAGATCGATCTCGTCGTTGATGCGCAGCACGAAGATCGGGAAATCGCCCGAGATCGCCATGGGCCAGAGCGCCGACTGGGACGTCAGGCCGGTCTGGATCGTGCCGGTGTCGGCGCGCAGGTGCAGATCCGGATAGGTGAGGTAGCGGCCGAGCATCTGGAAGCTCGCCGCCTCCTGCGAGGTCACGCCGACGTGGCGCATATGCACCTGTGAGCGCGTCCAGGCATGGATCATCTCATGGTTGAAACTGTCCGGATGGCGATAGCGGTCGATGGCCGCATCCACATCCGCGCGGGTCGGCGCGGCAATGGTCCAGAAGATGACCTTGACCTTCTTGCCGGCGGGAACGCGCACGACACGGCGCAACGCCAGGATCGGATCGAGCGTGAAACCATCCGTGCCGGAGAGCTGCGCGCCGGCATCGAAGGCCGCCGCCGTCGCGAGCGAGCGACCACGGCCGATGAAACGGCGGCGATCCGTCTCGACCTCGGTGCGGCGCGCGGGGCCGGCATTGTCGACGATCAGATGGGCGATCGCCATGTCGGGTTCGTTGGGATGACGCTTCTGGCGCTCCGCGCGGATCACGTCGCCGCGCTCGTCGATGTCGGTGCGGATGAACATCTTCGAGAAGAGCGGATGCGCATTGTCGGTATCGTCAGTCGTGATGACCGGCTCCAGATAGGACGTCACCTCGATGAAGCGGTCCTCCGTGCCCGTATTGACGAGCGTCAGGCGACGGCCTTCGGCATCGTGCTCGGTGGCGACGATGACCTCGACCTCGCTGGTCAGCGTGCCGACGGTCTTCAGGAACTCCGCCTTGTCGTCGCCGAACTGGGTCTTCGTTTCCTCGCCCTCGGCGCGCTTCGGCTCGGCGGTGGCGGACCACCACTCGTTCGTCGCGGTATCGCGCAGGAACAGGAAGGAGCCCCAGCGATCCTCCGTCGGGTCGGGTTTCCAGCGTGTGACGGACTGGCCGTTCCAGCGCGAATAGCCGGCACCGGTCGCCGTCAGCATCACCGAATAATGGCCGTTCGACAGGAAGACCGTCTCGCGCTCGCGGCTGATCGGGTCCTTGAAGATTCGGATTTCCGGGCGAAGCAGGTCGGCCTGCGTGCTGCCGACGGTTTCCGGCTCGCGCTTGGCGTTGATGACGGGAATGTCGCGCGGCGCCTTTTCCTGCAGCAGAAGCTCGGCCGCCTCGATCACCGGATCGGCATGGAAACGTTCGCGCAGCGCGCCGTTGAAGACGACGTTGGCGACGGCGGCGATCGACATGCCGTGGTGGTGGGCCATGTAATTGCGCACCACCGCGCAGGTCTTGCCCTCCGGCACGCGCGTCGGCGTGAAGTCGACGGCATCGTGGAAGCCGTAGACGCCGAGCGCGCCGAGCTTGCGCAGCCGCTCCAGATTGTCGAGCGCTTCCTTCGGCGCATATTGCGCCGCCAGCAGCGAGGCATAGGGCGCGATGACGGCGTTCTGGCCGAGCCCGCGCTTGAGGCCGAGCGTCGGCACGCCGAAATTGGTGTACTGGTAGGTCAACTCGTGGTCGCGGGCGTTGAAAGCCGCTTCCGAAATGCCCCAGGGCGTGCCCAGCCGGCGGCCGTGGTTCATCTGCTCGACCACGACGAGATTGTTCGTTTGGTTGAGAATGCCGCCCTGGCGCTCCTGCATGACGAGCGGCGGCATCAGATATTCGAACATCGAGCCCGACCAGGAGATCAGCGCGCCGCGCGATCCGATCGGCACGACCGGACGGCCAAGCTTGTACCAGTGCTCGGTGGGCAGGTCGCCCTTGGCAATGGCAAACAGGCTGGTCAGGCGCGCTTCCGAGGCCAGAAGATCGTAGCAGGCCTCGTCCAGTTCGTTGGTCTCGACGCGGTAGCCGATGGACAGGAGACGCCGTTCCGGGCGGAACAGGAAGCCGAAATCCATGGAGAACGCGATGTCGCGCGCCCGGTCACGCAGCACGACGAGCCGCATGCGCAGCTGTTCGATGCTGCCGAGATCGAAGACGCTGTCGGCGATATGCGCTTCGCAGGTCGCCACCAGCGCGCCCGCCCAATGCACCACCTCGCCGCTCTGCGGCGACTTCACCTCATGATCGAGGTTCACGATGAGCTTGTTGATGTCGCGCGCCAGCACCGCAAGGTTGATGACGCGGATGGAGGCGAATTCGTGCTCGCGCTTGACGGCGGCGAGCGCGTTGTGAAAGCCGGCGATGCGCTCCTCGACCAGGCGGCGCAGCGGACGCACCGTCTTGCGGTCGTCGGGCAGCTGCTTGAGCGCTTCCGAGAGGATGGCGGCCACGTCGCCGATGCCGTCGAGGCTTCCCTGCAGATGCGCCGAGGGCGCCTCCGCCCATTCGCGGCACATGGAGGACACGGCGATGAGATGGCCGGCCAGGTTGCCGCTGTCGACCGCCGAGACATAACGCGGGCCGAGCGTTTCGAGCGTGTTGGTGCGATACCAGTTGAACAGATGGCCGCGGTATTTCGGCATGCCGTCGATGGTGGCGATGGTCTGCTCCATCCGGCGCACGGTTTCCTCGAAGCTGATCCAGCCGAAATCGCGCGCCGAAACCACCGACAGGAGATAGACGCCGATATTGGTGGGCGAGGTGCGCTCGGCCAGAACCGGATTGGGCGTCTCCTGGAAATTGTCCGGCGGCAGGAAGTGCTGCTCGGCGGTGACGAAGGTCTCGAAATAGCGCCAGGTGCGCCGCGCGATCTTGCGCAGCTCGTTGGCGACGTGATCGGACACGACGAGCTGGTCTTCCGTCTCCGCCGTCTGGCTGACGGACCAGGCGATCATCGGTGACAGCATCCAGACGATCGCGAAGGGCACGCCGATGAAAGGAAGGCCGGTCTTCGAGATCGCGGCAAGGGCGACGGAAGCGACCGCCAGTGCCGGGGCCTGCCACATCGCCTTGTAATGGGCGAGGATGCCGCCGCGCGCCGCGCTGTCGGCCTGGGCGGCGGTGCGCCATTCCAGCATCATCTTGCGGCTGACGAAGGTGCGGTAGAGCGAGCGAACGATGGCGTCGCCCATCAGTGCTGCGGAATGCGCGATGAAGGCGATGCGCAGGGCGACCTGCGCGTTGGCCGCGCGGATGTCGGAGAACACGCGATGCACATGGGCGCGCGCCACGATATCGCTGCTGCGCGGCATGAGGCCGGAAATGAGCGAGAGCGTCGGCGCCACGAACAGCAGGAAGATCAGCACCAGCTGCCAGATCAGCGCCTGGCGCGGCTCCATATAGTACCAGCCCATCACGGAGGCGACGAGCCAGGCGATGGGGATGAGGCTGCGCCTGAGGTTATCGTACATCTTCCAGCGGCCGAGCATGGAAATGCCGCTCGACGGCCCGAAAAGATAGGGCAGGAGCTGCCAGTCGCCGCGGGCCCAGCGATGCTGGCGCGAGGTCTCCACGCCGTAGCGGGTCGGGAAGTCCTCGACGAGCTCCACATCGGTCACCAGCGCACAGTGCGACAGCGAGCCTTCGAGCAGGTCGTGGCTGAGCACCGAGTTTTCCTCGATGCGGCCCTTCACGGCGGCCTCGAAGGCATCGACGTGGTAGAGCCCCTTGCCGGTGAACGTGCCCTCGCCCGCGAGGTCCTGGTAGACATCGGAAACGGTGAAGACGTAGGGGTCGACGCCGCGGTCGGCGGAGAAGATGCGCTGGAAGGTCGAGGCTTCCTTGCCAGTCGTCAGCGAGGGCGTCACGCGTGGCTGGAGGATCGAGTAGCCGGCGGTGATCTCGCCGGTCGCCTCGTCGATGACGGGGCGGTTGATCGGATGGTGCATCTTGCCGACGAGCTTGGTCACGGCATCGCGCATCAGGCGCGTGTCGGAATCGAGCGTCATGACGTATTTGACGTCCGACGGCACGACATTGGCGCCGGGCAGGAAGGTCGTGTCGCCATCGCCGCGCAGCAGCAGGTTCAGCTCGTGCAGCTTGCCGCGCTTGCGCTCCCAGCCCATCCACGCGCCTTCCGACGGATTGTAGAGGCGGCGGCGGTGCAGCAGGTAGAAGCGCGTGCGCCCGTCAAAGGCGTAGCGCGCGGACAGTTCGGCGATCTCGCGCTTGGCATATTCGAGAACGTCGAGATCGGCAGGCGTTTCCTCGCTCTGGCTGTCGGCCCAATCGCTGAGAAGCGCGAAATAGATCTCGCCGCGCGGGTTGGCGAGATAGTGGACCTCGAGATTACGCACCAGTTCATCGACATGGTCGCGTTTCGAGATGAGGCAGGGCACGACGAGCAGCGTGCGCGCATCCTCGGGGATGCCGTCCTTGAACTCGTAGCCGACCAGCCGTGACGGCGTGACGAAGAAGGTCACGAGCGTGTTGAACAGACCCGTCGCGCCTTCCGAGGCCGGCAGCGCGAACAGCACGAGCATGATCAGCCAGGCGCCGTTGGGAATATCGAGCTGGTCGAGGAAGTAGTAGACCGCAATCATCGCCAGCAGGGTGAGGATGATGTTGGGACCGGCAATGGCGAGCCAGTCGAGCTTGCGCGTCATGCGAACGACGCGCTGGACGACCGAGGGATGGTAGCCGATGCGCTTTTCGAGCAGCTTGCGCTTCTTGCCCACGAGGAACGCGCCGACATTGGCGCGATAATCGGGATCGCCGGCATTTTCCGCGGCGTCTTCCTCGGTCATGGCGAGCGCGATTTCGGTGACCTCCAGCTCGCTCTTGCCGGAGCGGCGGGCGAAACGCTCGATCGTGTTGCGGTATTTGTTGCGCGAGCCGAAATCCAGATCGCTGTAGTCCGACCGCTGACGCAGCGCCTCGTCGAGGCGGCTGACGCTCTCGAACCAGACCGGCCATTCCGCGTCATCTATCGTACGCAGGCCCTTGATGAGCGAACTCATCGTCACGTTGCCGGAAGACAGGCGGTTGTTTTCCGCCACGATCAGCTCTTCCAGATCGCTGCCGCGGCTTTCGATCTTGCGTTCCAGCCACTGGATGACCGCGCCCGATGTCTGAAGGCCGTCGCGCAGGCGGTAGAGAAGCTGGACGACGAAGGTGTTGTCCTCGGTCAGGCTCTCGATGGTGCGCAGATGCGCAATCGACTTCTCCGCGTCGTTGAGGCGCACGAGCTCGTCGGCCACGTCGTTGGCCTTGAGGCGCATCTTGCGCGAGCGTTCGACGCGGCTGGAAATACGCCGCAGGTTCTCCAGAAGCACGAAGCGCACGAAGGACGGCAGGGCCCAGAGCTCGCCGATCTTCAAAGGATCCACCGTCTGGAAGCCCTGTACGAAGGCGGTCAGGCTTTCCTGCGAGACACTGCTGTGCGTATGGGCGACATAGAGCCAGGCCAGGGCCAGCGTGCGCGGAAAGGGCTGGCCGTCGATCTCCATGGTGGGAAGCTGCCGGTAGAAGCGGCGGGGGAAGTCGCGACGGACTTCCTGGATCGCTTCCTCGATCACATAGAAATTGTCGAGCAGCCACTCGGCCGCCGGCGTAATCTGCGCGCCGGCCTCCACGTCCTTGGCCGTGACCTGATAGACGCGGAAGATTTCCTTCTCGTTTTCCTTGTGCCGTGCCCGGAAATCGAAGGGGCGGAAACCCGGAAGCACCGCCGTCTTGTCTCGGGCGAGCGCTTCGCCGCAGGCGGCGAGCTCCTCCAGCGTGAGATAGGTGGCGCGGATCGAGTCGTTATAGTCGATCTGCCGGATATCGGCGTCGCGCGAAGGGGCTTGCGGCGTAGTATGAAGGGACATGTCTCTGATTCTGGAACCGGCCATGTTGAGCCACCCGGCAGCGGCCGTTGCGCCGGATTGTCTTTCGCGGGCGGGCTTCGTTCTACTGTCGCGATCAGCCATGACACCCGACCGCGCCCTCATGGCGCTCCAGATGCGATTTTGGCTCAAGCGACACGCTGTTTGTCATCCACGCCGCGTGGTGCATGAAAACGGCATTTTTTAGCCGTAAGGACAGAGACTTGCAACCTGTCAACAGGGCAGGATGGCGCAGCATGGACCCTCATCTGCGGTTTTGGTGAATCGCGCACCCTGAACAGGAGACGAGCCCGCGCGAGGTGCAGGCGGACAAACAATGCACGGGGATAAAAAAGGTTCCCGCCCGAATGCGCGCCGCCTGCCATTGACTTGATATCCAAGCGGCGCGAGGTTGCCGGCATCAGGGTCTTCCGAATCGAAAACGGTCCGGAGGCTAAGAGGGAAGCCGGTGCGAGGCCCAGGACATCAAGACCTGGGCATCAAGACCGGCGCTGCCCCCGCAACTGTAAGCGGCGAGCGTCTGTCGCTCCGCGCCACTGGTATCATGCACCGGGAAGGCCAGACAGACGCGACGACCCGCAAGCCAGGAGACCTGCCCTGATAGCTGTAACGACCTGGGCGGGGTGTCCCAAGGGTGCGCTTGCAATGCCAGGGATTGGCGACAAGCAGCGTGCGTCCGGCCATCCCCCAATGATCCGATTGGGGAAGACATGTTTCAACTCACCGAAAAACAGGCATCCGGCACCGGCAACCCGGAATCCGTGTTCATTTCCTGGCTTCTCTGGCAGCCGCGCGGCGCCGACCTCGCCGCCGAGGCGCTGAAGGAAGTGCACAAGCTCGCACGACTCGACAATCCCGACCCTGATATCGCGCGGCTGAAGGCGCTGTTCACGTCGCTGGCGGGCGCGGACGGGCCGCTGCACTAGGCGAGCGCACAAAACATATGTTGACATAAAGATATCTTTATGTGATCTCCGGTGCGAGATGCAGCACCGGAGGGTTCTTCCATGGCCAATTCCCACCTGGACGACTTGTTCGGCCCCGAACAGCCACCGCGCGACGGACGCGAGGTCCTCGCCGCCCTCAAGGCCGCCGCGCGCGAACGCATCCTCGTGCTCGACGGCGCGATGGGAACCGAGATCCAGACCCTGAAGCTGGTGGAAGACGATTTCCGCGGCGAGCGCTTCGGCGATTGCGCCTGCCACCAGCAGGGCAACAACGACCTGCTGACGCTGACCCAGCCGGGCGCCATCGAGGACATCCATTATCGCTATGCGCTCGCCGGTGCGGATATCCTCGAGACCAACACGTTTTCCTCCACGACGATCGCCCAGGCCGATTACGGCATGGAGGACATGGTCTATGAGCTGAACCGCGACGGCGCCCGCCTTGCGCGCCGCGCGGGCCTGCGCGCCGAGCAGAAGGACGGCAAGCGCCGTTTCGTGGCCGGCGCGCTGGGGCCGACCAACCGCACCGCCTCCATCTCGCCCGACGTCAACAATCCCGGCTATCGCGCCGTGACCTTCGACGACCTGCGCATCGCCTATGCCGAGCAGGTGCGCGGCCTTATCGACGGCGGCGCCGATATCATCCTGATCGAGACGATCTTCGACACGCTGAACGCCAAGGCGGCGATCTTCGCCACGCACGAGGTCTACGCGGAAAAGGGCATCCACCTGCCCGTCATGATATCAGGCACGATCACCGATCTCTCCGGCCGCACGCTCTCCGGCCAGACGCCGGAGGCCTTCTGGAATTCGGTTCGCCATGCCGATCCCTTCTCCATCGGCCTCAACTGCGCGCTCGGTGCCAATGCCATGCGCGCCCATCTCGCCGAGATTTCCGCCGTCGCGCAGACCTTCGTCTGCGCCTATCCGAATGCCGGCCTGCCCAACGCCTTCGGCCAGTATGACGAAAGCCCGGAGGAAATGGCCGCCCAGATCGAAGACTTCATGCGCGACGGGCTGGTCAACATCGTCGGCGGCTGCTGCGGCTCGACGCCGGCTCATATCCGCGCCATCGCCGCCGCCGCCGCGCACCACAAGCCGCGCGAAATCCCCGATATCCCGCGCCATATGCGCCTGTCCGGTCTCGAACCCTTCACGCTGACCGACGCCATTCCCTTCGTAAATGTCGGCGAGCGCACCAATGTCACGGGTTCGGCCAAGTTCCGCAAGCTCATCACCGCCGGCGACTATGCCAGCGCCCTTGATGTCGCGCGCGATCAGGTCGCGAACGGCGCCCAGATCATCGACATCAACATGGACGAGGGCCTGATCGATTCCGGCAGGGCGATGGTGGAGTACCTCAACCTCATCGCCGCCGAGCCGGATATCGCCCGCGTGCCCGTCATGATCGACAGTTCCAAATGGGAGGTGATCGAGGCCGGCCTGAAATGCGTGCAGGGCAAGCCGCTGGTCAATTCCATCTCGCTGAAGGAAGGCGAGGAAGCCTTCCTGCACCACGCCAGGCTCGTGCGCGCCTATGGTGCGGCCGTCGTGGTGATGGCCTTCGACGAGACCGGACAGGCCGACACCAGGGCGCGCAAGGTGGAAATCTGCACGCGCGCCTACAGGCTGCTGACGGAGGTTGCCGGCCTCGCACCCGAGGATATCGTCTTCGACCCCAACATCTTCGCCGTGGCGACGGGCATCGAGGAGCACGACAATTACGGTGTCGACTTCATCGAGGCGACGGCCGAGATCACGCGCACGCTGCCGCATGTCCATATCTCGGGCGGCGTGTCCAACCTCTCCTTCTCCTTCCGCGGCAACGAGCCGGTGCGTGAGGCGATGCACGCGGTCTTCCTCTACCACGCCATCCAGGCCGGCATGGACATGGGCATCGTGAATGCCGGCCAGCTCGCCGTCTACGACACGATCGAACCGGACCTGCGCGAGGCCTGCGAGGACGTGGTGCTGAACCGCCAGCCGAAGGCCGGCGGCACCGCCACCGAACGCCTGCTCGACATCGCCGAACGCTTCAAGGGCGCGGCGGGCAAGGAAGCCAAGGAACGCGATCTCGCCTGGCGCGAATGGCCGGTCGAAAAGCGGCTGGAACATGCGCTGGTCAACGGCATCACCGAATTCGTCGAAGAGGACACGGAAGAGGCGCGACAGAACGCCGAGCGCCCGCTGCACGTCATCGAAGGACCGCTGATGGCCGGCATGAACGTGGTCGGCGACCTGTTCGGCGCGGGCAAGATGTTCCTGCCGCAGGTCGTGAAGTCCGCCCGCGTGATGAAGCAGGCCGTCGCCGTGCTCCTGCCCTACATGGAAGCCGAAAAGCTCGCCAACGGCGGCAGCGGCGAACGCCAGACTGCGGGAAAAATCCTGATGGCGACCGTCAAGGGCGACGTGCACGACATCGGCAAGAACATTGTCGGCGTCGTGCTCGCCTGCAACAACTACGAGATCATCGACCTCGGCGTCATGGTGCCCGCGACGAAGATTCTTGAGACGGCCAAAGCCGAAAAGGTCGATATCATCGGCCTCTCCGGCCTCATCACCCCCTCGCTCGACGAGATGGTGCATGTCGCCGCGGAGATGGAGCGCGAAGGCTTCGACATTCCCCTCCTCATCGGTGGCGCCACGACGAGCCGCGTGCACACCGCCGTCAAGATCCATCCGCGCTACGATCGCGGCCAGGCGGTCTATGTCACCGATGCCAGCCGCGCCGTCGGCGTCGTCGGCAGCCTGCTCTCCGCCGACATGAAGCCGGGCTATGTCGAGACCCTTCAGGCGGAGTACCGCAAGGTGGCCGACGCCCATGCCCGCAGCGAGGCCGAAAAGCAGCGCCTGCCCATCGCCAAGGCGCGCGACAACGCGTTCAAGGCCGACTGGTCGGCCTACCAGCCGAAGACGCCCTCCTTCCTCGGCACCCGCGTCTGGCAGGATTGGGACCTCGCGGACCTCGCCCGCTATATCGACTGGACGCCGTTCTTCCAGACCTGGGAGCTGAAGGGCGTCTATCCGAAGATCCTCGACGACGAGAAGCAGGGGCCTGCCGCCCGCCAGCTGTTTGCCGATGCGCAGGCGATGCTGGAGAAGATCATTTCGGAAAAGTGGTTCACGCCGAAGGCCGTCGTCGGCTTCTGGCCGGCGGGGGCCGTGGGCGATGATATCAGGCTCTTCACCGACGAGGCGCGCAACGAGGAGCTGGCCACCTTCTTCACGCTGCGCCAGCAGCTCTCCAAGCGCGACGGCCGGCCGAACGTGGCGCTCTCCGATTTCGTCGCGCCCGTCGACAGCGGCAAGCCCGATTATCTCGGCGGCTTCGTCGTGACGGCCGGCATCGGCGAGATCGCCATTGCCGAGCGCTTCGAGCGGGCGAACGACGATTACAACTCGATCCTCGTCAAGGCGCTGGCCGACCGTTTTGCGGAAGCCTTCGCCGAGCGCATGCATGAAGTCGTGCGCAAGGAACTCTGGGCCTATGCGCCGGACGAGACCTACGCCCCGGCCGATCTCATCGGCGAGCCCTATGCCGGCATCCGCCCGGCGCCGGGCTATCCCGCCCAGCCGGACCACACGGAGAAGACGACGCTGTTCCGTCTTCTCGATGCGGAACAGCAGATCGGCGTCGCGCTGACGGAGAGTTATGCCATGTGGCCCGGCTCCTCCGTTTCGGGCCTGTATATCGCCTCGCCCGAAAGCTACTATTTCGGCGTCGCCAAGGTGGAGCGCGACCAGGTGGAGGATTACGCCCGCCGCAAGGACATGTCCGTGACGGAGGTCGAGCGCTGGCTCGGCCCGGTGCTGAACTACGTGCCGGCCCCTGCTGCCGCAGCTGCGGAGTAATCAGTCGCCGCGGCCGCGGAAGCGGCGCTGGTAGGCGGGGTCGTAGAGCGAGCTTTCGCGGAAATCCTCGGCACCGAGCGACCGCCCGACGAAGATCAGCGCCGTGCGCTCGATCGGCTCTTCCGCGACCTTCACGGCGATGTCGGCGAGCGTGCCGCGCACCACGCGCTCATCCGGCCAGGAGGCCTTGACCACGATCGCGACAGGGCAATCGGCGCCGTAGAGCGGCGTCAGTTCCGTCACCACCTGGTCGAGCGCATGGATGGCGAGGTGGATGGCAAGCGTCGCACCCGTCGCACCGAAACCCTCCAGCGTCTCGCGGTTCGGCATGGGCGACGCGCGGCCCGAAACGCGGGTGAGAACCAGGCTCTGGGCGACGGCGGGAATGGTCAGCTCGCGGCCGAGCGCGGCTGCGGCCGCCGCAAACGACGGCACGCCGGGGGTCATCGTATAGGCGAGGCCGTGCTTCTCCAGCCGGCGGATCTGCTCGGCAACCGCGCTCCAGACGGACAGGTCGCCGGAATGCAGCCGCGCCACGTCCTCACCGGCCGCCGCGGCCTTGAGATACTCCGCCTCGATCTCGTCGAGCGACATGGGCGCTGTGTCGACGATGCGCGCGCCGGGCGGGCAATATTGCAGGAGTTCGGGCGAGACGATGGAGCCGGCATAGAGACAGACCGGGCATGTGCCGATGAGGTCACGGCCGCGCACGGTGATGAGGTCGGCGGCACCCGGTCCGGCGCCGATGAAGTGAACGGTCATGTGCTAGTCCTCGACTTGTTCGGCCGGTTTGACCCAGCGCCATTGCGTGACCGGCATGGCCGGCCGCCAGCCCGTCATCTGCCCGACGGGCGACGCGCGCGCGATATCGATGCGGATGAGCGCGCCACCGAGCCGGGCATGATGTGCCAGCAGCACCGCCTCCATTTCCGTGGTCACCGCATTGGCGACGAGCCGGCCGCCGGGCCTGAGCCCCGCCATCGCCGCGTCCATCACGCCAGCCTCGCTGCCGCCGCCGCCGATGAAAACGGCATCCGGCGCGGCAAGCCCGGCCAGCGCATCCGGCGCCGTGCCTTCGACGACGGCAAGCCCCGGCACGCCGAATTTGCCGGCATTGCGGCGGATGCGGCCAGCGCGCTCGGGATGGCCTTCGATGGCGATGGCGCTGAGCGACGGATCGGCCAGCATCCATTCGATGCCGATCGAGCCCGACCCCGCGCCGATATCCCACAGGAGCTCGCCCCGGCGCGGCGCCAGCGCCGACAGCGTCAGTGCCCGGATCTCATGCTTGGTGATCTGCCCGTCGTGCTCGAAGAGCGCGTCGTCCAACCCCGGCGTAAAAGCCAGGATGCGCGCATCATGCGCGGCCGCGACCTCCACAGCGCAGACATTGAGCATATCCGCATCCGCAAGCGCGAACTGCCCGGCCGTGTGATGGCTGACACGTTCGCGCGTCCCGCCGAGCGCTTCCAGCACCGTAAGCCGCGATTCGCCGAACCCGCTTTCGGCAAGAAGGGCGGCAAGCGCGGCCGGCCCATCGCTATCGGATGTCAGCGCCAGGATGCGCGCGCCCGGATGCAGGTGCGGGCGGATGAGATCGACGGGGCGACCGTGCAGGGAAATGCAGACCGTGTCCTGCAGCGCCCAGCCCAGGCGCGAGGCCGCGAGGCTGAAGGCCGAGGGCGCGGGAAAGACCCGCATTTCCGCGCGCGCAATGCGGCGCGACAGCGTGACGCCGACGCCAAAGAAGAAGGGATCGCCCGAAGCGAGCACGACGACCGGACGACCGCGGGCGGCAAGCACCGCCTCCACCGAACGCTCGAACGGACTGAGCCAGCCCTGCCGCTCGCCACGGATGGCGCTGCCGGCGAGTTCCAGATGCCGCGCGCCGCCGAAAACCACGGTCGCGGCGGAGATGGCGGCCTTGGCCTCGTCACCCAGACCCGCTAGACCATCTTCGCCGATCCCGACGATGGAAAGCCACGGGGCGGCCGTCGAAAGGGTCGGATCAGGCGTGGACAAGAAACGCATCCTCATACTGGGCGGAACGGCCGAAGCCCGCGAACTCGCCGCGCGCCTGGCGGAACGCGACGACCTCGCCATGACGCTCTCGCTTGCCGGCCGCACGATCGATCCCGCCCCGCAGCCCGTGCCGGTGCGCAGCGGCGGCTTCGGCGGCGTGGCCGGCCTCGTCGATTATCTCGGCGCGCAGGCGATCGATCTCCTGATCGACGCCACACATCCCTTCGCCCGGCAGATTTCCGCCAATGCCCGCGCCGCAAGCCGTGAGACCGGCATTCCGCTTCTGCGACTGGAGCGGCATGGCTGGGACGAAACGGACGGCGACCGCTGGACGCGCGTCGCCACGATGGCCGGCGCCGTCGCCGCGCTCGGAAAAGACCCGCGCCGCGTCTTCCTCGCCATCGGCCGGCAGGAGGCCAAGGCCTTCGATGCCGCGCCGCAGCACCACTATCTCGTGCGCAGCGTCGATCCGGTCGACCCGCCGCTCGATGCGCCGCAGGTCGAATACCTGCTGGCCCGCGGTCCCTTCGCGGTGGAGGACGAGGTCGCTCTTCTTCGCGAGCACCGGATCGAGGTGATCGTCAGCAAGAATTCCGGCGGCGAGGCCACCCACGGCAAGATCGTCGCCGCGCGCATTCTCGGCCTGCCCGTCGTGCTCGTCGAGCGGACGGCGGCCGATGACGGGCACCGCGCCGGAACGGCCGAGGAAGCGGAGCGGCTCGCCGATCATCTGCTCTCATCCCTGAGGAAGCGCGGCGTGTAGACGAGGTCCGGCAGGCCGGGGCGGGCGATGACGCGCGTCTCCGGCGAGCCGATGACCACGCAGGTCGCCATGTCGGCGCGATCAGCCTCGGCTTGCCCCAGCGGCATGACCAGCATGCGCTCGTCGGGACGGCCCGCCGCGCGGCCGAAGATGACGGGGGTTTCGGCCGGCAGCGTCTCGCGCAGGATCTCGAACGCCTTGCCGAGCTGCCAGGGCCGCGCCTTGCTGATCGGATTGTAGAGCGCGATGACGAGGCCCGCCTCGCAAACCATGCGCAGCCGCTTCTCGATGATCTCCCAGGGCTTGAGATTGTCGGACAGCGAGATCGCGCAGAAATCATGCCCGAGCGGCGCGCCGATGCGGGCGGCGACCGCCAGCATGGCGGTGACGCCGGGCACGACGACGAGGTCGACCGTCTTCCATTCCTCAGGCCCCGCGTCGATCGCCTCGCAGACCGCCGCCGCCATGGCGAACACGCCGGGATCGCCGCCGGAGACCACGCAGACATTCACCCCTGCGGCCGCCCGCGTCAGCGCCGCCTGGGCGCGGTTCAGCTCCTCGCGGTTGTCGGAGGCGACCTTGATCTGGTCGGGCCTGAGGTTCAGGCGGTCGATATAGGGAAAATAGCCGAAGAATTCGCTGGATGCCTCGACCGCGCGCAGCGCTTCCGGCGTCATCTGGTCGGGATTGCCCGGCCCCGTGCCGATCACGAGGAGCTTGCCCGTCATGCCCGCCCGCCCCAGCCGGGCACGAGCACCAGCGAGAAATAGGGCGCGGTGTCGTCGAGCTTTTCGGAGAGGCGAATGGACATGCTCGACGGCGTGGTGCCGCGCTCGACGTAAACGGCCTCGCCGAGGCGTCCGGCGCTTGCCAAAGCACGGCGGATCTTCGGCAGGTTGCGGCCGACCTTCATGATGACGGCGGCCTGCGTGTCGCCCAGCCGGCGCTCCAGCTCGCCCTCGGCCATCGTGCCCGGCAGGACCGACAGCACGTCGTCGCCCTGCACGATCGGCAGGCCGGAGAGTGACCAGCAGCCGGACATCGCCGTGATGCCGGGAATGACCTCCGTCGGGAAGCGATGGGCCAGCCGCACATGCAGATGCATGTAGGAGCCGTAGAACATCGGATCGCCCTCCGAGAGGATCGCGACCGTGCGGCCGGCCGCCAGATGCGCGGCGACCGCGTCGGCCGACGCATCGTAGAAGCCGGTGATCTGGCCCTTGTAGTCGTCGTGTTCCTTGTCGATTTCCGTCGTCACGGGATAGTAGAGCGGCAGTTCCGTCATGCCGGGCTTCAGCAGCCCTTCGACGATGGCGCGCCCGTTGCCGGAACGGCCGGCCTTGGCGAAATAGGCGAGCACATCGGCTTCGCCGATCGCCCGCACCGCCTTCAGCGTCAGCAGTTCCGGGTCGCCCGGCCCTGTGCCCACGCCATAGAGTCGTCCCGTCATCGTGCTCATAGGCCCGGCCTCGCCAGAGAATTGAGGGCGGCGGCCGTCATCGCGCTGCCGCCGAGACGGCCGCGCACGATGGCGAAGGGCACGCCGTAGGAATTTTCGGCGAGCGCATCCTTCGATTCCGCCGCGCCGACGAAGCCGACCGGCATGCCGAGGATGGCCGCCGGCTTCGGCGCGCCGTCGCGCAGCAGTTCAAGCAGGTAGAACAGCGCCGTGGGCGCATTGCCGATGGCGACGACGGAGCCGGCCATGCGCTCCAGCCAGAGCCGGATGGCGGCGGCCGAGCGGGTATTGCCGATCTCGCCCGCCAGTTCCGGCGTGCGCGGATCGCGCAGCGTGCAGATGACGTCGTTGCCGGCCGGCAGACGGGCGGCGGTCACGCCGCGGGCGACCATTTCGGCATCGCAGAAGATCGGCGCACCGGCCTGAAGTGCGGCCCGCGCCGACGATACGAAATCCGGCGAGAAGACGAAGTGCCGTGCTGCCTCGACGAGGCCGGCGGCATGGATCATGCGCACCGCGACATCGGCCTCGGCCTCGGAAAAGCGCGCAAGATCGGCCTCCGAGCGGATGATCGCGAAGGATTTCTCGTAGATGGCCGTGCCATCCTTGATGTAGTCGTATTCAGTCATGGATGGCCTTGATATGCGGAAACGATGGTATCGGGCGCCGTGCGGTCGAGAAGGGTTTTCGCCGTCTCGCTTTCGGCGCGGCGATTGCGCAAGAGGGCGCCGAGACGCCGGATCGCTGGCATGAAGCCCTCGGCGGGAACGGTTGCCAGCGCCGGATCGGACGCCTTGCCGTTCATGACAAGGCCGACGCCACCGGCCGTGCCGCACAGCGTGACGGCCGCGCGCGCCGGATGGGCGCAGCCCTTGGGGCAACCGGAAATATGGACATCGACGGAGCCGTCGAGCAGGCCCGCCGCGTGGGCCACCACGGCATCGGCAGCGGCATGCGTATCGAAGCTCGCGGACGCGCAGCCCGCGGCTCCGGCGCAGATCGAGACGGAACGCCCCGGCGCCTGATCCGTGCACCAGAAGCCTTCGCGCTCCGCTGCCCCTTGTGCGGCGACCAGCCCTTCTTCCGAAAGGCCGCGCACCAGAAGGGTGCGGTGCGGCGCAAGACGAAATTCCGTGGCGCCGCAGGCCGAGAGGCTTTGAATGAGGGCTGCAAGACGATCCGCATGCACCTGCCCATAGGCGGGCGCGACACCGAGCACCGGATGGCCGCCGATATTGTGTTTGCCGATCGGATGGCGCAGCCCGGATTTGAACCAAGACTTCGCCTCTTGCTCCCCCCCGGGGAGAAGGTCGCGGCAACGGGATGAGGGGGGTGCGCAGACGCCGACCGGTGAGCAAGCCCCCTCATCCGACCCTTCGGGCCACCTTCTCCCCACCGGGGAGAAGGGGAGATCGGCGGCGAGCGCCGGAACGTCAAGGTCACGCCCACGCGCGGCGGGGCCGATGGCGGCCAGCGCCGCCACGACCGCCATCGTCCCATCGACCGCCGATTCGGCTGCAAGCACGCCGACGGAACGCGCCGTTTCGCGATCGCCGCCGACGGCCAGGCGCCAGACGACGCCCTCATTCGCCTCGATGGCGTCGAGCCTGATATCGGCGACCATATCGGCAAGCGACAGCACGCCGCCGCCATCCACGACGATGGCGAGTTTCGGCGCGAGCGTGAGCCCGGCGGCTGCGATTGCGGCGCGCAAGGCATCGGCCATCGGCGTGGCGTCGGCGATTTCGGACGGGTCGATGCCGGACAGCGCCGGCGTCTCGATCGCGACGCCGGTCTGCGGCACGATGCCGGCGGCGGCAAGGCCCTGCGCCAGGCGCGGCACCGAGGCGCCCGTCAGGCCGCGCAGCTGGATATTGCCGCGTGCGGTGATTTCGATAAGCCCGTTGCCTGTTTCGCGTGCGAGACCGGCGAGTGCGAGCAGATCATTCGCCGTCAGCGCCGGCGCGACGGGCCGAAGGCGCACGAGAAGGCCGTCGCCGGTCTGCATGGGCGCGGCAAGCGAGGGGCAGGCGCCGCGGCGCAGGGTGTCGGTATCGATGCGGTGGGACGCGGCCGTCATGCTGCGTCCTCCCCGGCATCGGCGGCCGGCCGGCGGATCAGGTAGGTGTCCATGATCCAGCCGTGTTCGGCGCGCGCCCTGGACCGGGTCTGCGTGATCGTCTCGGCCATCTCGGCAAGCCGGCCGGACAGCAGGATCTCATGCGGCGTGCCGAGATAGGCGCCCCACCAGATTTCCGCGTCGGGGTCCTGCACCGTCTTGAAAGCCTGAACGCCATCCAGCATGACCAGCGCGTCGCGCGTTGCCGCCGGCCACCCCTCCGCCAGCCGGCGGCCGGTGGTGATCTCGACGGGCAGGCCGATACGGTTGAGCGCGATGCCGTGGCCGGCGCACAGCGCCTGCACGCTGGTGATGCCGGGAATGACCTCCATCTCGAAGGCGACGCGGCCGGCGGCGCGCACGTGATCGACGATGCGCAGCGTGCTGTCGTAGAGCATCGGATCGCCCCAGACGAGCAGGCCGAGCGTTTCGTCGTCGCCGAGGTCGTTCAGGAGCGTGCGTTCGTAGATGGCGGCGATCGCCTGGTGCCAGTCGCGCACGCCGTCTTCGTAGACGCCGTCGGCGTTGCGCACCGGCACGGCATAATCCAGGATGCGGCAGGCGGGATTGGTGAGGAAACGCGCGCAGATGTCCCGGCGCGCATCGGCCAGGAACGCCTTCTCGTCGCCTTTCAGCGGAATGAGCAGCACATCCGCCCGGTTCAGCGCATTGATGGCCTGAATGGTCATGTGCTCGGGGTTGCCCGCACCGATGCCGATGACCGATATCTTTTTCATGCCCCTCTCCCGTGCGGCCAGCGCTCCCGGTTTGCGGCCCGGTTTGGGTCCCGCAGCCCTTCCTAATCCCAAAAGCCGGCGGAAAACAGCCCCCCGATCACGTCCTTTGTCGGTCTTTTTGAGACTTTAGGCCGCCTCGCGGTTCGTCAGATAGGCGCGTGGTGCGGCCCCCAGCATGCGCCTGAACATGGTGGTAAAGGCCGGCACGCTTTCATAGCCGGCATCGAGCGCCACCCGCGTCACCGGCTCGCCGGCGGCAAGGCGCGGCAGGCAGGCAAAAAGGCAGGCCTGCTGGCGCCAGGTCACGAAGCTGACCCCCATCTCCTGCCGGAAGAAGCGCGTGAAGGTGCGCCGGCTCATGTTGAGGCGGCGCGCCCAGTCGTCGATCTTGGCGGCCGGCGACGGCTGCGCGACGAAATCGCGGCAAAGCCCGGCGAGCCGGCCGCTCGCCGGAAAGGGCAGGCCCAGCCGGCGCTCCTGCAGGCGGCCGATCTCGTCGAGCAGCAAGGCCATCACCAGTTCGCCCCGCACCCGGTCTTCCGCCACCGCCCCCTTGCGCAGCGCCTCGGCGATGAGCTGGCGGGCAAGATCCGTCACCTCCAGCACGACGGGCTCGCGCGCCGCCGCGCGTCCCTCGGGCGAATAGATGTAGACCGAGCGCATGCTGACATCCGAATACATCTCGACGGAATGCTCCAGCCCGCGCGGAATGAGCAGGGCGTGGCCCGGCGGGATCATCCAGCGGCCGCGATCCGTCGCAACCAGCACGACACCGGAGAAGACGCAGAGGAACTGCGTGCGGCGGTGATGGTGCGGCGGCACGGTATAGCCGCCCGGAACGTCCGTGCTGTGCACCAGAACGTCCTCGTTCGACTGCTCCATGCGGGCAAGGTTGCGGACATGCTCCTCATGCAGCGTCTTGAGGCGGGATTCCGTGAGTTTTTCCATCTTTGGCCCAATCGCGTAAGAAATGGACCTCAGCACGAAAGCAGGCCGCAGGCAATACTTGTAATTCAGCAAGAAAAACCTGTCCGGGTCGAAACCTCGAGGAAAAAATGTCGACTGTCGTTCCCGCGGCGCGCAGTAGCGCCGCCACCACGTCCTATTCCATCATCATCGCCGTCAGCGCCTGCCACATGCTGAACGACATCATGCAGTCGCTCCTCACGTCGCTCTATCCCCTGCTGAAGGCGAACTACGCGCTCGACTTCATGCAGATCGGCTTCCTGACGCTCGCCTTCCAGGTCACGGCCTCGCTGCTGCAGCCGGCCGTCGGCATCGTGACGGACCGCTGGCCGATGCCCTTCTCGCTGCCGGTCGGCATGGGCAGCACCTTCTGCGGCCTGATCATGCTGGCCTATGCGCATTCCTTCCCCGTGCTGGTCTTCGGCGCCTGCCTGATCGGCCTCGGCTCGGCGATCTTCCACCCGGAATCCTCGCGTGTCGCGCGCCTCGCCTCGGGCGGTCGCCACGGCCTGGCACAGTCGATGTTCCAGGTCGGCGGCAATGCCGGCACCGCACTCGGCCCGCTGCTCGCTGCCTTCATCGTGCTGCCCTTCGGCCAATCCAGCGTCGCGTGGTTTTCGGTCGCCGCCCTGCTCGGCATGACGATCCTGACCTGGGTCGGCAACTGGTATGCCGGCGAGCGCCGCCTGGCGGCCGGTCGGCCCGCCGCCAGCCGCGACCTGCCGCTGCCGCGCGGCCGCGTGGCCTGGGCGCTCGCCGTCCTCGTCCTCTTGACCACCACGAAGAATGCCTATCTCGCCAGCATCTCGAGCTACTTCACCTTCTACACGATCGGCCGTTTCGGTCTCGATGTGCAGCAGGCGCAGCTGATGCTCTTCCTGTTCCTCGGCGCTTCCGCGCTCGGCGTCTTCATGGGCGGGCCGATCGGCGACCGTTTCGGCACCCGCTTCGTGATCTGGTTCTCGATCCTCGGCGTCATCCCGTTCGCGCTGATGCTGCCCTATGCCAACCTGTTCTGGACGGGCGTGCTGACGGTGCTGATCGGCCTGATCTTCTCCTCGGCCTTCTCCAACATCGTCGTCTTCGCGCAGGAACTGGTGCCGGGCCGCGTCGGCATGATCGCTGGCGTCTTCTTCGGCTTCGCCTTCGGCGCGGGCGGGCTGGGTGCGGCCCTGCTCGGCGGCATTGCCGACAGCCACGGCATCAACTTCGTCTACCAGATCTGCTCGTATCTGCCGCTTCTCGGCATCCTCACGATCTTCCTGCCGCGCCTGCCGTCAAAGCAGCACTGAGACCCGCCAGAAATGCAAAACGCCCGGCTTCGGCCGGGCGTTTTGTTCGTTACATCCTTTAAAACCGCGCGCCTGCGAAATGAGCCAGCTGGGCGCCGAGTTCGTAGTACCCCTCCCGCGCGGAGCGGAAGGACTGCGCCTGCGGATCGGTGACCGGCAGCGGCAGGTCGGCTTCGGCGATGCGGCCGGACACGAGCTCGGCCAGCGTGCGGCCGAAGACGGTGCCCGGCGCGATGCCGCGGCCGTTATAGCCCGAGAAGCCGACGACGTTGTCAGCCAGCCGGTGGAAGCGCGGCAGGTTGTCGGCGGTCATGCCGATCTTGCCGTACCACTCCGCCTCGAAGGCGACGTCACCGATGCCGGGAAACAGCTTCCTGAGCGAACGGCGCGCCCATGCCTTGTGGATGCCGAGCCCCGTGCCGCGCAGAGCGCCGACGCTGCCGAAAACCAGCCGGCCGCGCTTGTCGAACCGGAAGGAGGACAACACCTCCTTCGTATCCCATGCTCCCTGGCGCTCCGGCAGGATCCTTGCCTGCATTTCGGCCGACAGCGGCACCGTGGCGAAATTGAAATAGGGAAGGTGCACGAGTTCCGTGCGCACCACGTTCCAGGGCGAGACAGTATAGGCATTGGTCGCCACGATCACCCAATCGGCCGTCACGGTGCCGCGCGCCGTCTTCACCGCCCAGCGGGTGCCGTTGCGCTCCGCCCCCGTCACAGGGCTTCCGGTAAACACCTGCGCGCCGGCCGCAATGGCGGCGCGGGCAAGGCCGCGGGCATAGGCAAGCGGCTGGATCGTGCCTGCGCGCATGTCGAGCAGGGCGCCGGCATAGGCGTCGGTGCCGACCTTCGTCGCCGTCTCCGCCGCATCGAGCAGCCGCACGGGCGCGCCCCGGCGGGACCATTGCTCGGCGCGCTGCTTCAGTTCGTCGAGGCCGGATTGGCCGACGGCGCAATGCAGCGTGCCGGCCGGATTGATCTCGCAGTCGATCCCGTGCTTTTCGACGAGGTCGAAAACGAGGCGCGGCGCGTTGCCGAGAACATCGAGCAGACGGCTGCCGTAGACATCGCCGAGAACGCCCGGCAGCTCGTCGGGCATCACCCACATGCCGGCATTGACGAGGCCGACATTGCGACCCGACCCGCCATAGCCGATCTCCGCGCCTTCCAGCAGGACGACCCGCGTGCCGCGCTCGGCCAGATGGAGCGCTGCGGAAAACCCGGTATAGCCGCCGCCGACGATGACGACATCCGCTTCGGCCTTTCCGGAAAAGGCGACGGTGTCGGGGGCGGGCGGGGCGGTCATCTCCCAGAGGCCATGGGAGCGCGGATCATTGAGCATCGTGGTGTGTCTTTTCACAAGGAGGATTGTGCGCACAGCATCGACCATGCGGCTTTCGCACTAAAGCAAAAATTGCGAACCGGGTCATGCCCCCGCCGCATGATGCCGGCGGGTTCTCACGCCGGCACCTGCCCGGCGATCCAGGCCCGGAACGCCTGGCTGAGCGGGTTCTCCAGCTTGCCCTCCGGCACGACGAGATAGTAGCTGTTCTCCGTCTCCATCGGCCGGTCGAAGACGACGGCGAGGCGTCCGCTCGCAAGCTCCTGCTCGATCAGGTATTTCGGCAGGAGCGCGAAGCCGAGGCCGGCGACCGCGGATTCGATCACCATCGAGAACTGGTCGAAGCGGTGGCCGCGATAGGCGGTATCGGCCGATCCGCCGTTCAGCTCGAACCATTGCGCCCACAGCTTCGGCCGGGTGGCGAGATGCAGCAGCGGCGCCGTTTCCAGATCCTTCGGCTCCGATGGCGCCCAGGACTTCAGGAGGTCCGGACTTGCCGCCGGCAGGATGATCTCGCTGCACAGATAGGAGCAGGAGGCGCGCGCCCAGACGGGCTGGCCGTAATGGATCGCGAGGTCGAAATTCTCCTCGTCGAAATCGAACGGCGCCGAGCGCGAGGCGATGTTGATGATCGTGCCGGGATGCTGGGCGAGGAAGCCGGGGATGCGCGGCGTCAGCCAGCGGCTGCCGAAGGTCGGCAGGGTCGCGATGGCGAGGCTGTGTTCCGACGACGCGGACGCCATGGCGCGCAGCATGGTCTCTTCCGTCTGGTGCAGGAGCTTGCGCACCTCCGGCAGGAAGCGCCGCCCGTCATCCGACAGCACCACGCGCTGGCGTACACGCTCGAAGAGCAGCACGCCGAGCTGTTCCTCCAGATCCTTGATCTGGCGGCTGACGGCGCTCTGGGTGAGGTTCAGCTCGTGCGCGGCCTGCGTGAAGGAGCCATGGCGTGCGGCGCATTCGAACGCCTGCAGCGTGGTGACGTCGGGGATCAGCCTGCGACTGAGCTTCATTCATTCCTCGCATCAACATAGTCAGAACGGTCGCAATCACTCAAGGAAACGATAGGGTAATGATCCGTTTTGAGAATGAACAGGGCCTCCCACCTTGTACAGCAATTCCAGGAAAAGTGTGAAACGGTTTTCCGTCCGGAATCGCGTCAAACAGATGAGACAACTTCCCATGAAGGCAAATTCGATCCTTTCCGCCGACAAGATCCGCTCGGATTTCTCCGCCGCCATGTCCGCCATGTACCGCGACGAGGTTCCGGCCTATGGCACGCTGATGGCCCTGGTCGCCAGGGTCAACGACGAGACGCTCGCCGCCGATCCGCATCTGAAGGATCGCCTGGAGGCGACCGATTCGCTCGACCGCATCTCGGAAGAGCGCCACGGCGCCATCCGCCTGGGCACGCCGGAAGAGCTTTCCATGATGCGCCGCGTCTTTGCCGTCATGGGCATGTTCCCGGTCGGCTACTACGACCTGTCGACGGCCGGCGTGCCGGTCCATTCCACCGCCTTCCGCCCGGTCGGCGCGGAGAGCCTGAGCCGCAATCCCTTCCGCGTCTTCACCTCGCTGCTGCGTCTCGACCTGATCGCCGATGAAAAGCTCCGCGAAGAGGCCGCCGCCGTGCTCGCCGCGCGCAAGATCTTCACCGACGAGGCCGTCCGGCTGGTCGAAAAGGCCGAGCGTGACGGCGGCCTCGATGAAACCGATGCCGCCCGTTTCGTGGCTGAAGTGCTGGAAACCTTCCGCTGGCACGACCATGCCATCGTCAGCACCGACATGTACAAGCGGCTGCACGACGCGCACCGCCTGATCGCCGACGTCGTCTCCTTCAAGGGCCCGCATATCAACCACCTCACCCCGCGCACGCTCGATATCGACAAGGTGCAGGCCCGCATGCCGGAAGAGGGCATCGCGCCCAAGGCCATCGTCGAGGGTCCGCCGACCCGCACCTGCCCCATCCTGCTGCGCCAGACCTCGTTCAAGGCGCTGGAAGAGGCCGTGTCCTTTATCGGCGCGGACGGCAGCTGGCAGAAAGGCTCGCACACCGCCCGCTTCGGCGAGATCGAGCAGCGCGGCGTGGCGCTGACCCCGAAGGGCCGCGCGCTCTACGACAAGCTCCTGAACGACACCCGCGCCCGCGTGCGCCCGGCCGCCGACGGCTCCAACGCTGCCGAATACGAAGCCGCGCTAGCCGATGTCTTCAAGGCCTTCCCGGACACCTGGGACGGCATCCGCAAGGCGGGCCTCGGCTATTTCCGCTATTCGCTGACCGAAAAGGGCAAGGCGTCCTCCGGCCGCAGCGCCGACCTCGAAACCGCCATCGAAGCCGGCCTCGTCCAGTTCGACCCCATCGTCTATGAGGATTTCCTGCCGGTCAGCGCCGCAGGCATCTTCCAGTCGAACCTCGGCGACGACGCCACGCAGGATTTCGTCGCGAGCCCCAATCAGGTGATGTTCGAGCGCGATCTCGGCGCCACCGTCCTCGACGAGTTCGCCCACTATGCCGGCATCGAGCGCGCCTCGCTTGAAAAGTGCCTCGGCATCGTCAACATGGCGGCCGCTGCGGAATAGGGGACAAGCGGATGATCGAGGCGCGCCATATCGAAACGCTGAAAAGCCTGCTCGGCGAGAAGGGCCTTCTCACCGCGCCTGGCGACAGGGCGGCCTATGAGACCGGCGCGCGCTACGACAAGGGCAGCGCTGCCTTCGTCGCGCGGCCCGCGACGACCGCCGAGACCTCCGCCGTCGTCGCCTATTGCGTGCGAAACGGCATCGCGCTTGTGCCGCAATCGGGCAATACCGGCCTCGTTTCCGGCTCGACCCCCGACGACAGCGGCCGACAGGGCGTTCTGAGCCTCGACCGCCTGACCGCACCCTTCACGCTCGATCGCGTCAACCGTACGATCAAGGCCGGCGCGGGCGTTCGCCTCTCCGACCTCAACGCAAAGCTCGAAGACACCGGCCTTTTCTTTCCGATCGACCTCGGCGCCGACCCGCGCCTCGGCGGCATGATCGCGACGAACACCGGCGGCTCGCGCTTCCTGCGCTACGGCGACGTGCGCCGCAACACACTTGGCCTCACGGTGGTTCTCGCCGACGAAGCCGGCACCGTGCTCGACCTGTCCTCGGACCTGCGCAAGAACAACACCGGCGTGGACTGGAAGCAGCTGTTCATCGGCACCTCCGGCGCCTTCGGCATCGTCACCGAATGCGTTCTCAACCTGGAGCCTGCGCCGAAACAATCGGCAACCGCCCTGCTCGTACCCTCCTCGCCCGAACAGGTCGCGACGCTGCTGGTGGCCATGGAAGACGCGCTCGGAAGCTACCTCTCGGCTTTCGAGGGCATGTCCGGCAACGCCATCAGCGCCGCGCTCGACCACGTTCCCTCGCTGCGCAATCCCTTCCAGGGCGGCATCGTGCCCGATTTCGTCATCCTCGCCGAAATCTCGCGCTCGACCCCGCCGCGCGACGGCGAGCAGCCACTCGATGCGGTGCTGGAAGAGGTTCTGGCGGCCATCTGGGAACGCGAGGATGCGCCGCTCGCCGACGCCTTCGTCGGACCGCCGCACGAGATCTGGGCGCTGCGCCACGCGCTGTCCGAAGGCGTGAAACATAGCGGGCGATTGATCGCCTTCGATCTGTCCTTCCGCCGCGGTGACATCATGCCCTTCCTCGCCCATATGAAGGCCGAGATGCCGGAGCATTTCGAGGACGTCACGATCTGCGACTTCGGCCATATCGGCGACGGCGGCGTGCACTTCAACCTCGTCGTCGCCAAGGACGACCCGCGGCTTGCCGATCCCGATTTCGAGGCGGACCTGCGCGCATGGGTCTTCACCATCGCGGTCGAAAACTTCGATGGCAGCTTCAGCGCCGAGCATGCCATCGGCCGCAAGAACCAGGCCTTCTACGACCAATACACCCCGGAAAAGATCCGCGCGCTCGCGGCCGGGCTGAAAACCATCACCTCGCCGGGTCCGCTCGGCGCCATGACATTCTGAGAGACAACAGGGAGATACCCCCATGACGACAGTCGACGTGAAAAAGGAAACCGAAGCCCTTCTCGACAAGCTCGGCGTTGCCCGCAGCGCTTGGCAGGGTGGCGACATGGCTTCCTTCAGCCCCGTCAGCGGCGAGGAGATCGGCAAGCTGAAGACCGTTTCGGGCGCAGAGACCGACAAAGCCATCGACGCCGCCCACGAAGCCTTCAAGGCATGGCGCCTCGTGCCCGCCCCCAAGCGCGGCGAACTCGTGCGCCTGCTCGGCGAAGAGCTGCGCGCCGCCAAGGCCGATCTCGGTCGCCTCGTCTCCATCGAAGCCGGCAAAATCACCTCGGAAGGCCTCGGCGAAGTGCAGGAAATGATCGACATCTGCGATTTCGCCGTCGGTCTCTCCCGCCAGCTCTACGGCCTCACCATCGCCACCGAGCGCCCCGGCCACCGCATGATGGAAACCTGGCACCCGCTCGGCGTCGTCGGCATCATCTCGGCCTTCAACTTCCCGGTCGCCGTCTGGTCGTGGAACGCCGCGCTCGCCCTCGTCGCCGGAAATTCCATTGTCTGGAAGCCCTCCGAAAAGACCCCGCTGACGGCACTCGCCAGCCAGGCGATCCTCGAGCGTGCGCTGGCCCGCTTCGGTGATGCCCCGGCAAACCTCAGCCAGGTCCTCATCGGCGACCGCGCCATCGGTGAAGCCCTCGTCGACAATCCCAAGGTCGCGCTCGTCTCGGCCACCGGCTCCACCCGCATGGGCAAGGAAGTCGGCCCGCGTCTCGCCAAGCGTTTCGCCCGCTCGATCCTCGAGCTCGGCGGCAACAATGCCGGCATCGTCTGCCCGTCCGCCGATCTCGACATGGCGCTGCGCGCGATTGCCTTTGGTGCCATGGGCACCGCCGGCCAGCGCTGCACGACGCTGCGCCGCCTCTTCGTGCATGACAGCGTCTACGACCAGCTCGTGCCGCGCCTGAAGAAGGCCTATACCAGCGTTTCCGTCGGCAACCCGCTGGAGACCTCGGCCCTCGTCGGTCCGCTCGTGGATAAGCAGGCCTTCGACAACATGCAGAAGGCGCTGGAAGCGGCCAAGGCCGAAGGCGGTTCCGTCACCGGCGGCGAGCGCGTCACTGAGGCCGGCAAGGACACGGCCTATTATGTGAAGCCGGCCATCGTCGAAATGCCGAAGCAGGCCGGCCCGGTTCTCGAAGAGACCTTCGCGCCGATCCTCTACGTCATGAAGTATTCCGACTTCGACGCCGTACTGGATGATCACAATGCCGTTTCGGCCGGTCTCTCCTCGTCGATCTTCACGCTCAACGTTCAGGAAGCCGAGCGCTTCCTGTCGGCCGACGGTTCGGACTGCGGCATCGCCAATGTCAACATCGGCACCTCGGGCGCTGAAATCGGCGGTGCCTTCGGCGGCGAGAAGGAAACCGGCGGCGGCCGCGAATCCGGCTCTGACGCCTGGAAGGCCTATATGCGCCGCGCCACCAACACGGTGAACTACTCGAAAGCCCTGCCGCTCGCCCAGGGCGTCTCTTTTGATATCGAGTAAGCCGATATGAACGATCAGACCAAGATCGAGGATGCGGGCTTCCAGCCCGCCTCACGTATCGCCGCCATCGGCGTCTCCAAGATCCTGCAGATCGGCGCCCGCGCCGCTGCCATGAAGAAGGATGGCCTGCCCGTCATCATCCTTGGCGCCGGCGAGCCTGATTTCGACACGCCCGACAACGTCAAGGAAGCCGCCAAGGCCGCCATCGACCGCGGCGATACCAAGTATACCGCGCTCGACGGTACCCCGGCGCTGAAGAAGGCGATTTCCGAAAAATTCCGCCGCGAAAACGGCGTGGATTACGCGCTCGACGAAGTCACCGTCGCGACGGGCGCCAAGCAGATCCTGTTCAACGCCTTCATGGCGAGCGTCAATCCGGGCGACGAGGTGATCATCCCGACGCCCTACTGGACCTCCTATTCCGACATCGTGGAAATCTGCGGCGGCGTGCCGGTGCTGATCCCCTGCGACGCCGAAGCCGGCTTCCGCCTGAAGGCCGAGCAACTGGCAAAGGCGATCACGCCGAAAACGCGCTGGGTGCTGCTCAACTCGCCGTCGAACCCGTCGGGCGCCGCCTACAGCGAAACCGACTACCGCCCGCTGCTCGATGTGCTCCTGAAGCACCCGCATGTCTGGCTGATGGTCGACGACATGTACGAACACATCGTCTACGATGGATTCAGGTTCGTGACGCCCGTCGCCATCGAGCCGCGCCTGAAAAGCCGCACGCTGACGATCAACGGCGTCTCGAAGGCCTATGCGATGACCGGCTGGCGCATCGGCTATGCCGGCGGCCCCAAGGCGCTGATCAAGGCCATGGCCGTGATCCAGAGCCAGGCGACCTCCTGCCCCTCCTCCGTCAGCCAGGCGGCTTCGGTGGAAGCGTTGAACGGCCCACAGGCGTTTTTGAAAGACCGACAGTCAAGCTTCAAGCACCGCCGCGACCTCGTCGTGTCGGCGCTGAATGCTATTCCCGGCCTTGCCTGCCGCACCCCGGAAGGCGCATTCTACACCTTCTCCGGCTGTGCCGGCGTGATCGGCAAGACGACGCCCAGAGGCAAGCGCCTCGAAACCGACAGCGACTTCACGGATTATCTCCTGGAAGACGCCCATGTCGCCGTCGTGCCCGGCTCCGCCTTCGGCCTCTCTCCCTATTTCCGCATCTCCTACGCCACGTCGGAAGCGGAATTGACGGAAGCGCTGAAGCGCATCGCGGACGCCTGCGCAAAGCTCGCCTGAGCGGCAGGAAATCGGCAAAAGAAAAGGGGCCTCGAAAAAGGCCCCATTTTTATCTGTCCGCGCCGTTCCGGCGTTCTTCTCTTCCCCGCGGCGGAGCCACGATCGTGAAAACGCCCCGGCCTTTCGGTCGGGGCGTTCGATGGGTTTTATCGGTCAGGCGGCGCGGGCGCCGTGCTGCTCCTGGGCGTAATGATGGCCGAAGCGGTTGGCGAGGAAGGCGTCGAGCGCGATTTCCTCCTGGCGCACGAAGCCCTCGGCGCGCAGCGTGCCGTCGGCGAGCATATCGAGCACCGCGCAGATCGAGCCGGCCGTCGTGATCTGGATGGCAGAATGCAGGGCGCCGGCGATGGGCGCGCTGTAGACCTTGTTGGCATAGGTTTCCTGAATCAGGCGCCCGCCCTTGCGGCCCGAAACCGTCACGAAGATGATGACGACATCCTGCGTGGTGGTCGGCAATGCATTCTCGAAGATGTCCTTGAGGACTTCGCGGCGGTGACGCAGGCCGAGGTCGTTCAGAAGCGCCTTCATGATGGCGGCATGGCCGGGATAGCGGATCGTCTTGTAGTTCAGCGTGCGCACCTTGCCCTTCAGCGTCTCGCACAGCGTGCCGAGGCCGCCCGACGTGTTGAAGGCTTCGTAGGTCACGCCGTCGAGCGAGAATTCCTCGCGCTCTTCCAGCGCCGGAACCTCGATCAGCGCGCTTTCGACGATGGCCTCGCAGGGCTCGATATATTCGTTGATAACGCCGTCCGTGCTCCAGGTCAGGTTATAGTTCAGCGCGTTGGACGGATACTGCGGCAGCGCGCCGACGCGCATGCGCACGCTTTCGAGCGTGTCGAAGCGGCTGGCGAGATCATTGGCGACGATGGAAATGAAGCCCGGCGCCAGCCCGCATTGCGGAATGAAGGCCGTTTTGGCGTTTTCGGCGATGCGCTTGACCTGGCGCGTGGATTCGACGTCCTCGGTGAGGTCGAGATAGTGCACGCCGGCAGCGGCAGCCGCTTCGGCGATGGCAACGGTCAGGTGGTACGGCGCAGCCGAGAGAACGGCGAACTTGCCGGACAGGAGGGCCTTCATCGCGGCAGCGTCGGCGATATCGACGACCTTGGTCGTGACGGCAGCGTGGCTTTCGATGCCGGCAAGCTGCTCTTCCGAACGGTCCGCGACCGTAACGCGATAGTCTCCGCTGTGAGCCAGCATGCGCGCGATGGTCGAGCCGATCTTGCCTGCGCCGATGACGACGATGTCCTTCATGTGATTTCCCTCCGGCATGAACTGATGCACACATTTTGGAGGCGGAGCCCGTCGATTTAAAGCGCCATACATGACATAATACATAACCAGTATCGGCATAATGACGGTAAAGATGAGCATTTCGACGCTAGGCGCCAAGGATCGCGAACTGCTCGCCATCCTCAGCGAGAACGCCCGCGAGCAGACGGCGACCATCGCCCGCAGGCTCGGCCTGTCCCGCACGACGGTGCAGGCGAAGATCGACCGGCTGGAACGGGATGGGGTCATTGCCGGCTACGGCGTGAAACTCTCCGACGCCTATGAGAGCGGCATGGTGAAGGCGCATGTGCTCATCACCATCGCGCCGAAGACGCTGGCGCGCATCACGACGGACCTGCACGCCATCTCGGCCGTGCGCACGCTGCATTCGGTGAGCGGCAGCTTCGACCTGATCGCCATCGTGGAGGCAACGTCGATCGCCGAACTCGACCACCTGATCGACCGCATCGGTGAAATCGAGGGCGTGGAGCGCACGCTGTCGTCGATCATCCTGTCGACGCGGATAAGGCGGTAGGTGATTGCCTGCGGCCTAAGCAACCTCCAACCACGACCCGCAACCTCTCCTCCGTCATCCTCGGGCTTGACCCGAGGATCCATGCCACAAACTCTGGGCGTGCCGTGAAGCGTGGATCCTCGGGTCAAGCCCGAGGATGACGGAGGGTGAGAGCGTTCGCCTTCACATCACCGCCATCAGGCGATGAACCGCTCCGGTCGGTACGGCCCGATATTGATCACCGTGCGCTCGCCCAGCATCTTCTCCGCCAGCACCCGGCCGGTGATCGGCCCCAGCGTCATACCGTGATGGGCGTGGCCGAAGGCGAACCACAGGCCGGCATGGCGCGGGGCCTTGCCGATGATGGGCATCATGTCGGGGGTGCAGGGGCGCGAACCCATCCACGGCTCCTCGTCGCGGCGTTCCGCAAGCGGGAAGAATTCGCGCGCGACCTTTTCGGCCCGCCGCAACTGCACCGGCGTCTTGCGCGTGTCGCGTCGGGCGAATTCCGCACCCGTGGTAAGGCGGATGCCCTGGTTCATCGGCGCGAGGAAATAGCCGCGCTCGGCATCCAGCACCCAGTTGTTGAGGCTTGCCCCGTCCTGCGTGCCGTAATGCATGTGGTAGCCGCGCTTGACGGCGAGCGGGAAGCGGTAGCCGAGCTTGCGTGTCACCGTATCGGCCCAGGGACCGAGCGCCACGACGACCTCCCTGCCCTCCAGCGGCCCCTCGGGTGTGGCGATGCGCCAGCCTTCGCCTTCCAGCACATGTTCGATGGTCGCGGCGTCGCCCGCCTTCAGCTGCCCGCCCAGTGACTGGAAATAGGCGAGGTAGCGCTTGAGAAGACCTTGCGGATCGAGGATCGACCAGGGATCGGTCCAGCGCAGGCCGCCGGTGAGATCCGCGCGGATCGATGGTTCGGCCGCCGCCACTTCCGCCGTCGTCAGCTTCTGGTGGTTGACGCCGAAATTGGCGGAGAGCTTTTCCGCATCCGCATAGGCCTTGTCACGCTCCTTCTCCGTGCGAAAAACCTTCATCCAGCCGTCCTTGCGGATGAGATCATCGGCGCCGGAGGCCGCGATGAGGTCGGCGTGCTCGGAAATCGAGTTCTCGATCAGCGGCGCGTAGAGATGGGCGATGCTCTGGTGCTGGCGAAAGCCCGAATGCCACCAGTAACGGGCGAGGAACGGAATGATGCCGGGAATGGCCGAGGGATGGTAATGCGCGTCGATCGTGTTGTTCAGCGCGTAGCGGAACAGAGCGCCGAAATCGTGCGGGAAACCATAGGGAAACACGCCTTCGCGCTGGATGAGCCCGGCATTGCCGTAGGAGGTCTCTTCCGCCGCGCCGCGCCGGTCGACCAGCACCACGGACTTGCCGCGCCGCGCCAGATGGATCGCGGTCGAAATGCCCACCACGCCCGCACCGAGAACGATGACATCCGTCTTCATGCACCCGCCCCTTCGTCGATAGCCACGCTTGTCGATCCATTGCATGGCCCGAACGCGCGATGCAAGCCGCCCGGCCGCGGTAAAGCGCCGTCAGCGATCGACGGTCGACATCAGGCAGATGTGGCGATAGCGTCGCATCCGATCGGCATGGAAAGGAAACGGCATGCGGTTCGGTACCGTGCGCGAACTCTGGCGCTACCCCATAAGCTCGCTGACAGGCGAACGGCTTGAGACGACGGATCTCGATGATGACGGTGTCGCCGGAGACCGGCAATGGGGCCTCTTCGACGCAGGCAGCCTGGAAGCCGCAGCACCTGAAAGCGCGCGACGCTGGCGGCCCGTGCCCGATCTTTGCTCCCGGCTCGGCGCGGGTGGGATCGAGATCAGCCGCGACGGCGCGGTCTGGCATGCCGTGCCCTCGCCCCGGGCCGACGAAGCCGCTTCCAGCCATCTCGGTTTTCCCGTGCGCTTCCTGCCCTTCGGCACGGATGCGGCGCCGCGCTACGAGCGCGGCCACCTGCATATCCTGACGACATCCTCGCTCGCCCGCCTTCAGGCGCTGCTGCCGCAAGCGATCCTCGATGTCCGCCGGTTCCGGCCGAACATCCTGATCGAGACCGACGGCAACGATGCCGGTTTCGCCGAGCAGAAGCTTGTCGGCCATCGGCTCTCCCTTGGAGATGCGGTGGTGGAGATCACCGAACCCTGCACGCGATGCGCCTTCACCGCGCTCGGCCAGCCCGGCATCCCCTTCGACAAGGACGTGCTGCACGCGATCGCCCGGCATGGCGGCGGCGGTTTCGGGGTGCTGGCGAGTGTGATGGGCACGGGCCGCGTGGCATGCGGCGACGGCGTGACCGTCGTCTAGCGCTACTGCCCGGCGAGCCGCAGCAGGTTTTCGATCGCCGAACGCTCGAAACCGCCGATGCCCTCGGAAATGTCCGCCTTGATGGCCGCGGCCACGCCGTCGGCATCGCGCTTGCGCAGCGCCGCGATCGCTTCCTGGTGACGATCGACGAAATAGAGCTGGGCGACATGCTCCATGGCGATGCCGAGGAAGGGCCCGAGCTGCAGCCACACGCTTTCCACCATCGGCATGATCACCTGCTCGGGATTGGCCGTGTAGAGCGTGCGGTGGAATTCCTGGTTCAGCAGCAGGGCCGTGCCGTTGTCCTTGCGGGCGATGGCCTCGTCCTGCGCCTTGTCGATCTCCTCCAGCCGGTCGATGCGCCGTTCGGTGATGTGCGGCACGGCGCGGCGGGCGGCATGCTGTTCCAGCACCGCCCTCAGCGAGACGAGTTCGCTGAACCGGTCCGCCGTCATGCGCGGCACCATGATGCGCCGGTTGTCGAGCACCCTAAGCGCCCCCTCCGAGGACAGCCGGCGCAGCGCCTCGCGAACGGGCGTCGGGCTCGATTCCATGGCCTCGGCGATGCCCCGTATCGTCAGCGATTCCCCGGGCCGGATGGAACCCACCATGATCGCCTGGCGCAGGCGCCGGTGCGCATATTCATGCGTTGTCATACCGTCCGGCCGGTCCAGCGGCTCAAGCGCCAAGTTGCCCAATCCATTCCTCCTGTGCCAGGCTGCCGGGTGCTGTTCGATCCCTTGTCACAGTTTCTAGCAGCTTGACCCGTGACAAGAAAGTGTGCATATTTTGAAAATGTGATCACAAAAATAATTATGTGATATGGAAAGGGAACCATGACCTTGAGCGAAGATTCCGCATGGCTGATCGATGCCGATGGCGTGGAGAGCATCCAGGCCGTCGTCTGCGACCTCAACGGCATTCTGCGCGGCAAGCGTGTTCCCGTCGGACAGGCCGAAAAGGTGCTGAAGGGCGGCATCCGCATGCCGCTGTCCATCGTCGGCGTCGATGTCTGGGGCGAGGATATCGTGGGCTCGAGCCACGTCTTCGCCTCGGGCGACATGGACGGCATCTGCGCGGCGACCGGCCGCGGCGCGCTGCCCGTCAGCTGGACGCTGAAACCGTCCGCCGTCGTGCCGCTGTGGCTGTTCAAGGAAAACGGCGAGCCCTTCCTTGCCGATCCGCGCCAGGCCCTCGCCAATATCGTGCGCCAGTACCACGACCTGGGCCTCAAGCCCGTCGTCGCCTCCGAGATGGAATTCTACCTGATCGACGCCGAGCCCGACCATGCCGAGCCGCCAATCTCGCCCTATACCGGCAAGCGGCTCGATTCCGATGCGATCCTGTCCATCGACGAGCTCGACGATTTCGGCCAGTTCTTCTCGGATGTCTATGCGGAATGCGAGCGGCAGAACGTGCCGGCGGATTCGGCCGTCGCCGAAAACGGCATCGGCCAGTTCGAGATCAACCTCATCCATTCCGACGACCCGCTGAAGGCCGCCGACGACGCGCTGTTCTTCAAGCGCATCATCAAGGGCGTGGCGCGCAAGCACGGCTTTGCCGCCACCTTCATGGCCAAGCCCTACGGCATGCGCTCGGGCAGCGGCATGCACATGCATTTCAGCCTTGTCGACGCCGAGGGCAACAACGTCTTCGACGACGGCACGCCCGAAGGGTCGGACATCATGAAACATGCCGTGGCGGGCCTGACGCGCGGCATGGCGGAATCGACGCTGCTCTTTGCGCCGCACTTCAACTCCTATCGCCGCCTTCGCCCCGACACGCACGCGCCGACCTCCATCTCCTGGGGCTACGAGAACCGCACCGCCGCCATCCGCATTCCCGGCGGCAACAACAAGGCGCGGCGCATCGAGCACCGCGTGGCCGGCGCCGACGCCAATCCCTATCTCGTCATGGCCGGCATTCTCGGCGCCGCCCTCGTCGGCATCCGTAACAAGTGGGAGCCGCCGGCACCCGTCTCGGGCCGCGCCTACCAGTCCCAGCTGCCGCGCATTCCCTCCGAATGGGGTTCGGCCGTGACGGCCTTCGAGAACGGTTCGATCATCTCGGAGGTCTTCGACCAGGATCTCCGTTCCATGCTGATCGCCTGCAAGCGGCAGGAAATCGCCGGTTTCGCCGAGCAGGTGACCGACTTCGAATTCAGCGCCTACCTGGAAATCGTCTGATGGCAAACACCGCGTCCTATGCCGGCAACGGCGCCTATCCCGACAGCTATTACGCCGCCTCGCGCAACATCATCCGCACACCCAAGGTGCTGGAAGGCGCCGTGACCGCCGACGTCGCCGTGCTCGGCGCCGGCTATTCCGGCCTGTCCACCGCCATCCACCTTGCCGAAAAGGGCTACAAGGTGGTGGTCGTGGAAGGTGCGGGCATCGGCTGGGGCGCATCCGGCCGCAACGGCGGCCAGATCGTCAACGGCCTGAATGCCAGCCTCGACACGATCAAGCGGCGCTACGGCGACGAGGCGGGCGCCTTCGTCGGCAGCCTCGTGCAGGAGGGCGGAAAGATCATCCGCCGCATCGTCTCGCAATACGGTATCGAGTGCGATCTGAAGAACGGCAATATCTACGCCGCCTACACGCCCGCCCACATGAAGGAGCTGGAGCACAAGAAGGCGCTGTGGGCGAGCTACGGGATGAACGATCACCAGATGCTCGACAAGGCGGCGATGCGCAAGCTCGTCAACACCGACGCCTATATCGGCGGCATGCTGGACACGACCGGCGGCCACATGCACCCGCTCAACCTCACGCTCGGCGAGGCGGCGGCACTGGAATCGCTCGGCGGCGTGATCTACGAGCAGTCGCCCGTCGTGCGCGTCGAGCACGAGGCCGAAAAGCCGGTCATCCATACGGCCAGGGGCAGCGTGACGGCCAACACGGCCGTGCTCTGCGGCAATGCCTATCTCGGCCATGTGGTGCCGAAGCTCGTCTCGCGCGTCATGCCGGTCTCGACCCAGATGATCGCCACCGAACCGCTGGGCGAGCGCGCCGATGCGCTGATCCCCTCCGACATGTGCGTGGAGGACGTGCGCTACATCCTCGATTATTTCCGCCTGTCGGCCGACAAGCGCATGATCTTCGGCGGCGGCACCGTCTATGGCGGCACCGACCCCGCCGATGTGCGCGCAAAGATCCGCCCGAACCTGGAAAAGGTCTTCCCTTCGCTCAAGGGCGTGAAGATCGACTATGCCTGGAGCGGCAACTTCGCCCTGTCCTTCTCCCGCGTGCCGCAGATGGGCAAGATCGGCAAGAACACCTATTTCGCCCACGGCTATAGCGGCCACGGCGTCACCGGCTCGCATCTTTTCGGCAAGATCCTGAGCGAAGCGATCCATGGCGACCTGTCGCGCTTCAGCCAGTTCGAGAAGCTGCCGTGGATCCCCTTCCCCGGCGGGCGCATGTTCCGCGCGCAATATTCCACCATCGGTTCCTGGTGGTATCAGTTCAAGGATGCCTTCGGTCTGTGAGATCGAGGTCACCCGGAAAGCAGAAGGCCGGCGTTTCCGCCGGCCTTTTCGTTTTCACCCCATGCGCTCGGAAGCATAGGAGCCCGGGCTCGGCGGGAAGACGATGGTCTTGTTGCCGTTCATGAAGACGCGGTGATGGATGTGGGCGTGCACGGCGCGCGCCAGAACCTGGCTTTCGACGTCACGGCCGATCGAGACATAGTCCTCCGCCGACTGCGCATGCGTGATGCGCGCGACGTCCTGCTCGATGATCGGACCCTCGTCGAGATCCTCCGTGACGTAGTGCGCCGTCGCACCGATCAGCTTCACGCCGCGCTCGAAGGCCTGCTTGTAGGGGTTGGCGCCCTTGAACGACGGCAGGAACGAGTGGTGGATGTTGATGATGCGGCCCGACATCTTCTTGCAGACGGCATCCGACAGCACCTGCATGTAGCGCGCGAGCACGATGAGCTCGGCGCCGGACTGCTCGACCACTTCCATCAGGCGCGCCTCGGCCTGCGGCTTGTTCTCCTTCGTCACCTTGATGTGGTAGAAGGGCAGGTCGTGATTGACGATGACCTTCTGGTAATCGAAGTGGTTGGAGACGACGCCGACGATGTCGATCGGCAGCGCGCCGATCTTCCAGCGATAGAGCAGGTCGTTGAGGCAATGGCCGAAGCGCGAGACCATGAGCAGCACCTTCATGCGCTCCTCGCTCGAATGGAACTGGTAGTTCATGTCGAAGGGCTTGGCGACCGGCGCGAAGCCTGCCGTGATGTCCTCCTCCGGCACACCGCCCTCGTTGGTGAAGGTGAGGCGCATGAAGAACAGGCCGGTCTCCAGATCGTCGAACTGCGAGCTGTCGACGATGTTGCATTCCTTCTCGGCGAGATAGCCGGTGATCGCAGCAACGATGCCGCGGGTCGATTGGCAGGAAACGGTCAGGACGTGGCTGGTCATCGGTTCTTTTCTCATGTTCGGCCGGCGCGCGCGTGGCCCCGGCAATCCCCTGTCTGAGGCCGCAACGACGGCTTGGCGCATATTTCAGGTGGTTGGCGACAGTGCAAGCCCCTGGAATGGCCAAAAGCTACGCTGTCGCTTGCCGCGACTCCTTCCGGTTCGCGACATCCAGTGCGTCGAAATTGCCACGCGGCAAGCGAAAGCCTCCGCTAGCGGGCGGGAGCACCCTCAAATGCGGCTTCGAGGCCCGAAAGCCAGCGATCCAGACCGTTTGCCGCCGCGCGTCCGCTTGCAAGGCAGGCGGTCAGGAGATAGCCGCCGGTCGGGGCCTCCCAGTCGAGCATTTCGCCTGCGACGAAAACGCCCGGCAGCGCCTTGAGCATGAAGGCCGCGTCGATGGCATCGAATGCGACGCCGCCGGCCGACGAAATCGCTTCGGCGATCGGGCGCGGCCGCACGAGCCGGACCGGCACCGCCTTGATGGCGGCCGCCAGCGCGGCGGGGGAGAGTGCCGCGCTATCGGCAAAGCCCTCGCGCAGAAGCGCCGCCTTCACACCGTCGAGCCCCGCCCCTTTGCGCAGCCGGCTGGAGAAGCTCGCCTTGCCGCCCTGCCGTGCCAGATCGCTTTCCAGTCGCTCAGCGCTGCGGCCGGGCGCCAGATCGAGCATCAGCGTCGCCGCCCCCGTTTCCTCCAGCGCATCGCGCAGCACCGCGGCATGGGCATAGATCAGGCTGCCTTCCACGCCCGTCTTCGAAATCACGAACTCGCCCGGGATGGTGCCGGCCGCCGACTGCGCCGTCACGCCCTTGACCGGCGCCCCGGCGAATTTCTCCGTGAAGAAGGCCGACCAGTCCACGTCGAAACCGCAATTGGCCGGACGGAACGGCGCCAGCGCCACGCCCTTCGCGGCAAGCATGTCGACCCAGCCGGCATCCGAACCGAGCCGCGGCCAGCTTGCGCCGCCGAGCGCCAGAAGCACCGCATCGAAGGCCATGGTCCCGGGCCCTTCCGGCGTCTCGATCGAAAGCCCGCCCGGCGCAAAACCGGTCCAGCGATGGCGCACGCGGATGTCGACGTCCTGCGCCTCCAGACGCGCGCGCCAGGCACGCAGCAGCGGCGAAGCCTTCATCACCGTCGGGAAGACACGGCCGGACGTGCCGACGAAGGTTTCCGTGCCGAGGCCCTGCGCCCAGGCCCGCATATCCTGCGGCGTGAAACCATCGAGTGCCGGCCGCAACCGTTCATTGGCGGCACCGAAACGGGTGACGAAGCGGTCGTAGGGCTCCGCGTGGGTGAGGTTCAGGCCGGATTTGCCGGCAAGCAGGAATTTCCGCCCGATGGTGGGCATGGCCTCCAGCACGGTGACAGCGTGGCCGCGCGCCGACAGCACCTCCGCCGCCATCAGCCCGGCCGGCCCGCCGCCGACGATCCCGATCCGCTTGCCCATCGCACACCCGCCTTCAAACCCGTCGCCGTTCTCATAGAGGCTCCGCGGCGACCGCGCCAGTGATCGCGGCCCGTCCGGCGTGTAGGATAACGGCAGCGAATCGGAGACAGCCATGGATATCAGACGCAACGGCACCAGCCCCTCCACATCGGGCCCGGCGGATTACTTCACCGGCAATGTGCGCCTCGACACGCCGTTCAAGGCGGAAGCGCCGGGCCGCGCCGGCGGCGCGATCGTGACATTCGAACCCGGCGCGCGCACCGCCTGGCACACCCATCCCCTCGGCCAGCTGGTCATCGTCACTGCCGGACTTGGCTGGGCGCAGCGCGAGGGCGGGCCCATCGAGGAAATCCGCCCGGGCGATGTCGTGTGGTTTCCGCCGGGTGAAAAACACTGGCACGGCGCCACAGACAGGACCGCCATGACCCATGTCGCCATCGCCGAAGCCGAGAACGGCTCACCGGTGACATGGCTGGAGAAGGTCACGGACGAGCAGTATCACGGCAAGACCGCCTGACAGGCAGGCGCTCGCCTGCCGATGCCTCAGGCGTGCAAGCCCGGCGCCTCCTGGCCGGTCTGCGCGACATATTCCGTATAGCCGCCGGGATATTGATGCACGTCGTCGCCGTTGATTTCCAGAACACGGTTCGACAAAGCGCCGAGGAAGTGACGATCATGCGAGACGAAGAGCATGGTGCCCTCATAGTCCGAGAGCGCCTTGATCAGCATTTCCTTCGTGTCGAGGTCGAGGTGGTTGGTCGGCTCGTCGAGGATGAGGAAGTTCGGCGGATCGAACAGCATCGCCGCCATGACGAGGCGCGCTTTCTCGCCGCCTGACAGCACCCGGCACTTCTTTTCGACGTCGTCGCCGGAAAAGCCGAAGCAGCCGGCCAGCGTGCGCAACGGCCCCTGGCCGGCCCGCGGAAACTCCGCCTCCAGCCATTCGAACACCGTCAGGTCGCCGTCAAGCAGATCCATCGCATGCTGTGCAAAATAGCCGACCTTGACGCTCGCGCCCACGGTCACGCTGCCGCTGTCAGGTTCGGCCGCCCCCGCGACGAGCTTCAGCAGCGTCGACTTGCCCGCACCGTTGACGCCCATCACGCACCAGCGCTCGCGCCGGCGGACGAGGAAGCTGAAATCCCGGTAGATCGCCCGGCTGCCGTAGCTCTTGTCGATGTTGCGGATATTGACGACGTCCTCGCCGGAGCGCGGCGCCGGCTGGAACTCGAACATCACGGTCTGGCGCCGCCGCGGCGGCTCGACGCGCTCGATCTTGTCGAGCTTCTTCACGCGGCTCTGCACCTGCGCGGCATGGGAGGCGCGCGCCTTGAAGCGCTCGATGAACTTGATCTCCTTGGCGAGCATCGCCTGCTGGCGTTCGAACTGCGCCTGCTGCTGTTTTTCGTTTTGCGCGCGCTGCTGCTCGTAGAAGCCGTAATCGCCCGAATAGGTGTTGAGCGAGCCGGCATCGATCTCGATGATCTTCGTCACGATGCGGTTCATGAACTCGCGGTCGTGCGAGGTCATCAGGAGCGCGCCGTCGTAGTTTTTCAGGAACTGCTCCAGCCAGATCAGGCTTTCCAGATCAAGGTGGTTGCTCGGCTCGTCGAGCAGCATGACGTCCGGGCGCATCAGCAGGATGCGGGCAAGCGCCACGCGCATCTTCCAGCCCCCGGAGAGCTTGCCGACATCGCCGTCCATCATCTCCTGGCTGAAGCTCAGGCCCGCCAGAACCTCGCGCGCCCGGCTTTCCAGCCCGTAGCCATCGAGCTCCTCGTAGCGCGCCTGCACCTCGCCGTAGCGTTCGATGATCTCGTCCATCTCGTCGAGGCGGTCGGGATCGACCATGGCGGCCTCGAGTTCGCGCAGTTCGGCGGCGACGGAACTGACCGGCCCTGCCCCATCCATCACCTCGGTGACGGCACTGCGGCCCGCCATCTCGCCGACATCCTGGCTGAAATAGCCGATCGAGACGTTCTTCTCGACGGAGACCTGCCCCTCGTCGGGCTGCTCCTGCCCGGTGATCATGCGAAACAGCGTCGTCTTGCCGGCGCCGTTCGGCCCGACAAGCCCGATCTTCTCGCCGCGATTGAGCGCGGCGGCCGCCTCGATGAAGAGAATGCGATGGCTGTTGGACTTGCTGATATTCTCGATGCGGATCATGGAAACGGGCCTCGTCGTGTGCCAGCCCTATGCCATGACGCAGCGCAAAAAGTCCACGCATTCGTCGCAGATGGCCGCACAATCCGGGGGCCGAGCCCGCCTAGCCCGCCGGCGCGGCGATCTTCGCCTTGACGAACACGTCGTAGCGCGTGCTCTTTCCGATGATCTGGTGGGAGGGCCTGCGTATGCCCGCCATGGGTTCCGCCCGCAGCGGCCATTTCAGCACGACGCGGTTCTGCGCGGCTTCGAGCGCGGCCTGCATCAGCTCCACGGCATCGGGGTCGGCACCGACGATATCGCGGATCAGCCGCATCTCCTTCTTCACCAGCGCCGTCTTGTCGCGTGGCGGATGCATCGGGTCGATCAGCACGACCTGCGGCGCCAGCCCAGCCAGCAGTTCGCGGGAATCGCCGTGGATGAGCGTCATGCGCCCGACCGTCTCGGCATAGCGCCCGCCTTCCGCCCGCGCCCGCGCGATGCCCTCGGCAAGCAGCGCATGCATCTGTTCGGAGCGCTCGATGAGCGTGACCCGCGCGCCGAGCGATGCCAGCAGAAACGCGTCCCGCCCCAGGCCCGCCGTCGCATCCACGATGTCAGGCGTGACGCCCGGGGAAAAGCCCGCGGCCTTTGCCAGCCCCTGCCCGCGCCCTTCGCCCGAACGGAAGCGGTGGCCGACGGCTCCACCGACGAAATCGACGATCAATGGCGATTTTTCGAGTTTCTGCACGCTGTCGGTCTCAGAAGGGAACGGGAGCCCGGTAGGTGACCTCCGAGCCATCGGGATGGCGGAAGCCCAGTTCCTCCGCATGCAGATGCAAGCGGTTCACGCTCGAAAGCGCAAGACCGTCCGCGTAGAATTCATCGCCGAGGATGACATGGCCGAGCGCTTTCATGTGCACCCGCAGCTGATGGGTGCGGCCGGTCAGCGGAAAGAGCCGCAGCCGTGTCGTGGTCTCGCCGCGCGCCATCACCTCAAAGCGCGTGCGGGCCGGCTTGCCGTTTTCGAAATCCACGCGGTGCCGCGGCTTGTTCTCGGGGTCGATCGCCAGCGGCAGATCGATCTCGCCCGCCTCGTCCGCAACCCGCCCCCAGACCACGGCCACATAGGACTTGCGCGTGGTGCGCTCCTCGAACTGCCGGGCCACGAAGGCATGGGCCTTGCGATTGCGCGAGAAGACGACGACGCCGGACGTGTCCTTGTCCAGCCGATGCACGATCAGCGCCTGCGGCGATGACGCCTGCACCCGTGTCAGCAGGCTGTCCTGCAGCGCGGGATGCCGTCCGGGTACAGAAAGCAGCCCGCTCGGCTTGTCATAGACGAGCAGATCGGCATCGCGGTGAAGCAGCGACAGATAGGGCTCCAGCGGCGGATGATAGACCGGCGCATCTTCCGAGTAAGAATTCATCGCGCGCCATTAGCACGTTTCCCGAGCCTTGTGCATCAGCAGCGCGCAGGCGGCCCCTTGGCGAACAAGGGGCCCGCTCCGGCGCTAATTCACGCCGACCTTCAGCTTGGCCTGCTCCAGCGACCAGTATTCCATGTCGAACAGGTCGGCCTCGCCGATGGGGGTGAAGCGGCCATAGGCTTCGGCGGCGTTGATGGCGCGTGTCGCCTGCTCGCAGAGATCGCCGCCGATCACGGCGGCCTTGGCGCTCGCACCCAGCGCGTAGACCCCCTTGTTCCTGACGAGGACGACGCGCGGATAAACGTCGAGCATCTGCTTCGGCTCGCTGGTGCGCGTGGCGTTTCGCGCGAAATAAGCCCTGTAGCGCTCGGCATAGGCGGCAAGCGCCGCATCGATCGCGGCGGCATCCGCATCGGCGTCGATGACCATCGGCCACGGTTTGATGCGGATGACGTGATCGGGCGTCACCGTGCCGCGCAGGCCGATCTCCTCGACGTCAGCCTTGCCCGCATGGGCGCGGATGGCGGCGGTGGAGCGATAATCCAGGAAGACGCCCTTTGCGAAAGGCGAGCCGTCACGGACAAGCGCCGTCTCCAGCCGCGCCCTGAGCGCCATGTCCTCCGGGCCGTCGCTGGGCTGCGGGCCGGAGAGCGCCACACCCTTCCGGGCAAGCTCCTGCTCGGCCATGGTGACGAATTCGATCATCAGTTCGTAGGAGGCGCGGGCACCGTCGGCGAAGGTGAAAAGGCCGTGATTCTCCAGCCAGAGGCCCTCGCAGCCGGGATGCTCGCGATAGATGCGGTCGGCGACGATGGAAAGGTCGAAGCCCGGCATGACATAGGGCACATAGGCGAGCCGCTCGCCATAGACGCGCCGGACCGTCTCGCGCATGTCCGGCTGGTCGGCCAGCGCCAGGATGGCCGTCGCATGGGTATGGTCGACGAAGGCGAAGGGCAGGAAGGCGTGCAGCAGCGCCTCGACGGACGGGTTGGGCGCGTCCGCATCGATCAGGCTGGCGCGCAGCAGCGACACCATGTCGGGGTCGGAAAGCCTGGGTCCATTGCGGGTTTCCAGCAATGGTTCGAGACCCACGGCCGGCAGGCCCGGCGCCTCGATCGTGTCGAGGTCCCAGCCGCTGCCCTTGATATGCATCAGCGCCTCGCTCGTCGCAGACGTGACCTTGACGGAGGTGTTTCCGCCGCCGTGCAGCACGAGATCGGGATCGCCGCCGATGATGCGCGAGGTATAGATGCGAAGGCCAAGCGCCTCGCTCTGTCCTGCCGCCAGCGCGGCCTCCACGTAGCGGGCTGCGGTCTCGTCGTTCCAGCGGCTTTTCATGCGTATCGTCCTGTCTTTGGAAATGGGTACGGCGGGCGGCCGAAGCCGCCCGCCGCGTATGCGGGATCAGAAGTCGAAGTTGGCGATATTGTCCTTGGTGAAGACCGTGCGCTCGGGAAGCAGGATGATGCCGTTGCCGTCGGCCTCGTAGTCGTAGCCCTGGACCTTGTTGGCCGAGACTTCGACGGTGCCGACGCCGGGGATTTCCAGCTTGTCGCCGACCTTCATCGGGCCATTCTTCAGGACATGATCGGCAACATAGACCGAGATCTTGCCCTGCTGCGTGACATCCCACAGGCCGAAGCGCTGGATGGTGCCGCGCTCGATATAGGGGCGCATGACATTGGGCGTGGAGAAGCCGACGATGGTGACGCCCGCGGCACGCTTCAGGTTTTCGGCAGCCTGCGCGGCGGCCGGCAGGGCATTGGCATCGGGCGCGATGATCGCATCGAGATCCGGATAGGTCTGCAGGATGCTTTCGGCCGTCTGCAGCGACTTCTGCGCGTCGTTATAGCCGTATTGCGTGGTGACGATTTCCCAGCCCGGATGCTCCTTGGCGATCTTCGCCTTGGCGGCTTCGGCCCAGGCGTTCTGGTCGGTCACGGTCGGGCTGGAATAGAAGAAGGCGACCTTTGCCTTTTCCTTCGTCACGCCTTCGGCCGCCATGTCGACGAGCAGGCCGCCAAGCTGCTCGGGCGTGCCCTGGTTGATGTAGTAGCTGCGGCAATCCGGGTTGACGTCGCTGTCCCAGGTCATGACGAGTACGCCGCGGTCCATGGCGCGCTTCAGCGCCGGGCACAGGCCGTCCGGCGAGACGGAGGAGACGATCAGCGCATTGTAGCCCTGGTTGACGAAGTTGTTGATGAACTGCACCTGGCCGGAAACGCTGGGTTCCGTCGGGCCATCATAGGTGACCTTCACGCCGAGCTCCTCGCCGGCCTTCGTCGCGCCGGCGCCGCCGGAGGTGAAGAAGCCGACACCCACCAGCTTGGGGATGAAGGCGATCTGGTTTTCGGCATGGGCCGTGCCCGAGGCGAGCATGGTGCCGGCAACGAGCGCGGCGGCCAGAGCACCGGATTTCAACATGGACTTGATCATTCTCATTCTCCTCCTGAAGTGACTGCCGCCCGGGATTTTTTCTGTTGCCGGGCGACGGCGATGAAATCGGCCAGCATGGCGCTTCCGTGGCGCAATGCGACCGCGACAACCAGCAACCCTCCCGAAAGTGCGCTGGAAATCTGGCTGGGCACACCGGTGGCCTGCAGGCCCTGCTGCAGGTAGCCGATGACGAAGGTGGCAATCAGCGTGCCGAGGATGGAGCCCTGGCCGCCATAGATCGAGGCGCCGCCAAGCACGGCGGCTGTAACCGCCGGCAGCAGCGTCGCCGAACCGAGGTCCACGCGGGCCGAACCGAAATAGGCCGACATGACGAGACCGGCGATGGCGGCCGAAACGCCGGTGATGACATAGGTGATGGTCTGTACGCGCCCGACCGGGATGCCGGCAAAGCGCGCGGCACTTTCCGACTGGCCGGACAGGAAGACGGCGCGGCCGAAACGCGTGAAATGCAAAAGCACGATCAGCACCAGCGCGAGCACAAGGAACAGCGCCAGCGGCGCCGGCAGGCCGAGAACCTGGGCATAACCGAAGGCGTTGAAGGCATCCGGGAAGTTGCCGATGCCCTCGTAGCCGCCCGCGCCGACAAGACCCGACGCGACCGTCGCGGTGCCCTGGAAGAGATAGAGGCTGCCGAGTGTCACGACGAGCGGCTGGATCTTCGACAGATGGATGACGGTGGCGTTGAGCAGCCCGCACAGCGCACCGGCGACGAGCGCCAGCGCAATCGAGAGCGGCAGCGGCACGCCGTAGAAGGTGGCGACGCCGAAGACGATGGCGGCAAGGCCGATCACCGAGGCGAAGGACACATCGATGCCGCCGGCGATGATGACCAGGGTGAGCGGCAGGGCGACGATACCGATCTGCACGAAATCCGAGGTGCCGTAGATCAGGTTCGCGACGTTGAGGAAACGCGGATTGATGATGCCGAAGATGACGAGTTCGGCGACCAGCATGACGAGGAGCGCGGTCTCCCAGCGGAAGATCAGCTTTTTCATCGGCCCGCCTCCACGGTCTGTGCCGTTGTCGTTTCATCGGATGGAACGGGGCCGCGCGCATGCACGGCGTAGCGGCGGGCACGGATGCGCCGGTCGATGATCTGGCGGATGCGCCCGTCGAGCAAAAGCACCGAAAGCAGGATGGCGCCGGCAATGAAGTCGTTCCAGTAGGCCGGGATCTTCAGGAAGACGAGCGCGCTGTCGATGGAGGTTATGAAGATGACGGCGGAAAACACGCCCGCGACCGAGCCGGTGCCGCCGAGCAGGCTGACGCCGCCGAGCACGTTGACGGCGATCGCCTTCAGCTCGACACCGTTGCCGGCCTGGTTGGGAATGAAGCCGATCTGCGCGGCGAAGACGAGGCCAGCAAGTGCGGCGCAAAGGCCCGTCGCGACGAAGGCCGTGAACTGCACGCGCCGGACGGGCACGCCGAGATGGTGGGCGGCGGCGCGGTTGTCGCCGACGGCGTAGAAATAGCGGCCGAAGCGTGTCTTGCGCAGGACATGCCAGGCGAGCGCGACGAGAAGAAGCACGACGACGGTCAGCGCCGAGAAGCCGAAGCCGAGATTGCCGGCGAGCGCCTTCAGGCCCTGCGGCAGGTCCTCGATCCAGCGCCCGCCCGTCAGCACCAGCATGATGCCGCGATAAAGGCCGAGCGTACCGAGCGTGGCGACGATGGAGGGTATGCCGAGATAGGCGACCATCAACCCGTTGAAGGCGCCTGCGGCGGCGCCGGTCATCAGGCAGAAGACGATGGCGAGCGGCAGGCCGGCGCCGGCATTGAGCGAGAGGCCCAGCACGGCGGCGCTGAGGCCCAGCACGGAGCCGCTGGACACATCGATGTTGCGCGTGAGGATGACGATCATCGTGCCGAGCGAAATCAGCATCAAGACGAGGCTGTTGGAGATGACGACCGAGGCGGTTGCGCCCGAGAGATAGCCGGGCGCGGCCGCGCCGATGGCCGCATAGGCGACGGCGAGCACGACGATGAGCGTTGCAACGCGGTTGCGAGCGAAAAGATCAAGCATGACGGGCCTCCGAAGCGCCGAAGGCGAGCCGGGCGATGGCGTCGACGGAGATATTGTCCGTGAGCGCCCCGCCGGACTGGCCGAACGCCATGACCTCCACCCGGTCGGCAAGCTGCTCGATCTCGTCGAAATCCGAGGAAATGAGGATGATGGCCACGCCCTCGGCGGCAAGCTTGCGGATAAGATCGTAGATATCGTTGCGCGCCGCCACGTCGACGCCGCGCGTCGGCTCGTCGAGGATCAGCACCTTCGGCCGGGCCGACAGGCACTTCGCCAGCAGAACCTTCTGCTGGTTGCCGCCAGAAAGGCCACGCGCCTCCTGTCCGGGACCCGTGCACTTGATGCCCATGGAGGACCGGAACGTTTCGAAGACCTTGCGCTCGGCGCCCGGGCGCAGGAAGAACGGCAGGCGATGCACGAGATAGGACGAGACATTCCAGAACAGCGGCGCTTCCAGAAAGAGGCCGTGCTGCTGGCGGTCCTCCGGCAGGTAGACGAGGCCGCGGTCGATGCAGACGCGCGGCGAACGCTTCTTCATCTCGGCACCGTCGAAGACGACGCTGCCCGCCGTCTGGGGACGCAGGCCGAACAGCGTTTCGGCGAATTCGGTGCGGCCCGCGCCAACCACGCCGGCAAGGCCGAGGATCTCCCCCGCCCGGACATCGAGGCTGATATTGCGGAAGCCCTCGCCGCTCAGGCCGCGCACGCCGAGGCGCGGCTGGCCGATCTGCGAGACCTTGCGGCCGGTGCGGTCCTTGCCGGATGCCTCGGTGATCTGCACCCGGCTCATCGCATCGATGATCTCGGCGTCGCTGTAGCTGTCGAGCGAACCGGACAGCACGATGACGCCGTCGCGCAGAACGCTGATCGTGCGGCAGATTTCGCGGATTTCCCGCAGCTTGTGCGAAATGAAGAAGATGCCGACGCCCTGGGCCTGCAACTTGCGTACCCGCTGGAACAGCGCATTCGTCTCGAAGGGTGTCAGCGCCGATGTAGGTTCGTCGAGGATGAGCACGCGCGCATCGCGCACGAGGCCGCGCAGGATTTCGACGATCTGCCGCTCGGCGATTTCGAGTGCTGCGGCCTGCGCATCGAGATCGAGCGACACCGCAAGCTCGGCCACCAGCTGCGCGACGCGCGGGCGCAGCGCCCGTGGCGAGGCGGAAAGGCCGAGGCAGATGTTTTCCAGAACGCTCTGGTTGGGCAGGATATGCGCTTCCTGCGGCACCAGATAGAGGCCAAGCTCCTGCGCATGGGCGGGTGAGGCCTGAGTGAGCGGCCGGCCGTTGATTTCGATTGCGCCGGAATTGGCCGCAATGACGCCCGACATGATCTTCATGAGGCTCGACTTGCCCGCACCGTTGCCGCCGAGAAGCGCGTGCACCTCCCCTGCCTGCAAGGCGAGCGAAACGCCCTTCAGCACCGGGACGGCACCGTAGGACTTCCAGATATCCGTCAGCTGCGCGACCCTCCCGGTCGCCGCTTGATCCGTCATTCTGCACCTGTTCATATGTAATTCACGGCAATCATGTGATCACAGTGATGAGGAGCCGTCAATATGCTCAAATAGCGTCGACGCGTCGAAGAAGCCCGATATTGCACTGCAAAATATGATTTGTCGGCGAAAATCAATGCATTGCCTGCGCGAAGAATTTTTCGCCACCGGAACGCGTTGACGTATCAAAAGTTTTTTTGCTATTCAAATGATCAGAAAATGACCGAAAGGGCGCTTGATGGCGACGGATAACGGGGAATGGAGTTATGCCGATACGGACGAGGAAATCCTCACCCGCATCGCCTGGTACTATTACAACGACGGACTGACGCAGAACGAGATCGGCGAAAAACTGAACATGTCGCGCATCAAGGTGTCGCGCCTGCTCGAAAGCGGCCGCCGTTCCGGCATCATCCAGGTGCGCATCAACTCGCGTTATCAGGGCTGCCTCACCCTCGAACGGCAGATCAAGGAACGCTACGGGCTGCTCGAGGCCTATGTCGTGCCGCAGCTGCCCGATCAGGACCCGAGCGACCGGCTGGGTCAGGCCGCCGCGCAGTTCCTGATGCAGCGCCTCCAGACCGATGACCTGCTGGCCGTCGGCTGGGGGGCTACCGTCTCCAACACGATCCAGCGCCTTGGCCATCTCGCCAACGAGCGCAATATCGGCCTCGTCAGCCTCACCGGCGGCGTCAGCACCTATGTCGACGGCATGCGCACCGCCAACTGGGGCAGCGGCGTGCATCTGGTGCCGGCACCGCTCGTCGTGCGCGACCCGGACGTGGCGCGCAATCTTTCCTCCGAACCGGCCGTCGCGAACCTGCTCGACATGGCGCTCAACGCCACCTACCAGCTCGTCGGCATCGGCGAGCTTTCCGCTGCCTCGACGGTGGTGCGGGCCGGCTATGTCAGCCCCGACGAGGTGGAGCCGCTGCGCCGCAAGGGCGCGGTCGGCGATATCCTCTGCCAGTTCTACAACGAGCGCGGCGAAGCGCTCGACCTGCCCCTGCACGACCGGGTGATCGGCGTGAAGCTCGCGGGGCTCTCGCGCGCCGAAAAGGTCGTGGCGGCGGCCGGCGGCATCCAGAAGGTCCAGGCCATCCACGCCGCGCTGCGCGGAAAGTTCGTCGGCATCCTCATCACGGACGAGACGACGGCCGCCGGCCTCCTCGAAATCAAGGACTGAACCGCCATGACGACGACATATCTGCTGGCCGTCGATGCCGGCACCGGCAGCGGCCGGGCCGTGATCTTCGACGAGAACGGCAACCAGATCGCCAGCGCCCAGCACGAATGGTGGCACAAGACCGATCCGAGGTTCCCCGGCTCGATGGATTTCGACGTGGAGGGCAACTGGGCGCTCCTATCGCGCGCCATCCGGCAGGCGATCGCCGAGGCCGGCATAACGGCCGCCGATATCCGCGCCGTCAGCGCCACCAGCATGCGCGAGGCCATCGTCGCCTATGATCGCGGCGGACGGGAAATCTGGGCCTGCGCCAATGTCGACAGCCGCGCCGTCAGCGAAGTGCGCGACCTCAAGCGCGATTTTCCGGGCCTCGAAAGCGAGCTTTATGCGCAAAGCGGCCAGACCTTTGCGCTCGGCGCACTGCCGCGCCTGCTCTGGCTGAAGCGCAACCTGCCCGACGTCTATGCCCGCATCGACCGGATCAGCATGCTGTCCGACTGGGTGCTCGCACGCCTGTCCGGCGTCATCGCCAGCGATCCGTCCAATGCGGGAACGACCGGGCTCTACAGTCTTGCGAAACGCGACTGGCTGCCGGAAGCGATGGCCAAGGCCGGCATGCGCGACGATATCTTCCCCGTAAGCGTCGAGCCCGGCACGGTCATCGGCCGCGTCACGGAGAAGGCGGCCGACGAGACCGGCCTAGCGCCCGGCACGCCCGTCGTCATGGGCGGTGGCGACTGCCAGAGCGGGGCGGCCGCCATCGGCGTCGTCAACGAGGGCGACTGCGCCGTGCTCGGCGGCACCTTCTGGCAGCAGGTGGTGAATGTCGGCCTCGATGTCTCCGACCCGTCCATGGACCTGCGCATCAATCCGCATGTCGTCACCGGCCTCAACCAGGCCGAAGCGATCAGCTTCTTCGTCGGCATCGTCATGCGCTGGTTCCGCGACAGTTTCGGCGCCGAGGAACTGGCGGCGGCCGGCCCCGGCGGCGATGCCTACCGGCTGCTGGAGGAGAAGGCTGCGAAGGTGCCGGTCGGCGCGCATGGCATCATCCCAGTCTTTTCCGACGTCATGCATTACGGCAACTGGTATCACGCAGCCCCTTCGCTGCTGAACCTCTCCATCGATCCCGAAAAATCCGGCAAGGCCGCGATCTTCCGCGCCCTGCAGGAGAATGCGGCCATCGTCGCGGCGCGCAATCTCGCCGCCATCTTCAAGCTGTCGGGCAGGACGCCCGACAAGATCGTCTTCGCCGCCGGCGCATCGAAATCCGCCCATTGGTCGCAGATCCTGTCGAGCGCCACGGGCCTTCCCGTCGTCACACCCGTCGTGAAGGAAGCGACCGCGCTCGGCTGCGCGGCGGCCGCGGCCATCGGCATCGGCCTGCGTCGGGATTTCGTCGAGGCGGCGGATGGCTGGGTGCGCTGGGACAGGCACTTCGAGCCGGATTTCACGCACAAGGCCGTCTATGACGAGGCGGGCGAACGCTGGGCGCGGGCCTATGCGCTGCAACGCCAGCTCGTCGACGAGGGCGTTACCACCGCCATGTGGAAAGCGCCGGGCCTTTGACCCCTTCATTCAGGACTTCAACAGATAACAGGGAATAAGACATGCTCATCCAGATGGTCAGCATCAACGTCAAGCCGGGCCATGCCGCGGAGTTTCTCGAGGCGTTCCGCATCAATTACGAGGGCACGCGGCAGGAGCCGGGGAATGTGCGCTTCGACGTGCTTCGCAATCCCGAGGACGAGAACAGCTTCACGATCTACGAGGTGTTCACCTCGCCCGAAGCCGTCGACGAACACCGCAAGACCGCGCATTACCAGGAATGCGTGCGCCGCATCGACCCGATCCTCGCCGGCCCGCGCACCAAGACCTTCTATCAGGTCGAAATGGCCGATTTCCTGGGCGAATGAGCAAGGCACCGGGCGCGAACCAGCGCCCGGTTCGGCGGCTACCACCAGCTTTGATGCGATAGGCCGCGCAGCATCGTCTCGAACTGCGCGATCTCGGTTGCCGAGACCTCGTGCGACCTGTCCGGCAGAACATCGCAATGAAGCTTTGCGCGGGCGCGGGCGAGCGCTGCGGCTGCCTGGGCAAAGGCATCGACGGGGATCCAGGGATCCTTGTCGGAGCCGGTCAGATAGGCCGGCAGCCGATCGAGATCGGCGAAGGGCCGGTCGCAATCCGGCGTGCCGACGCGGCATCCCGTCAGGCTTGCGAGCGCACCGTTCCACGGGCCGTGCCGCATTGCATATTCGATGGAAAGGCACGCCCCCTGGCTGAAGCCGCCGATCAGGAGCGGCCTGGCATGATCCTTCGCGCCCGAGAGATCGCCGACAAGCTGCCTGACATAGGCGATCGACTGCTCGAGCTGTTTGCGGGTGCGATCCGTCAGCACATCCGTCGCGCGCGCATCATACCAGCTGTTGCCGCGGGCCCGGGGCAGCACGAAGGCCACGCCCGGCGCCTTCAGCCTGGAAATCACCTGCTCGACCATATCCTCGGGCGACTGGGTCCGCCCGTGGATGAAGACGCAGTGCACCAGGGCCTCCCCGGGGCTCGCGCCGAGGAGGAGTGGCGTGTCATGGTTCGACATGGCGCCGGGCTCAGAATTTTGCGGGTTCGAGACCTGCAATCAGCTCCTGCCGGCGATCTTCGAACCATGGCGGGAAGACCAGCGTCGTGCCGATCTGGTCGGCCGGCTCGTCGAGCGCCCAGCCGCCTTCGACCGACCAGGCGATCTCGAACAGCGCGCCGCCGGGCGAGCGGACATAGCAGGACTTGAAGTAGTTGCGGTCCTTCTGGTCCGACACGTCGGTAAAACCGAGACCTTCCAGATGCGCCTTGAGCTTGAGCTGGTTTTCCTCGTTGCCGGTGTTCAGCGCGAGGTGATGGATCGTGCCGCCGGCCAAAGTCCAGGTGCCCTGCGGACCGGAGGATTCGTGCAGCACCTCGACGATGCTGTTCGGCCCGCCGGCATTCGGCACCGAGAACATCAGACCCTCGTCGCTGTCGGCTTCCTTCGTCATCGACATGCCGACGCCGAGGAAATCGTCCATCGCGGTGCGATCGAAGACGGCGATGGCCGCGCCATAGATGCCCTTGATGCCGTGCTCGGGCTTCACGCCCTGCGCCTCGTTGACGATCGACGGGCGGTTGTCAGCCGGGCTTTCGACCAGCTCGTGCGGAATGCCGCACGGATGCTTGAAGGCCACGCGGGTGATGCCGAAGCGCGACGTCTTGGCGGCCTCGACGCCCTTCTCGTTCAGCCGGTCGACCCAATAGTCGGCCGAGCCGACCGGAATGGCCTGCTGGATGATCTTCGACTGGTTGGTGCCGCGCTTGCCGAACACCGCCGGCTTGCGGAAGGGGAAGGTGGTGATGATGGTCGAGGCGTCGCCGTTCCGCGAGCCGTAATAGAGGTGATAGACGGGGATCGTGCCGTCGAACAGCACGGTGCGCTTGACCGAATAGAGCCCGAGCACCTTCGTGTAGAAGTCGTAATCCTCCTGCACGCCGTCGGTGCAGAGCGTCAGGTGATGATAGCCGCTGACAAGGGCCATGGTGTCCTCCTCCAAAGACATTGCAATTCCGGATGCGGTTCCTCCACCGCCTCGGGAACCACGGCTGGAGCCCGCCTGTCGCAAGCCGTCCGTGATTGTCTCCACTATAGAGGTTCGAGCCCGCCGGTGATTGACTTTGTTCATGTAAGCTATAGCAATTTGCTATGAAGATCGTCGAAGCCCATCTTGTCCAGCTCGCGGCCGTCATCGAGACCGGCGGCGTCACCGAAGCGGCCGCCATGCTCGGCATGACGCAGTCGGCGGTATCACGCACGCTGTCGATCCTGGAAAAGCGCATCGGCGAGCCACTCTTCGTATCCGGCCGGCGGCCGATGCAGCCGACGCCGCTCGGCGAACAGCTCGGCCAGCAGGGCAAGGCCATCCTGGCATCGTCGCGCAAGGCGATGGAGATCATCCGCAGCTTCAAGTCCGGCTCGTCGGGACGCGTGCGGATCGGCGGCGTGCCCTTCTTCATGGATGCGGTGGTGTCGCCGATGATCGCGTCGTTCCAGCGCGGCGAGCCTGGAATCATGGTCTACCAGTCCTATGGCAACTATCCCGACCTCGTGGCGGAACTGGATTCCGGACAGATCGACCTTGCGGTGACCCCGACGGGTTCCGTCGACCTGCGCGCCGACCTGCATTTCGAGCCGATCCTGACGGCGCGCAACGTGCTGACCTGCGGCGCCGGCCATCCCCTGGTGCGCAAGCGCACCCTGGCGACCGAGGATATCGTCAACTATCCCTGGATCGCGCCGCTGCCGGGCTCGCCGCTGGTGCTGGACCTGCACAATATCCTGCTGACGCTGGGGCTGGCGGAGGTGTCGCTGCGCTATGCCGGCGGCTCGCTGCTGAGTGTCGTGAACTATCTTGCCGGCACCGATGCGCTGGCGATCCTGCCGCATTCCGTCGTCCACGCCTTTCGCGGCGAAAACAAGATCAGCATCATCCCGCTGGATATTCCCCAGCCCGAGCGCGTGCTCGGCGTCATGACGCGCAAGAAACCCTATTCGAACCCCGCCGGCCGCAAGTTTCTCGGCCACATGCGCCGGGAGTTCGCCGAACTTCGCCGCGCGGTCGAAAAGCACGAGAAGACGATCCAGTGGGTGCAGGGCCCGTTCATGGGCGAGCGCGAACGAATCCATTCGGCAGAATGAAAAGGGGCGGACGCGATCCGCATCCGTCCCCATTTTCTTTCAGATGCCGCTGTCAGGCCTGGTCGCGCGCCAGCACGAAATCGTGTTTGACCTCCCAGAATTCGCCGTCGAATTCATAGGCCTTCGCGCGGGCCGGATCGTTTACCCGGTCGAATTTCGCCAGCAGGCTCTCCTTGACCCCGAACACCGCGTCCGAATGGATATAGGGATCGTCAGGGTCGAAGATATGCGTCGTCAGCGTCTCGAAACCATCGGCGCTGATGATGTAGTGCAGGTGCGCCGGACGGTAGGGGTGGCGGCCGAGATGGCCGAGCAGCTGCCCGACGGGGCCGTCATCCGGGATCGGATAGTATTTCGGCTTCACGGCGCGGAACCAGTAATGTCCGTCCGGCCCGGTGCGGAAGATGCCGCGCAGATTGAAATCGGGCTGGATGCCCTTCTGCTGCACGTCGTAGAAACCCTCGTCATTGGCCTGCCAGACATCGATGACGGCATCGGCGATCGGCTTGCCCTCGGTATCGAGGATGCGCCCCTCGATGACCATGTCCTCGCCCTTGCTGTCGAGGCAGATATTGGCGCCCATCGGCAGTGCCGGCGCGTCGGCCACGTGGAACGGGCCGAGCACCGTGCTTTCCGACGCGCCGGAGGGCTTGCGGTTGTTGATCGCGTCCACCAGCATCGACACGCCCAGCACATCCGACAGCAGGATGAATTCCTGCCGCCATTCGTTGCACATCTGGCCGGTGCGGGTGAGGAAGAGGATCGCCTCCATCCATTCCTCCTGCGTCGGCTCCAGTTCCTTCACCGCCTCATGCAGCTTGCGGGTGATGACTTCCATCACCTCCTTCAGGCGTGCGTCCCTGGCGCCGGCATTGCGGCCGGTCACGACCTCGACGGAGTTCTCCTCGGTGAAATAACCCTTCTCATGCGCTTCCATCGTCGCCTCACAGATCCAGAATTGTCTTCAGCACACGGCGCAGTTCGCCGGCGGGGTCGGCCGCCAGCCCTTCCGAGCGCCATGCGACATGATGATCGGGCCGGACCAGCACGACGCCGGCATCGCCCACCTCGCGGGCACGCGCCCAGTCGCCGTAATGATCCTGCCAGGTCTGCCGCGGCCCGATGACATGGGCCACGAGCGGCAGGCCAAGCTCCGCCGACAGCGTCTCGGCCGCATCGACCCAGGCCTGCCCGCCGATGCCCGTCAGGAGCGTGAACTTGCCGTGGCCGCACAGATCGAGCGTAGAGGCCTTGCCGTTGCCCTCGCCGAACAGCCAGGCATGCGGCAGGCGCGCGCCAGGCCAGGTGGTCTGCTCGAAATGCAGTTCCGGATTGCGGGTGAAGGCCGGCTCGGGCTGGCCATCGGTCGCGACGCCTGCGGATTTGTAGCGGTGGTTCATCTCCACGCCATGGGCATCGAATTCATAGACCTTGAAGGCGATCGCCTCGCGCAGCGCCGCGCGCTGGCTTTCGGCGGCACTTCCGTCCTCGCAGCGGCGGTCCATGTTCTCCTGCATCTTCACCGGATCGATGGAATCCAGCAGGCCGAGCGCGCCGAAGATCGGGCCGAATTCCTCGATCGACTGGTTGGCGCGCGTGACGATCTGCCTGGCGACCGGCGCGCGCTCTTCCGTATAGGTTTCGAGCAGGCCGGGACCGGCCTGGCCCTTCAGCACCATGGCGAGCTTCCAGGCGAGGTTGAAACCGTCCTGGATCGAGGTGTTGGAGCCGAGCCCGTTCGACGGCGGGTGGCGATGGATCGCGTCGCCCATGCAGAAGACGCGACCCTTCTGGGTTCGGGTGGCGTAGCAGTTGTTGACCGTCCAGGTGGAGACCGAGGTGATCTCGATGTCGATATCGGGATCGCCGATCAGGTCGCGGGCCACGCCCTCGGCAAAGGCATTATCGACATCGGGCGCGCCCTGGCTGATGTCATAGCCCCAGTTGATCAGCCACTCGTTCCACGGCCGGATCATGCGCACGAGGCCCATGCCGATGCCGCCGACATTCGAACCCGGCTGCAGCACCCAGTAGAGCACCGAGGGGCGATGCGCGACGTAGCGGGTGAGGTCGGCCTTGAACAGGATGTTCATCGAGCCGGCGACACCCATCTTGCCTTCGAAGGGCAGGCCGAGATGCTGTGCCACCAGAGAATTGCCGCCATCGGCGCCGACGAGGTATTTCGAGCGGACGGTGAAGTCCTTGCCGGTCAGGCGGTCGCGGCAGGTGGTCGTCACGCCCTCGGCGTCCTGCACGTGGCTGACATATTCCGTCGACATGCGCGCCTGTGTGCCGCGCGCACAAGCCGTCTTGAACAGAAGCGGCTCCATGAAGGTCTGCGGCAGGTCGTTCATCTCGCTCGGCGAGGAGAGCAGGTGCTCGGCCTTGGACGTCGGATGGGTGCCCCAGGTCTTGAGACGGCCGAGCTCCTCGCCGGCGATCGCGGTGCAGAACACGTTCTCGCCCATGATCTCCTGCGGGCTGGCATGGAGGTAGCCTTCCGCCTCGACCTCGCGGCCGAGATCGCGCAGCACCTCCATGGTGCGCTGGTTGGTAATGTGGGCGCGCGGCGTGTTGGCCAGCCAGCGGTAACGGTTGATCGCCATGTTCTCGACGCCGTAGCTCGCAAGCAGCGCGGCGGTCGCCGAGCCGGCGGGGCCGGTTCCGATGATCAGGACGTCGGTTTCGATATCGGCCATCAGTCACTCCCTCTGATGTCTTTGGGTTTGGGCTGGCCCGCCAGGATACGGCGGACAGGAAAAAGCTGGAGTCCGGTGCGGTCGGCAAACAGGCCCCACAGGCCGCGCGGCGCAAACAGCATGATCAGGATGCCGATGAGGCCGAGGATCAGCAGATACCAGGAGCCGTAATCGGCCAGCATATTCTGCAGGATGTAGAACACGATGACGCCGACGATCGGCCCCTCGATCGTGCCGATGCCGCCGATCACGACGATGAAGATCACATAGGCGGTCCAGTCGGGAACCGAGAAGGCGGCATCCGGCGAGATGCGCGCCTTCTGCACATAGATCAGCGCGCCGGCTAGGCCCGTCGCGAGTGCGGCCACCAGATAGACGAACGACTTCGTCCAGGTCGGATCGACGCCGACGGAGCGGGCCGCCTCGCGGTTGTCGCGCACGGCCGCAAGCCCCAGGCCCTGCTTCGAGCGCAGCAGCTTGTAGATCGAACCGATGGTGACGACGGCCAGAAAGAGCGCCAGCCAGTAGCAGACGATATCGGTGGCCTGGGGCCCTCGCACGCCAAGCAGATCGGCGACGAAACGCACGCCGACCATGTCGCGCGTGGCACCGGACGGCAGCGAGGTGCCGGTTCCACCGCCGAGCGCCTTCCACTGCGCCAGCGACAGCCGCACGATCTCGGCGATGACCCAGGTGCCGATGGCGAAATAGGCGCCCTGCAGGCGGAAGACGAAGAAGGCCGTGGGCACCGACAGCGCCAGCGCCGCAAGCCCGCCGAGCAGGATCGCCGCCATCGGGTCCATGCCGAGCAGGCTGACGCCGGCAAACATCGCATAGGCGCCGAAGCCGACAAAGGCCTGCTGCCCGACGGAGACGAGGCCGGCATAACCGGCAAGCAGGTTCCAGCATTGCGCCAGCACCAGCATGGTCAGGATGAAGAAGAGATCCTGCACCACCGAACGCGACACGAACAGCGGTGCGGCAAAGGCGATCGCCACCAGCGCGAGGATCGCCAGCATCGAAACGACGGAGCCTCGGGTGCGGGTCGAAACGGTCCAGGAGGATGCGGAAAGATGATCGCTCATGTCAGTCCACCGCCCGTGGAAAAAGGCCGCGCGGCCGCACAAGCAGCACCAGAAGGAAGGCGATGTGGCCCGCAAGTATCTGCCATTCCGGGTTGATTGCCGCGCCCACGGTCTGCGCGACGCCGATAATGATGCCGCCGGCGAGCGTGCCCCAGAAGGAGCCGAGCCCGCCGATGATGACGGCCTCGAAGGCGTAGATCAGCCGTGCCGGCCCCATGGTCGGATCGAAATTGGCGCGCGTGCCGAGATAGAGCGCGGCGATCGTCACGACCATCATGGCAAGCCCGGTGGCGGTGGCGAAGATGCGTTCCGCGCGGATGCCCATCAGGCCGGCCGTCGCGCTGTCATCCGAGGTGGCGCGGAAGGCGCGGCCAAGCGCGGTACGATAGAAGACGAGGTTGAGCGCGACGATGACGCCCACCGCCGACAGGAAGGTGAGGAGCGGCATGGTGCCGATGCTGATGGGGCCGATCTGGATCGACGCCGTTTCCAGCGCGCCCGCCGAGATCCGGCGGCTATCGGCCGAAAAGCCCTCGAGCAGGCCGTTCTGGATCACCACCGAAAGGCCGAACGTCACCAGCAGCGGCGGCAGGATATCGTTGCCGAGCGTGCGGTTGAGCACGAGGAATTGCAGCGCCCAGCCGAGCATGAACATCACCGGCAGCGCGACCGCGGCAGCGATGAAGGGATTGAGGCCGAGCGCCGAAACGAGCAGCAGGATCAGGAAGGCGGCGAGCACGATCAGGTCGCCATGGGCGAGATTGACGAGCCGCATGATGCCGAAGACGAGGGCAAGGCCCGCCGCGAAGAGCGCGTAGAGCCCGCCGAGCAGGATGCCCTGAAGGATGGTGTCGAGCCAGCTCATCGCGCATGCGCTCCGAAATAGGCGGCGTGGATATCCTCGCGGCTGAGCGTCGCCGGCGTGCCCGAAAGCGTCACACCTCCCTCCATCATGCAATAGACCCGGTCCGCCACCTTCAGCGCCTGGCCGATATCCTGTTCGATGATGACGATGGATGCGCCCGTCGCGCGGATTTTCGGAAAGGCCGCGTAGATGTCCCTGACGACCACGGGGGCGAGGCCGAGGCTCACCTCGTCGCAGAGCAGCACGCGCGGATTGGACATCAGCCCGCGGCCGATCGCGACCATCTGCTGCTGCCCGCCGGACAACGCCGTGCCCGGCTGGTGGCGGCGCTCCTTCAGCACGGGAAAAAGGTCGTAGATGCCGTCGAGCGACCAGGCGCCGTTGCCGACACGGCCGTATTTGCCGATCAGCAGGTTTTCCTCGACGGAAAGCGATGGGAAGAGACGGCGGCCTTCCGGCACCATGGCGATGCCGAGTTGCAGGACATCGGGCGCGGCAAGCGCGCCGATCTCACGGCCATCGAAGCGGATTTGTCCCGGCACATTGCGGATGAGGCCGGAAATCGAGCGCAGCAGGGTCGATTTGCCCGCACCGTTGGCGCCGATCACCGCGACCGTCTCGCCTTCGTCGAGCGCGATATCGACGCCGAACAAGGCCTGGAAATCACCGTAGAAGGCCGTCAGGCCATGGGTCTCGAGCAGCGCCATCACACATCGATCCCGAGATAGATTTCGCGCACATCCCTGGACGCCATGATGGTCTGAGGATCGCCGTCACCGATCACCCGGCCGAAATGCAGGACGACGAGGCGGCTGACCACCGAATTGAGCGCATGCAGCACATGCTCGACCCAGATGATGGAAACGCCGCGCCGGTGGATGGCGCGGATCGTTTCCACGAGCTCCTGACATTCCCCTTCCGTCAGCCCGCCGGCGATCTCGTCGAGCAGTAGGATTTTCGGGTCTGTAGCGAGCGCCCGGGCAAGCTCGAGACGCTTGCGCTGCAACAGCCCGAGGCTTCCGGCGAGCTGGTTTGCCTTGGGGTAGAGCCCGGTCTCGACGAGAATGTCGGCGCAGCGGTCACCCACGTCCTTCTCGGTCTTGCGCGAGCCGAAGGCGCCGCCAACGAGCAGGTTCTCGAACACCGTCAGCTTTTCGAAGGGTTGCGGGATCTGGAACGTCCGTCCGACGCCGGCCAGGCACCGCGCCATCGGAGGCTGGCGCGTCACGTCCTCGCCAGCGAAGCGGATGGTGCCGGCATCGACGCGGATATTGCCGGTGATGAGGTTGAACAGCGTCGACTTGCCCGCGCCGTTCGGCCCGATCACGCCCAGCGCCTCGCCCTTTTCCAGCGCAAACGAAATCCGGTCGGCGACCTTGAGTGCGCCGAAGCTTTTCGAGACCTGGTCGAGGGCGAGGATGGGCATGGCTCAGCCGATCGCTTCCATCTTGCCGCCGGTCGGAATGTTCGGCGCCGTCTGGTTGTCGACGATGACGAGGTCGTAGCCGCCGCCATCCTTGAGGCGCCACTGGCCGCCGACCAGCGGCGTCTTGGCGACATTCCTGCCGGCAAAGGGCGGCAGGTTGGCGCCATCCCAGGCCACCTTGCCGACGATCGTCTCGATATTGGAGGCGGCGATGGCGGCAATCACCGCTTCGCTGTCGGTCGGGTCGGCGCGCTTCATCACATCGACGGCGACCTCGAACAGCGCATGGACGAAGCCGATGGGCTGGGTCCAGGGCCGGCCGGTGGCCTTGGTGAAGCCCTCCGCCAGTTCACCGGCGCTCTGGCCGGTCAGCGACGATTTGAAGGGATGGCTCGCCGACCACCAGACTTCGCAGGACAGGTTATGGCCGTTCTTGCCGAGCGCCTCCACCGCCTGCGGAAACAGGATCGCCTTGCCGATCGACGCGACCTTGGGCTTGAAGCCCTGCTGCTGCGCCTGGTTCCAGAAGGTGGTGAAATCGGGCGGGATCATCACGCCCGTGATGACATCGCTGCCGTCGGACTTGAAGGCGTTGATCTGGGCGGAAAAGTCGTCGGTCAGGTTCTGGTAGCGGCCGGGATCGTTGAGGCTGTAGCCGAGCTTCTCCAGCACCGGCGGGAAGCCCACGGCCTTGTCGCCCCAGGCGTTGCCGTCGCCATCGTTGGGAAACAGGCCGCCGACCTTCTTGTTGGTCTCAAGCTGTCCCCACATGTTGGTATAGACGGCGATGACGTCTTCCAGCCCCCAGAAGAAATGGAAGGCGCTGTTGAACGGCTTCCACGAGGCCGGGTCGCCCGGATTGGCCTGCTGGCCGATGAACCAGGGCTGCCAGGGCGCGGCCGTCGAGATGCAGGGCACCTCCTCCGCCTCGCAGGTCGTGGCCACGGGGTTGGTCGTCTCGGGCGTCGAGGCCACGAGCACGAGATTGACCTCGTCGCTGACGATCAGTTCCTTGGCGACCTCGGCGGCGCGATTCGGGTTGGACTGACTGTCCTTCACCACCACTTCGTAGTTGAGGCCGGCCGCCTTGGTCGCGGCCATGAAGCCATCGATGATGAACTTGTCGGCCTCGGCGAACGCGGCGAGCGGGCCGGTCTGCGGGCTGACATAACCGAGCTTGATCGGCGCGCCCTGGGCCAGGGCCGGCATGGCGAGGCCGGATGTCGCCGCCAATGCGCCCGTGGCGGCTGCGGATTTCAGCAAGTCACGTCTCGTAAGCATATTCATTCCTCCTCCCAAAAGAATTCAATATGGCGGTCGTGTTCCGCTCCAGGCGTCCTGTAACAGTGCGCGGATCGCCGTACGGTCGATCGGGCGCGGATTGGAATAGGGGTTCCTGGTGGCGATATCGGCGGCGCGGTCGAGATCGGCCTCGCTGAGGCCGAAATCCTTCAGCGCCATCGGCGAGCCGATGGATCGGGCGAAATCGTAGAGCGCCCGCCCGGGTGTCGCGCCGCCGAAAATGCCGGAAATCGGCGTCATCAACTCCGGCACCGCCGCGGCGTTGAAGCCGATCGTGTGCGGCAGCATGATGGAATGGGTCTCGGCATGCGGCGTGTCGAAGCTGCCGCCCAGCGTGTGGCAGATCTTGTGATGCAGCGACATCGAAATCTGGCCGAGGACGGTGCCGCAGAGCCAGGCGCCATAAAGCGCCTTTTCGCGCGCCGCACCATCGCGCGGGCTGTCGATCAGGGCCGGCAGGGCCTCCTTGAGCGCGCGAATGCCGTCGATGCTCATCATCGTCGTGATGGGATTGCGGTCGGGCGCGTAAAGCCCTTCGGCCGCATGCGCGATGGCATTCAGGCCACTGGTGACGCTCATGCCGACGGGCAGGCCGAGCGTCAGCTGCGGATCGTAGATCACCACTTCCGGCGTGATTTTCGGGCTGCGGACGGTGGTTTTGACGCCATTCTCCGTCTGGCCGAGGATCGGCGTGACTTCGGAGCCGGCATAGGTGGTGGGTATCACGATCTGCTGAATATCCGTGCGATAGGCCATGGCCTTGCCGAGCCCGGTCGTCGAGCCGCCGCCGAGCGAGACGACGCAATCGGCGCCGAGCTCGGCCGCACGCGCGACGGCGCGCTCGGTCACATCGACGGGCGTATGCATGGTGGCCTCGGTGAAGGTGCCGACCGAAAGCGGCCCGAGCCGCTTCGACAGCGCCTCCGCATCGCCGGCCTGATGCGGCGTCGACAGCACGAGCGCGCGTCGGCAGTCCAGCGCCTCCACCCATTCGCCGACATCGTCGCTCGCCCCGTTGCCGAAGACGATACGGGCCGCACTTGCCTGATAGGTAAAGTCGAGTGTCATGGCGTGCCGCGTCCCTTCTTCGCCCGGACCATGGTGAAGGTGAAGTCGAGCGTCGACGCATCTCCCTTCCCGGTCGGCTTGAATTCCCCGATCAGCTCGTCCTTCACGCCGAACAGCGCGTCCTGGCCGAGATGCGGATCGCTGCCGTCGTAGACATGCGTGCTGATCGTCTCGAAGCCGGCGGCCTTGATCAGGAAGTGGAGATGGGCGGGACGGCGCATGGCAAAACCCAGCCCGCCCAGCATCTGGCCCACGGGGCCGTCGCTGGGCACGGCATAGCCGCCCGGGCGCACGGTCTTGTAGCGGAAGCACCCCTGGCCATCGGTCGTGAAGATGCCGCGAAGGTTGAATTCCGGCTGCTGGTCCGGCTGCTGGTTCTCGTAGAAGCCTTCGCTGTTGGCCTGCCAGGTCTCGACCGTCGCGCCGGCGACGGGCTTGCCGTCGAGATCCCGCACATGGCCGCTGACGGACAGCACGGGGCCGACGCCGTCGAGCGATATGTTGGCGTCGAGCGGCAGCCGGGGCGCATCGGCCCGGTAGAAGGGGCCGCGCACCGTGTTGGGGGTCGCGCCCTTCGGCCGGTTCGTGTTGATCTCCTCGACCAGCGCGGTCACGCCGAGCAGGTCGGAAAGCAGCACCCATTCCTGCCGGCGGCCATCGCTGGCATGGCCGACATCGGTCAGGAATTCCATCGCCCGCCGCCAGTCGGCCTGCGAGGGACGCGTCTCCCGGATCAGCTTGTGCAGGTGCTCGATGAAGGGAACCATGAAGGCTTGCAGCGGTCCCGCGGCGTGCTTGTCGAGCCGCTCGGCAACGCGCTGCGCAGAGGTGCGCTCACTGAACGATATGTCTGGCATGACTTCTCCCATAACGAGAACCTAACAGGCCGAAACTGCGTACTTGATAATTTTTTCGGCGATTTATATTCGTTATTGTTATGAAGATTGACGAAAGGCACCTTGCGCAGCTTGCAGCGGTCGTCCAGGCGGGTGGCGTGACCGAGGGCGCGACCCTGCTCGGCCTCAGCCAGCCGGCGGTGTCGCGCACGCTTGCCATGCTGGAAAAGCGCCTGGGCGAGCCGCTGTTCCTCAAGGGACGACGCCCGCTGCAGCCCACGCCACTCGGCCGGGCGCTGGCCGATCACGGCCAGGCGATCCTGACCTCCGCCCGCAAGGCATCGAGCCTGGTGGAAGGCTTTCGCCATGGCCGCACCGGGCTGGTGCGCGTCGGCGGCACGCCCTTCTTCATGGATGCCCTGATCGCCGGGATGGTGGCGGGCTTCCAGAATGCCTTTCCCGACGTGCGCGTCGAGCAAAGCTACGGCTACCTTTCGGAACTGAAAGCCGCCATCGTCGCCGATCGCATCGACCTCGCCATCTGCCCGATCGACATGCTCGAGGAAGGCTCGGGCATGCATTTCCAGGAATTGCTGCCCGGGCGAAACGTCGTCGCCTGCCGCGTCACGCATCCGTTGCTGCTCAAGCGCAAGCTTTCGGGCCCCGAGCTGCTCGATTTTCCCTGGATCGCGCCGCCGCCCGGCAGCCCGCTGCTCGCCGACCTGCGCAGCCTCGTCCTCTCGCTCGGCGCCACCGAGACGAAGATCCGCTATGCCGGCGGTTCGCTGACCAGCGCGATCAACTACATGAAGGAAAGCGACGCATTGACGATCCTGCCGCACAGCGTCGTCTTCGCCTATCGCAACGACCGGGCGATCACCGCGCTGCCGGTCGAAATCCCGCATCCGGAGCGGGCGCTCGGCCTGCTCAGGCGCTCGGGCGATCTCGGGGCACCCGCCATCGAGGCGTTTTCGGTGCATCTGCGCAAGAGTTTCGAGAATCTGCGGCATCTCATCAAGCGCCACGAACAATCCGTTATCTGGGGCATTTAGGGGAAAGCCGGCGGCATCTCGCCGGCTCTTGTCTCAGAAGGTCGCGGAATCGTCCGGCCACAGCAGCACCGGCGCCGAGGCGGTGTCGACCACCGGACCCAGCGCATGCCAGGCACGGTTGGAATAGACCAGCGCCTCGGCCTGCCGGGTGGCATGCGTTCCGGCGGAGACGGAAGTCAGCTCCGCCGTCACCAGGCAGGCGCCCGGCGTTTCCAGCCGGCCGCGCAGCTCGGCGCGAAACCACAGCTCGACCTGCGGATAATAGGGCTCGCCGCTGTCGAGCCGCGACCACCGCACATCCGGCCCGAAGCGATCCTTGCCGGACGTGGCGCAGAGCCGGGCAAGCTGCATGTCGGCGCGGCGCACGAAATGCACGACCACCGAGGCGGCGCGCTCCACCACCTTCGCGCTGGAGGACGATGCCGAAAGCGAGAAGGCCACCATCGGCGGTGACGCGCTGATCGAGATCAGCGAGCTCACCGTCAGCGCCACCGGTCCCTCCGCTCCCTCCGCCGTGATGATGGCGACGCCGGAGGGATGATGCCGGAAGGCGGCCAGGAACGCCTCGGTGAGGCCGGAGCCAGCTGGGGCGGCACCCGTTTCAGGCGCAGCCGCCGTGCCCGGCATGTCTTTCGCCGGCGCGCTCATTTCTTCTCGATCAGGTCGTAGAACTGCCAGGTGCGGTCGCTCCACAGCCCGGCAAGTTCGCGGCCGGCGGCACCGACGATGTTCGGGTTGATCGTGAAATGGTTCGCCGCCGTCAGCATCTCGCGGTAGATCCGCTGCATCACGCCGTAGCGCAGCGAGGCCCCGCCGAGCGAGCGGTAGACGAAATGGCAGGCATCGACGCCCGCCTCATGCACTTCCGACTTGGCAAGATGCACCAGGCTGATGTGGCGCGTCGTCATGCGATTGCCGGCCTCGATGGAGGATTCCACGTCGCGCCAAACCTCGAACAGGAAGGCGCGGGCGGCGCGAACCCGGGCCTCCGCCCGGCCGAAATCATACCAGAACTTGTCGCTCTCGCCGAGCAGGCCGGCGCGGCCGGTCTTGGTCTTGGCATATTTCGCGGCTTCGTCCAGCATGCGGCGCGCGGCGCCGATGGCCCAGCCGGAATGGCCGATGGCGGCAAGCCCCACCACGCCGAGGCTGAAGAATTCCTGCATGCGCTGCGGCTCGGCCGTCAGGATCGGGAACACCATGTCGTCAGGGATGAAGACGTCATTGGCGGCGTAATCGATGCTGCCCGTGGCCTGAAGGCCGAGCACGTTCCAGTTGCCGAGCAATTCATGCTCTTCGACCGGCGCATGGGCGCAGAGCACGATCACATCGCCCTTCTCGTCCTTGGCCGGCTGGCCGTTGCCGTCGTCCAGCAGGGCGGCGGTATGTGTGTAGGTCGCGTGGTAGATGCCGCTGGCATAGGACCACTTGCCGTTCAGGCGATAACCGCCGTCGACCTTCTTCAGCATGCCGGTGGGCGTGCCCTGGCCGGAGAAGCGGTTGTCGGTCTTGCCGTCATAGAGGCGGCTGATGGCGGTATCGGGCAGGAAAGCTGCCGACATCGCGCCGATGCCGGCATGCACCATCGATACCCAGCCGGCCGCGCCGCTGTGATAGGTGATGGCCTCGATGAGTTGCAGGCCCTGCGTCGGCGAGAGCTGCGCGCCACCGATATCCTCGCCCGCGAAGATATGGCTCATGCGGATAGGCTTGAGCGCCTCGAAGGTTTCCTCGTTGAGGCGGCCGAGCTTCTCGTTCGCCTCGGAATTCCTGTCGAGGATCGGGCCGATCGTCTCGATATGCGCCATGAGGGATGCGAAGTCCGTCTTCGTGCCCCAGTAGCCGGATGCGTGCTTGATAGGTGCGTTCATGACAATTCCTCCTTGATGGTCCTGTCGTCGCGGATCGCCCGGAGCGCCGCGCTCGGTTTTCACGTGGCCAGGAAGTCGCCGATGGCCGTGACGGTGCGCGGATCTTCCTGCATGGCGAAATGGCCGACCTCCTCGATGATCAGCATTCGGGCATTGGGAATGGCGGCCTGCCAGAGCGGCGCCTGCGAGGCCGGCAGCATGCGGTCCCTGTCGCCCCAGACGATCAATGTCTCGTTGGGAATACGGCTCAGCCAGCGGCCGAGATTGGGATGGCCCATGCCGTGCACCTTGAGAATGTTGCCCAGTGCCGTCCCCTCCTTCTCGCGGGCCGCCACGAAGGCCTCCGCCGAAGGGCACTCCGAACCGCCGGGAAAGTAGCGCGCCGCGACCGCGGCATCGTGCGCGAGATAGGCGGGAAACTCTTCCGGCGGAATCCGGCTGAGGTCGGCGCCGCGATGATCCGGATGATTGAGCCCGGCCGGCGCATTCAGCACCAGCTTGCCGAACCGCTCGCCCGCGACCGCGGCGATTTCCGCCGCCATCCAGCCGCCCATGGAATGGCCGACGAGATGCGGGCGCTCGAGGCCGAGCGCGGCAACGAGGCGGAGATTGTGGACCACCATGTCCTGCATGCCGGCAATATGCGGCGCTTCGGCGCTCTCGCCGAAACCGGGATGGAAGGGCAGGTAGACGCGGAAGCGGTCGGCAAGGCCGCGCGCCCAGTCGTAACCCTCGATCGTCGCCGCGCCGTGCAGGGCGATCACGGCCGGTCCCTTGCCGATCGCCTTGACGACCGTGCGCACACCGTCGATGTCCCGGGTCAGCGTCTCGAATTCCATAACCTCTCCTCCTCGTCCATTCGCGTCACGCGGCATCGGCAGCGATCAGCACCTTGCATTGCGTCGTGCGGCGCCTCAGCCCTTCGAAAGTCTCGGGCACGGCATCGAAGCCGATCCGGTCCGTGATCAGCGCCTGCGGGCGGTAATGGCCGGGGCCGAGCGCGCCCAGCGCCGTCTCGAATTCGGCCATGTTGAAGAACACCGCAAAGACGAGCCGGATTTCCTTCGACAGGGCGACGAACGGATCCCATTCGTCACCGCCGACGCAGAGGCCCACACCGACCACCGTTCCATGGGTACGCACGAGCCGGCAGGCGAAATCGATGAGCCCGCGCTTGCCGACGCATTCGAAGACGACGTCGGCCTCCCCGCCCGTCCGGGCCTTAAAGTCCGCGGCAAGGCCGGGGCCGGAAAGGGCAAAGCCGGTCGCGCCGACGGCGGCCGCGCGCTCCTCCTGATGCGTGTTGATATCGGCGACGATGACGTCACGCGCGCCGTAGCGCCGCGCCCAGAAGGCGACCAGCAGGCCGATCGGCCCGGCACCGAGGATCAGCACGCGATCGCCCGGCTTCAGTCCCGATCGCATGACGCAATGCAGCGCCACGGCGACCGGCTCGGCCAGCGCGCCCTCCTCGATGGGCAGGTCGTCGGGCAGGATGCGGCATTGACGGGCGGCGACGGTGGTAAACTCCGCATATCCGCCGCCGATCAGCTCCATCTCGGCACACCAGGCCGGCTCGCCCTTGCGGCAACTGTCGCAGGACCCGCAGCCACGCATCGGCGCCACCGCCACCCGGTCGCCCGGCTTGAGATCATGGACAGCGCTGCCGCAGCGGACCACCTCACCGGCGAATTCATGGCCGAGAACGTCATGGCGGTTGAGCCCGAACGTCTTGGGGTCCTCGGTCATGTGCAGGTCGGAACCGCAGATACCGCAGGCGGCGATCCTCAGCAGGACTTCATCGAACGCTGGCTCCGGGACGGGTCGCTCGCCCACGGTCAACGGCAATCCGACAGCATCGAACAGAACGGCCTTCATGTCCGGTCCTCCATCAGTCGGCGGCGCGTCGGGAACCAGGGGGCGTCGACGACCTTGCAGATGAGACCCCAGAGGCCGCCGCGCGCAAACAGCGCCATGAACACGGTGAGCAGGCCGAGCACCACCATGTAGGTCGCGCCATATTCGCCGAACCAGCGCTCGGCGAAGAAGTAGATCAGCGCCCCGATCAGCACGCCCTCCAGCGAGCCCAGTCCGCCGACCATGACGATGAAGATCGCGATATTGGCCCAGCTCGGATCGTAGGCGGAGGGCGGGGTGATGCGCAGCTGCGCCATGAAATAGATGGCGCCGGCAAGGCCCGTGCCGACCGCCGCGGCGACCCAGATGAGGAAGCGCAGCCGGCCGACATTCACGCCCTGGCTGGCGGCGGCGACGGGATTGTCCCGCATGGCGATGAGCGCCAGCCCGTAGCGCGAGCGCAGGAGCCAGTAGCTGCCGCCGACCGTGACGAGCAGCATCAGCGCGCAGAGCAGCGAGACGCCGATGGCGCGTTCCATGGGCGAATAGCCGGTCATGACGCGAAGGCTCATGCCCGCCCCGCCGTTGACATAGCCGAAGACCGATGTGCCAAGCCGCAGCACCTCGGCGATGACCCAGGTGCCGATTGCGAAATAGGGACCGTCGAGCCGGTGCAGCAGGCCATAGGTGGGAATGGCAAGCAGGGCCGGCGCGATCATCGCGAGCACGACGGCGACGAAGGGGTTGATGCCCCAGAGCTGCGCCATCACGAACATCATGTAGGCGGACACGCCGATAAAGGCCTGCTGGCCGACCGATACCAGCCCGGCATAGCCGGCAAGCAGGTTCCACATCTGCGCGACGGCGATGTAGCAGCAGAGCTCGACGACATCGCGGATCAGCCCCTGGCTCGCCCAGAACGGCATCGCGGCGATGGCGAGGAGCGCGACGATGCCGAGCCCCATGGCGACGACGCCCGACAGGGTCTGGCGCTGGACGCGCACCGGCGGAAGATCCATGGCGCCGGCCGATGCTGATGCGGTTGCGAACGCTTGGGTCACGGTCTCAGCCCTTTCCGAGAATGCCCTGCGGCCGCAGTGCGAGAATGATGAGGAAAACGAGGTGGCCGGCGAGGATGCCGAAGCCGGGATCGATGCGGAACCCGATCGACTGGCTGATGCCGAGCACCATGGCCCCGATGAAGGCGCCCCAGATCGAACCCATGCCGCCGATGATGACCGCCTCGAAGGCATAGATGAGCTGGAAGGCGCCATCGGCCGGCGAGACCGTCGCGCGCATCGACTGGAAGACGGCCGCAAAGCCCAGGATACCGACGGCAAGCGCGGTCGCGCCGGCATAGACGGCCTTGGGGTCGATACCCGTCATCGCGGCCGCCTCGACATCGGCGGCGGCCGCGCGCAGCGAGCGCCCGAAGCGGGTATATTGCATCGTGGCCGCAAGCGCCGCCGTCAGCACCGTGGCCGTGCCCAGCACGATCACCGGCAGCACGCCGACGAAGAGCGGCCCGAGCTGGAAGGACGCCTGTGCGAGGCCGTCGCTCGGCAGCGACCGCGTGTCGGCCGACCAGACCTGCAACATCGCGTTCTGCAGCGCGATCGACAGGCCGAAGGTGGCGATCAGCGATGGCAGCGGATCGGCACCGACGACGCGGTTGAGGATCAGCCGCTGCAGGATGATGCCGATGATGCCGCCGAGCGCGACCAGCACGACCAGCACCGACCAGGGGCCGAGGCCGAAGGTCGAGGCGAGGCTGATGCCGACCAGCGCCAGCAGGATCATGAGGTCGCCATGGGTAATGTTGACGACCCGCATCACGCCGAACATCAGCGCCATGCCGAGGGCATATTGTGCATAGAGGCCGCCCAGAAGAACGCCCTGGACCAGTCCGTCAAGCCACTGCATGAGATGCTCCGAAATAGGCTTCGCCGATCGCCTCGCGCGACAGGTCCGCGGAGCGGCCGGTCAGCGTCACGCGGCCCTCCAGCATGCAGTAGAGCCGGTCCGAAGAGGACTTGGCGAGGCCGACATCCTGCTCCACCAGCACGATGGCCGTGCCGTTTGCCGAAATCGACGGGATGGATTGGTAGATTTCCTTGACCACCTTCGGCGCCAGCCCGAGGCTGATCTCGTCGCACAGAAGCAGGCGCGGCTGGTTGAGCAGCGCGCGGCCGATCGCCACCATCTGCTGCTGGCCGCCGGAGAGCGACTGGACCGGCACCGCCTGTTTTTCCTTCAGGATCGGAAACAACGCATGGACGCGCTCGATCGTCCACGCATCACCGCGGCCGGCTGCGGCATGATCGACGGCAACGCGCAGGTTGTCGAGCACCGACATGCCGGCAAACAGCCGGCGTCCCTCCGGCACGATCGCCACGCCATCGGCCACCATGTGGTGCGGCTTGCTGCCGCCGACCGGCCGGCCATCGAGACGCACCATGTCGGCCCCGACCCTGATCAGGCCCATGATCGATTTCAAAAGCGTGGATTTGCCCGCACCGTTGGCGCCGATCAGGGCGACGACTTCACCCTCGGCGATATCGAAATCGACACCGTAGAGCGCCTGGAAATCGCCGTAACGGGCCTTGAGATCGTGGGTGGAGAGGAGCGTTTTTGCCGTCATGCCTCGATCCCCATATAGACGCGCCGGACTTCCGGGTCCTTGATGACGTCATCCGGCTGGCCCTCAGCGATCTTCTCGCCGAAGTTCAGCACCATGATCCGGTCGGCCACCGCCAGCAGGGCGTGCAGCACATGTTCGATCCACACGATGGTGACGCCGCGGTCGCGGATGCGGCGGATCAGCTGCACGAGCGCCTTGCCTTCCTCATCCGTCAGCCCGCCGGCGATTTCGTCGAGCAGGAGCAGGCTCGGGCCCGAGGCCAGCGCGCGGGCAAGCTCCAGCCGCTTGCGATCGAGCAGCGTCAGCGATCCGGCCGAGCGGTTGGCCTTGTCCGCCAGCTCGCAGTCGCGCAGGATCTCGGCGCAGAACGCATAGCTCTGCGCCTCCGTGCGCCCGCCCCCGAAGGTGGCCGCCACGAGCAGGTTCTCGAAGGTCGACATGCCCACATAGGGCCGGGGGATCTGGTAGGTCCGGCCGATGCCGATCTTGCAGCGCGCATAGGGCCGCTGGCCGACGAGCCGTTCACCGCCAAAAACAAGGTCGCCGGCATCGTTGTGCAGGTCGCCGCTGATCAGGTTGAACAGCGTGGTCTTGCCGGCGCCGTTGGGACCGAGAATACCCAGCACCTCGCCGCGCCGGACATCGAAACTGATGTCGTGCAGCACGCGGAGCGCACCAAAGGATTTGCTCAATCCTCTCGCTTCTAGCAATACGCCGTCCAATCGATCCTCCGCCCCGGCCGCGGCAAGCGCCTCCACGCGCTGCGTGCCCGGTTTTCTCATGCACTCGGATGGTTCTGCCTGTGGCCGGGCGCATTGCCGCCCGGCAACCATGTCCAGCATGCCCGGGCTCAGCTCGCCCAGGGGATTACCTTCATCTTCTGCTCGGGCTCGAACAGCTTGTTGACGGTGTTGTCGACGATCTTCAGGTCGTAGGGCCATTTATCGCCCTTCACCCACTGGCCGCCGAAGATCGGCGTCGTCGAGACATTCTTGTGCGGTCCGCTGGCGAAATCGACCTTGCCGATCAGCGTCTCCACCTTGGTTTCGACCATGGCGTCGCGGATCGAGGTGCGATCGAGCGGGTTGGCGGCGCGCTTGAGGATGTCGAGCGCCACTTCCCAGATCGCATGGCTATAGCCGAGCGGCTGCGTCCACTGCTTCTTGGTCTCGCTCTCCCACTGGTCGGCGATCTCGCGGCTCACCTGGCCCGTCAGCGTCGACTTGAACGGGAAGGCAGGCGTCCACCAGACTTCCGACGACATGCCGTCGCCGAGCGGCCCGAGCGCCTGCACGCCGCCCGGGAAGAGAAGTGCTGCGGCCACGGTGATGGCCTTCGGCTTGTAGCCCTGCTGGGCGCACTGGTTGACGAAGGTCTTGAGGTCATCGGGATAGGTGATGCCGCCGACGATTTCGCAGCCGGCATTCTTGAACGCGGCGATCTGTGCCGAATAGTCGTTGGTGCGCGGCTGGAAGAAGCCGGGAACGGTGATCTCGAAGCCGGCCTTCTGGGTGGGGGCGGGCAGCCCGTAGTCGTTGTTGCCCCATGTCTCGCCATCGGCGTTCTGCGGAAACAGCATGCCGACCTTGCGGTTCGTGTCGAGCGTGTTCCACAGGCCCACAAAGGTGTTCAGCGCCTCGTCGAGACCCCAGAAGAAGTGGTAGGTCCAGTTGAAGGGCTCGTTCTGGCCGCCGCGCGGAAAGATCACGGCCTGCCAGGGGGCGCCGGTCGACAGGCACGGGCATTCGTTGAGTTCGGCCTGGTCGGCCGAAGGGCTGACGGTGTCGGTCGTCGAGGCCGGCAGGAGCAGGTGCACGCCGTCGTTCAGGATGAGGTCGCCGGCAACTTCGGCGGCGCGGTTCGGATCGGACTGGCTGTCGCGGATCAGGATCTCGACATCGAACTTGCCGGCGGCGGTCTCCAGACCGTCCTTCAGCATCTCCTTGACCTTCTGCGCCGCCCAGCCGTCCGTCTCGCCGAACAGCGCGAGGGGACCGGTGGTGGGCGTCACGAAGCCGAGCTTGATCGTGCCGGCCGATTGCGCCCTGGCGATCATCGGCGCGCCGAGCGTGGCGGCGGCAAGACCGGCCCCCATGCCCTTGAGCACGGTGCGGCGGGATGGCTGCGCAAATTTCGTCTTCAGGTCCACCTTGGTCTCCTCCCTCTGGTGTTCTTGTCGTCTTGACGCGCATGCGGTGGCGGCCGGTTCTCCCAGACCCGGCAATCGCCTCACTTGATGCGGTTCATCGAACCGCCGTCGATCACGATCTGGCTCCCTGTGACATAGGATGAGCAGGGCGATGCCAGATAAAGCGCCAGCCCCTTGATATCCTCGGTGTCGCCGATCCGGCCGATCAGCGACTGCTCCTCGAAGGCCTTGCGGTCCGCCGGGATCTTCAGCCGCCCACCGGCAATGTTCGTCATGAAAGGCCCGGGCGAGATGCAGTTCACCAGGATGCCGAACATGCCCAGCTCCATCGCCATCTGCCGGACGAAATGGTCGACGCCCGCCTTGGCCGGCATATAGGGCGTGCCGACGATCGCCTCGTTGATCTGCGCAGCAATCGAGGATGTGACGATGATGCGGCCGCCGCCCGTCGCCTTCATGTGGCGCGCGGAATGTTTCACGGTGGTGTAGACGGATGAGAGATTGACCTCGATGACCCGGTCCCAGTGATGGTCGTCGAGCACGTCGATCGCCCCTTCGGGGATGCGCCCGCCTGTCGTCGACAGGAAGCCCGGTCCGGCATCGATGCCGGCATTGGCGAAGACCACGTCGATGCGGCCATGACGTTCGGCCACCGCGTCGAAGGCCTCCTTCATGCGGGCACGATCGGCCACATCGACCACCTGCCCCCAGACATCGCCGCCATCGGCCTTGAGTTCGGCCACGACGCTGTCGAGTTGCGTTGGATTGAGATCGAAAATACAGACCCGCGCGCCGTTGTCCGCCATGACCTCGGCATAAGCACGGCCGATGCCACTGGCGCCGCCGGTCACGATGACCGACTTGCCGCGAACGTCGAACATTTCCTCCAATGTCGCCATTCTTCTCCTCCCGATTACCAGGAGGCTAACAGTGGCCAACACCCGTTTTAATGATTTTTTTCAACTTTAATATGTCGGATCGTTATGTTCTGGAACCTTGTCGTCCCGGCTTAAACTGCGCCGCTGATACGGATAACCCATTCGCTTTGACCCGACTTGCAGACGGCTCTCGAAGTATCCAAAGTCGTGTTTTCGAGACTCTGAGGCCTGAAGGATAGATTCGTGAAAGTGATGTGCCTGAACGGTTGGGGCGGCAAGCTGCACGAAAAACTGTTGCCCTATCTCGAAAACAGCGAACCCGATGTCCTTTGCCTGCAGGAAGTCATTCACAGTCCCGAATCCGGCAAGGACTGGCTGACCTATCGCGATGGCGACCACGTCCTGGCGCAGCGCGCCAACTTCTTTCGCGATGTCTCGAACGCCTTGCCCGATCATGTCGCCATCTTCTGCCCGGCGGCACAGGGCGTCCTCTGGGATCAGGACCAACCCGTCCCGTCGCAATGGGGACTGGCGACGTTCGTGCGCCGCTCTCTGCCCATCATCGGCCAGATACAGGGCTTTGTTCACAAGGGCTTTTCACCGGCCGGCTATGGCGACCATCCGCGGTCGCGCAGCGCCCATGGCGTCAGGGTCTATGATGACAGCGCGGGTCGGTCCGTCAGTATCACGCATATGCACGGGCTGCGCGATCTGAACGGCAAGATGGATACACCCGAACGCGCCGCGCAGGCACGAAGGTTGCTCGATCTTTCCCGACAGATTTCAGAGCCGGGTGACGTCGTGGTGGTCTGCGGCGACTTCAATGTCGAACCCGGCAGCGAAACGCTCGCCATCCTCACCGATGCCGGACTGCATGAACTGGTGACGGCGCGTGGCATTGAGAGCACCCGAACCACGCACTACAAGAAACCGGGCCGGTTCGCCGACTATATGCTTGTGAACCGCGTGGACGCCGTGACGTCGTTCGACGTCATCCATGACCCGGAAGTCTCGGATCACTGCCCTCTCGTTCTACAATTATAACCAATATATCAGCGGGGATCGCAGCACGTCTGTGAAGACGGTTTTGCGGGAGTGCGATCATCAGCGAGGAATGGCGGAGAGGGTGGGATTCGAACCCACGATACCCTTGCAGGTATGCCGCATTTCGAGTGCGGTGCATTCGACCACTCTGCCACCTCTCCGGATGTCGGTCGGCACCTTTGAGGCGCGGGCTGTCTCTTAGCGGGAGATGCTTGCGATGACAATTTGCGTCTCCGGCACCAGCGGTGTGCCCGCAGTGCGCCGCTAAAAGTCTGAGTTGCAGCTGCGCGTCAGGCTACCATTTTGAATAACGCAACGATATGGTGACGGTCATCTTGGTCAGCCAATTTATAGCCGCGCAACAATGAGCATTTTTGAAGACATTAAACCTGGTTCACGGCTTCGAGGGCTGAGTCCGAATGGCATAGCCGAAATCGTCTCAGTGTCACGCTTCGGCTCTGATGCCATCAATGTCGTTTTCCGTTTCGATGGTAAAGTAGCGGAGAGACTCGTCTACCGCGGCGAGGAAGCGAACTTCGAAATCGTCAGTGGTGGTCGCGCTTATGCATTTGATGCTGATGGCGGGCTTCTCCGGCTTGCATCCGAGGCCTATCGAATCCGCCTTGCACACTTGTTTGACCCCTATCTCGCAGTGAGTGCTTCCCAGATCGAAGCGCTGCCGCATCAGATCACGGCCGTCTACGGTGAGATGCTTCCCCGTCAGCCACTTCGGTTCTTGCTCGCGGACGATCCCGGCGCCGGCAAGACCGTAATGGCTGGATTGTTGATCAAGGAACTCCTTATTCGCGGTGATCTTGAACGCTGCTTGATCGTCGCCCCGGGCAGCCTGGTTGAGCAGTGGCAGGAGGAGATGGCCGAAAAGTTCGGACTGCACTTTGACCTACTAACGCGTGACCAGATCGAGGCGTCCGTTACTGGCAACCCGTTCCTCGATAAGAACCGACTGATTGTCCGGCTGGATATGGCCGCACGCTCCGACGAGCTCAAGGCCAAGCTTGGTGCGGCGCCGGATTGGGATCTCATCATATGCGATGAAGCTCATCGCATGGCTGCGTCCTACTTCGGCGGCGAGGTCAAGGAGACCCAGCGCCATAAGCTGGGAAAATTGCTTGGGACACGCACTCGGAACTTCCTGCTGATGTCAGCAACGCCGCACAACGGTAAGGAAGCCGACTTCCAACTTTTCATGGGCCTACTCGACGCCGACCGGTTCGAAGGTCGCTTCCGTGAAGGTGTCCACAAAGCAGACGTCTCAGACATGATGCGGCGTCTCACCAAGGAAGAACTCTATCGTTTCGACGGAACACCGTTGTTCCCGGAGCGTCGCGCATACACGGCGAGCTACGCGTTGTCGCCGGTCGAGGCCGACCTATACCAGGCGGTCACCACATACGTCCGCGAGGAGATGAACCGGGCCGATAGGACCGGCGATGACAAGCGCCGGTCAAGCGTCGGCTTCGCGCTCCAGATCCTGCAACGACGGCTTGCGTCCTCCCCTGCGGCAATACATCGATCGCTTGAAAGGCGCCGCAAGAGGCTTGAGGAGCGGCTTCGCGAGGAAAAGTTGATGCGCCAGGGCGGGACGTCACAGCTGGCGAGCGCGCCGGATCTGCCGCGCTTCGACCCCGATGAGTTCGAGGAAGCGCCAGGTGCGGAAGCGGAGGCGGCAGAAGAACAGATCGTCGACCAGGCGACGGCTGCCTCCACCCTTGCTGAGCTGGAAGCCGAGATCCTCATCCTCCAGGATCTCGAGGAGCGAGCGCTCAGGCTTAAGCTATCTGGCCAAGATGCCAAGTGGCGGGAGCTGCAATCAATCCTTGACGAGCCTCTCATGCTCGACAAAGCAACCGGGTTGCGACGCAAGGTGCTGATTTTCACCGAGCCGAAGGACACACTCGAATATCTGCAACAGAAGATCGGAGCTCTGGTCGGAGATCCCTCGGCAGTCGTCGTAATCCACGGTGGCATCGCTCGTGAGGCCCGTCGCGCGGCGATTGCTGCCTTCAATTCCGATCCACAGGTCCGGGTAATGATCGCCAACGACGCTGCCGGCGAAGGTGTGAACCTGCAGCGCGGCGCCCATCTGATGGTCAACTACGACCTGCCATGGAATCCCAACCGCCTAGAACAGCGCTTCGGCCGCATCCACCGCATCGGCCAGACCGAGGTCTGCCATCTGTGGAACCTCTGCGCGGCCAACACGCGAGAGGGCGAGGTCTATCGCCGGCTGCTCGAGAAGCTCGAAGAGGCGCGCACGGCGCTTGGTGGAAAGGTCTATGATGTGCTGGGGGAACTCTTCGAGGGCCAGGCGCTGCGCGATCTGCTCGTCGAGGCCATCCGCTATGGCGACCGTCCGGAAAAGAAGGCTGAGCTCTTCCAGAAAGTCGACGGCGCCGTCGACGTCGACGCGATCGAAACACTCGTCGCCGAGCGCAAGCTCACGTCGGAGGGCATGAATCCGAGATCCGTTGCCGAGATCCGCGAGCAGATGGAGCGAGCGGCCGCTCGCCGTCTTCAGCCACATTTCATCGGCGCGTTCTTCCGCGAGGCCTTTGTGATGCTTGGCGGTCGGATCGCCGAGCGGGAAAAGGGCCGATTTGAGATCCTGCGTGTGCCCTCGCTCCTCAAGGAGCGAGACAGGCTAATCGGTCGATCTGACCCGGTGCTCGATCGCTACGCGCGCATCACTTTCGAGAAGGCGCTGATCGTCGGCCAGCCGCAGGCGGAACTCGTCGCGCCGGGCCATCCTCTGCTCGAAGCGCTCGTAGATCTGGTGCTCGAGCGGTTTCAGCCGCTACTCGGCCAGGGCGCAGTGCTGGTCGACGACGCCAACGACACCCAGGATCCACGTCTGCTGGTTTACCTCGAGCACGCCGTCCGAGATGCTCGCGCCAGCCGCTCCGGTGAGCCGCGCGTCATCTCGCAGCGTCTCCAGTTCCTGTTCCTCAAGGAAGACGGCTCCGCGGTCGATGGCGGACCGGCGCCGTATCTCGACTACCGACCGATCACCGAGGAAGAGCGGTCGAGAATTGCCAACGCGCAGGAAGCGGCCTGGTTGGCAGGTAATGTCGAGAAGCAGGCGTTGGGCTATGCGATCGCTTCTCTCGTGCCGCAGCACCTCGAGGAAGTCAGGAAGCGCAGGATCGCCGAGATCGACAAGGTTGAACGTGAGGTGCGGGCGCGCCTCACCCGTGAAATCAATTACTGGGATGCACGTGCAGCCAGGCTTCGCGAGGAGGAGCGCGCCGGGAAGGAGCAGCGCATCAACGCCCAGAACGCCGAGGCGACGGCCGCGCGCCTGGTCGAGCGTTTGCACAAGCGTCAGACGGAGCTCGACCACGAACGGCAGATCTCCGCGCTGCCGCCGGTGTTGAAGGGCGCGGCGCTTGTGATCCCGCGCGGCCTGCTGGATGCCACATTGCCGGCGGCCGCTACGCCGAAAGTGGGCGGTTTTGCCGAGGATCCCGTTTTGCGCGCAATATCCGAGAAGACAGCCATGGACGCGGTGATGGCGGCGGAACTTGCGCTCGGCCATATCCCTCGCGATGTAGCAGCAGAGAAGAAAGGCTGGGACATCGAGAGCCGCGACGGCCAGACGGGCCACCTTCGTTTCATCGAGGTCAAGGGCCGGCACGCCGAGGGTCGTGACATCATCCTCACCAAGAACGAGCTCTTGTCGTCCTTGAACGCTGCAGAGGCCTTCATCCTGGCGATCGTGCAGATCGAAGAAGGCTTTGCGCGCGAGCCTGTCTATGTCCGCCGCTTCTTCCACAGGGAACTGGGCTTCGGTGAGACGGCGGTGGTGTTCAACGTCGCTGATCTGCTATCCATGGGGACGACACCGTCTTAAGTAGACGATTCCCCGAAAAGTGGCGAACAACATTAGATTGGGCAGCGCGCGACGTGCCCGAATTGTAGGTAGGATATGACGGCTTCGGCTCCACGCAAAAAACTCATCGAGGTATCGATCCCGCTCGAGGCAATCAATACGGCATCCGCTCGAGAGAAGTCGATCCGCCATGGGCATCCCTCGACGCTCCATCTTTGGTGGGCACGTCGACCATTGGCAGCCTGCCGCGCTGTGCTGTTCTCGCAGTTGGTCGATGATCCCTCGTCCTGGCCGGACCGCTTTCCGACCGAAGAGGCGCAGGACATCGAGCGGCGACGCCTGCATCGCGTCATCGAGCGCATGGTGCCCTGGGAGGCCTCGAACAACGAGGATATCCTCAACGAAGCACGCTGGGAGATCGCACGTTCGGTCGCTTGGGGGCTTGGCGAGGAACCTCCGGCAATCGATGATGGCAAGGCGATCCTCGCCTATCTGCAGGAGAAGGCGCCACCGGTTTACGATCCGTTCTCTGGCGGGGGCTCAATCCCGCTCGAGGCGCAGCGGCTTGGCCTGCGTGCCTATGGATCCGACCTCAACCCGGTCGCGGTCCTGATTGGCAAGGCGCTGGTGGAAATCCCACCAAAGTTTGCTGGCTGGCCACCGGTGAACCCAAAGGCCCAAGAGGAACTTAAACGCGGGCGTTGGAATGGAAAAGGGGCGCAGGGTCTTGCAGAAGATGTGCGTTACTATGGCCAGTGGATGCGCGACGAAGCGGAGAAGCAAATCGGCCATCTCTATCCGAAGGCAACGCTACCGGACGGATCTAAATCAACAGTCATCGCGTGGCTCTGGGCTCGAACGGTTCGTTCACCTGATCCAGCGGCGAAAGGCGCCATGGTGCCGCTCGTGTCATCCTTCATGCTCTCGACGAAGGAGGGAAAGAAGGCGTGGGTGGAGACAGTGATCGATGAACAGGCACCCGAGGGGTGGCGCTTCGAAGTGAAGACTGGCACCCTCAGCAAAGAGCGCGAGAAACAGCTTGCACAAGGCACGATCGGACGCAGCACAGGTGGCACATGCATCCTCACCGGCGTATCCATGCCTTTCAGCTATGTCCGTCATCAAGGGCAATCGAACGGACTAGGAGTGCGCCTAATGGCTGTTGTGGCCGACGGCGGCCGTAAGCGGGTGTATTTGAATCCCTCGCCCGATCACGAAAAGCTCGCTCTCTCAGCGGAAGCCGACTGGGGGCCCGAGGCAGAGTTACCTGAAAACCCTCGTGATTTCAAAACACCAAACTACGGTTTGCGGACATTTTCGTCGCTATTCACCAAGCGGCAGCTTGTTGCGCTGACAACTTATTCCAGCCTTGTTGAACGTGCGCGTGAGATGGCACAAATCGATGCCGAGATGGCCGGTCTTACCGACAACTCATCACGACTTCGTGAGGGTGGCAGTGGAGCCCGCGCATACGCAGACGCTATAGCAGTATACTTAGCCTTAGCAGTTAGCAAGTTGTCGGCGGCCCAGTCGACAGTTGGGCTCTGGAGTTCTTCCATGGATCAGGCGGTCAACGCATTCGGCCGACAGGCTATACCCATGACCTGGGACTATCCAGAATCAAACGTCTTTAATGGAAATGCTGGAGATTTTCTTACCACCCTTCCAAATATGTTGAAAGTATTATCCACACTCGGGAATGCCGGCGTCGGATCTATTGAAAATTTCGCCGCGGGAACAGTCGAATTGGGTGAGGGAGTAAGAGTAATTACCTCTGACCCGCCCTATTACGACAACATAATTTACTCCGACCTATCGGACTTTTTTTACGCCTGGCAGAGACCTATGCTTTCGGAAATAATGCCAGATCAATACAGACGAATTGTTGTTCCAAAATCAGAAGAGCTAGTAGCGAATGTATTTAGGCACGGCACTCCCGAAGCGTCAGAAGAGTTCTTTCTGTCTGGGATGAGAAAGGTGGTTGGCGATTTACGCCGCACATCGGTCAATGAAGCGCCCATGGCATTGTTTTACGCATTCAAGCAATCGGAGATGTCAGAGGAAGGTATTACTTCAGCTGGCTGGGCCTCGTTCCTTCAGGCCATTGTTAGTTCTGGTTGGCTCATTGATGGAACATGGCCCATTCGCACCGAGAGAGCAACGGGTCTGAAGGCAAATATGAATGCTCTGGCTTCGTCAATAGTGCTCGTTTGCAGAAAACGGGTGGAGAACGCAGGTATAATTACTCGGGCCGAGTTTATCCGCCTGCTCCGACGTGAGCTCCCGGATGCCATCGACGACATTCGCAAGGCAGGCGTCGGTCCAGTTGACATGCAGCAATCGGTAATCGGTCCTGGAATGGGTGTATTTTCTCGGCACGCCAAGGTTCTGGAGGACGATGATGGCGTTATGACGGTTAAGACAGCTCTCGCCCTGATCAACCGCGTTTGGGAAGAAATCGACCAGGAGCTCGACGCCGCCTTCGACTCGGAGACTCAGGTGGCTCTCGCCTGGTTTTCGACATACGGCTTTGATGCCCGTTCGTCCGGCGAATTGATCACATTGGCCAACGCCAAGAACATCAGCAGCAACGCGCTGTTCGATTCAGGCGTATTCGAAGATCTGAGGGGTAAGACAGCGTTGACACCACGCGAAAAGCTCCCGAAGGACTGGTCGCCCGAGAAGGACAGGACACTCACGATATGGGAATGCGTGCAGCACACGGCTCGCGTGCTCAACGCGGAGGACGGTGGCGCAGAGGCAGCCGGTCAGCTGGTGGCTCAGATGGGTGCGGCAAGCGACCACGCGCGAACGCTGGCCTACCGGCTCTTCGAAATCGCCACCCAGAAGGGCTGGTCGCAAGAGGCGCTGGTCTACAACGAGCTCGCGCAGGAATGGCCACATCTCGAGGACGCCAACACACGTGCTGCGCCGTCCAACACAAAGCCTGCGCAGGCCGCGTTAGATCTCTGAGGAACTGATCATGGCTGGAGAAGACATCGAAGGAACGAAACGGGTTCGCGACACGCTGGATTTCGTCCTGAAGCCGGTGCTCGAGGGCTTCGTCGAAGCCAACATGAAGAAGAAACACGGGCCGCGCTGGCTGCACTATGCAAGCCGTGCCTCGGGTTCCGGTCCAAACGACCCGCTCGATGCCTATGGCTTGCTCAAGACCATCATCGACAACTGGAACGACGTCTTCTACGCGTGCTTCGACCGCAAGATCCTGCACAAGGCGCGCAACCACGTTTCCGTCGCCTTCGATGCACGTAATGCGACCTCGCACCTCAACCTGCCGCTCAGCGACGCCGAGGCGCTGAACTACCTCTTCGCGATGCTGCAACTCGCCGAGATCCTCAAGGCGCCCGCTGCGACGCTGGAGAAAGTAAAGTCCGCCTATGCAGCGCAACGAACAACCGGCATCGAGAAAGGCCAGGTCGATCCGGCAACCCCGGCTGTCAACAAAGTGGTGGAGACTGCGGCGCAACCGCAGCTCGGCCTGACGGCTCCAGAGCCTTCCACAACGGCTCTCAAGCCTTGGATCGAGGTTGCTCTCCCGCACCCGGATGTCATCGCAAATCGCTTCAAGGAAGCCGAGTTCGCCGCCGACCTTTTTGCCGTCGATGCCGGCCTCGCCGGCGAGGGCTATGCGACGCCTTCCGCCTTTTACGGCATCACCTTCCTCACCGAGGGCTTGAAGCGCGTGCTGGCAACTGCGGTGCAGCGACTGGGCGGGTCGGGCGGTGATCCGGTGATCGGCCTGCAAACCGCGTTTGGTGGCGGCAAGACGCACACCATGCTCGCGCTCTTTCATCTCGTGAAACACCTCCAGGGTGGAGGCGATCCTCGTGCACTCCCGGGCCTTTCCGAGATCCTTGATCGCGCCGGCGTTGCTTCCCTGCCGAAGCCGAAGATCTCGGTCTTCGTCGGCTCTTCGAAGGGCGTCGACGTCTCGCTCAACATCAAGGACGGCCCGCGCCTGCATACCCTCTGGGGTTACATAGCTTGGCGCATTGCTGGCGAGGAGGGTCTGAGGCTGGTCGCCGAGGCTGAGGCAGCCCGGACGAGCCCTGGCTCTGACCTGATGGTTGAGGTATTCAGGCTCGCTGGGCCTAGCGTGATCCTGCTCGACGAGCTGACCATGTTCGCCCGGCAGCTTGACGAGGATCGTTTCGAGGCGCTGCTGTCCTTCATCCAGTCGCTGACTGAGGCGGCCAAGATGGTGCCTGGTATCTTGATCGTCGGCTCGCTGCCCGAGAGCAATGCCGAGGCAGGCGGCGAGCGTGGCGTGAGAGCGCTGTTGCGGCTCGAGAAGATTTTCGGGCGCGTGCAGTCAGCATGGCTCCCGGCCTCGGGCGACGAGACCTACGAGATTATCCGTCGCCGCCTGTTCCAGCCGCTCGACGTCGAGGGAGAGAAGGCGCGCGACGAGACCGTCAAGGCATTTCACAATCTCTACAAGTCCAATGCTGCCGAATTTCCGCCAGCGGCCAAGGAGGCCCGCTATTTGGAGCTTCTGCGACTTTCCTATCCGATCCATCCCGAGCTCTTCGATCGCCTCTCGAAGGACTGGGCGAGCCTCGAGAAATTCCAGCGGACGCGTGGCGTGCTACGCTTCATGGCCAACGTCGTCGGCGTGCTCTGGCATGGGCAGTCGCGCGACCCGATGATCCTGCCGGCCCGGATCCCGGTCAGCAATGAACGCGTGCGTGCAAGCGTGCTCTACCCGCTCGATCCAGCCTTCGGCGCCGTCGTGGACCGAGAGGTCGACGGAGACAGCTCGCTGCCCAGCCTTATGGAGGCCAATCCATCTCGCCGGATCTCGCAGGCGCGCGCAGCCACGCGCGCGGCTCGCGCCGTCTTCGTCTGCTCGGCGCCGTTGGTTGGTCAACCCAACGCCGGGGTCACAGGTCAGGGTCTGCGACTTGCCTGTGCAGAACCTGGAGATCAGCTTGCGATCTTCGGCGAAGCGCTGCGCGAGCTCACCGAGCGTGCCACCTATCTCTACGAAGAGGCAGGACGATACTGGTTCTCGACGCAGCCAACTCTCAACCGTCTTGCCGACGATCGCGCCAGGGCGCTCCCAGATCACGAAGTCGATGCCGCGATCGCGGACGTGCTGCGCGACGATGCAAGGGCCGCCAGCGGCTTCCATCGCGTCTTCGCCGCACCTGATGACCCAGTGACAATCGATGAAGCCCAAGCTCTGTCGCTCGTCATCCTAGGTCCGGCCCATCCGCATGCGGGTCGCGGCGCGGACAAGTCCGCCGCGACAGAGGCGGTCGATGACACTCTTACGCGCTGCCGATCATCGCAGAGGCGTTTCAGGAACACCCTGGTCTTCGTCGCGCCAGACGTTGCGCAGCTCGGCACGGCCCGTGAAGTGATGCGCAAGGCCATCGCTTGGGCCTCTATCGCGTCGGATGACCGGCTGCAGCAACAAATGACGCAGGCACAGTCCGCGGATGCTAAGGACAAGGCCAAGACGACCCGGGACTCCGCTCAGAAGGCCGTCAGAGCTGCTTGGAGCCACATTATACACCCAGTCAAGAGTGATACGCCTGGCAAACCCTTCGAACTCGAGCACAACCAGATCTCGTCGCGCGACCGACCTGCTATCCCGGCCATGGTCTACGACAAGGCGAAGGCCGATGGTGTAGTTCTTGAGAAGCTTGGAACCGAACGCCTCTGGCTCGCACTGAAGCCGATCTGGCCCGAGGATCGTCCGCATCTGCCGGTCGCCGAGATCACCAACTGGTTCGCGTCCTATGTTTACCTGCCGAAGCTTCGCGACCGGGTTGTCCTCGAGGTCGCAGTCCGCGACGCGCTGGCGAAGCTCGATCCCCAATTCGGATATGCGGAGAGCTTCGACGAGGCGACGGGCAAGTATCACAAGCTCAGCTGGGCCAGAGAGCCTGTGAGTCTTGACCTGTCGAGCGGGCTCATCGTGCGAGAGGAGGAAGCCCGGCGGCAGATTGACGAAGAAGCGATCGCCATCTCGCGACCAACCCCAGGAACATCAACTGGGCCGACGCCTGGTCAGCCTGCGGCACCCGTTCGTGGCTTTGACCCTGTCGTTTCGGAACCTGCAAGGCCGAGCAAGCCGACACGCTTTTATGGCTCGGTCGAGATCGACATGATCCGTCCCGTCAAATCGTTCGACGCCATCCTGAACGCTGTCGTCATGGAACTGCAGCGCACTCAGGGCGCAAAGGTTACGTTAACACTTGAGATAGAGGCAACTGCGCCCGAGGGCTTCGATGACGACGATGCAAGTGTCATCAGAGATAATGCAAAGCAGTTGAAGTTTAAGGCGGAATCGACAGGGTTCGATGACTGACAGCCTCAAAGAGATACCAACACAATAGTCCGATAGGGGGCATGAGCGCAAAGCAGGTCACATCAGAGTCGGACCCTCTGTCTTCCGGGCCGCCCTATCGGAGCTTAAGCACTATGCCTAGGGGAACAGCGTCTGGTTGACTCAGGGGAGCTCAGTGGCTGGCTCCGAGCTATTGATCGATGTCTGCAGAGGAAAGCGAGGCGATGCTCGCCGGTGAGTCGCTATGCGCTTTCGTGTCGTGGTGGATAGCCCCACGATCGCAATCAACGGAAAGCTATTGCCCGCCATAAAGAACCAGATCGAAGAGATCATTGCGAAGCGCCATCTGAAGGTCTGCGACGTAATGGCAGAGATGGAGTTCCCGAAGCTCAACGCGTCATTGGGCCGAGCTCTTCATAGAGAGACAGGCAGCAACCCGATGTGATTATGGCCCTGGAGAAATGGCTGCCTGCGAACGCATCGATTTGACGGAACTGCGCAGGAGCCGTGCGAGCGTTTTCGGGTGCACACCGTATGCCGCAGCGACGTCGGCGACGGGCTCCAGGTCGTTCTCGATTGCCGATCGCGCGGCTTCGGTCTGCTCTGGCGTCATCGAGCGACGGCGTCCAATACGCGATCCTCGAGCTCTGGCAGCTTCCATCCCCGCCTTGGTGCGCTCGCTGATGATGGCTCGTTCGAATTCCGCCATCGCGGCCATCACATGGAAGAGCAGCCGTCCGCCCGATGATGACGTATCGATACTCTCAGTCAACGACCGGAAATCACAGCCCCTCTTCGATAGTCCGTTCACGGTCTGAATTAGGTCGACGAGAGAGCGTCCAAGCCGGTCGAGACGCCAAACGACGAGCATGTCACCCCGCTTGACCTTCTTGAGAGCGGTGAGAAGACCAGGACGCTGGAAGTCGGCGCCGGATACCCCATGATCGGTGAAGATCTCTGAGCAACCAGCCGCCTTCAACGCGGCGACCTGCATGTCGAGGTTCTGCTCGACCGTTGAAACACGGGCATAACCGACCAGCTTCATCTCGTGCATCCTCACGCTCCAATGGCAGCTAAGCGATTGACATAAAGGAACGATTTCGCTCTGTCGGTGATTAAATGGAGCTTTCCCGGAAGTCCTTGAAACCATAGGATGCGACCGGTCAGCAGTTGCAGCTGATCTCTATCGGACAAAGGTTCCCTTTCGCTCTCGCGGGCACATCCAGGCCCGATTTGCTGCGAGGAGTGCATGGACGTTTCATTGATCATTTTTGCATCGGGCGTCGTGTTCGGTGGTGCGTGCGCGATCTTAGCCGCGAACAAGAACCGGGATCCGCTGGGCTGGTTCGCCCTCGGCTTCTTCTTCAGCATCACTGCATTGATCGTGATCGCCGCGCTCTCGCCCGCAGAGAAGTCATCTGAAGATCGTCGGTCGAAACGACGCCAGGGTAACGGCGAGTTCGCACCCAACCCGAAAGATCCGGAGCGTCCCTGGCTGGGTTGAAGTCACAAGGCGGGCACGCATGCCTACAACTCGTCGGTAGGGCGCTGTTAAATCGATTCGCAGCCTCTTAGCATCAGCGACACCGTCGTCGCACGTTCAGAACATCCCGTAGGCCGGGTTCACCGCTAAATCGCTATCTTCTGACACTGCCCGCCTACTGGCACGCTGCTGCTGGCGCAGCAAAAGCGCGGCTTGAATATTCGCTTCGGACATGCCTTCCCTCTCCTTCCGTTTGATGAAATTTGCATCGGCACGCTGGTCACGCTTCCGCTGCTCCTTCTCGGGGAGAGTCAGGTGCGACAAGTCGTCATTCGGCTTCCGGCGAACCTTCCGGCGGCCCGCATTGCGCAGTTCCTTCCCATCGCGCGAACGCCAGTCATCGATGTCACGACGCCGACGCCAGGCATCATCGGTGCTCCGCTCCTTTTCGATCTCAAGCCGCTTCTGCGCCTGCTCTATCAACAGGTTCAACTGCGCCATCCTACGCTGACTGTCCGGATGAGACGCAAGCTCGTCACGCTTCTCGCTCAGGTCACGAAACTCCTTCAGACGGCGGTCGTAGGCGGTGAGCTTGATCGGCGCGCGTTCTACCACATAGGTGTCGTCATCACTCAAGTTTTCCATTTCAGAAGTTCCTCTGCTGTTCGTCGTCGTGAAGATTTATAGCAACCAGCCGGAGCGAGTGCTTCACGTCGTGAGCGGGAGATGTGATTTGTGAATGACCGGCGCGTGAACTTTTGGCCGTATGTAACTCTTCTATTATAAGATACGTCTTATATGTAATTAGCCATAATAAAGAACGATCAAAAGTTCACGCCCCGGGCGTTCCCATTCTCTTGGTGGTCGCGGGCGTGAAAGAAGCTTCCGGGGGCTTCAGCTGGCTGGGTAGAGAATATGCCTGCTGTCTATCGCTCCGGCTATGTCGCCTGCTTGTCTGGATAGGTCTGATTGACTCCAGGATTGGCACAGGCTCTATCCTTCGTTGAGTCCGACGAAGTTGCTTCTGATAATGCTTCGCTCGCCTGAGCTTCTCTGTCGATTTGAGGCATGGGAGGATAGAGGACCCAATCGTCGCGGCCACGGAAGGCATCCCCATCGCGCAGCTTGATTTTTTCTAAGACTTCGATGTCCGCCTAATGATCTCGATCGTCGATCGCCGCAGCCCTGGCAGAGGAGGTCCACAGGCACCGGGCGGACATGAACGAGAAGCGGACGCTCTGCTCTGGATCGTCCAAGGAGGGCGGAGGCGTTCGGTAGCGCTCGATGACTCTCAACTCCTTGTCGAATGTTACGGCAACCCTTAGGGGCTGGCACACGAATATAGGTTCGCCCACGCATGCATCCTGATTCAACAGCGGATATGTTTTCTCCACTGGCACCCAGGGGATCGGCAGCGTCTACTTGCCGGCTAAGCCGTCCTCCGATCGCGAATTTTGGTAGTCTGAGCAGGTTGTCTGGCAGCCAACGGGACGCCGAAGCAGCGATGCAACTCACGCTCGTTGCGCAACCTTAACATCGGCGTCAAAAACGCTCGAAATGAGCGCTTTCCGCAAGATAACGTAAACATCATGTCAAGGTCGGGCGCCAATCCGCAGGTTTTTGCGGTTGGAGGCAAGGCGAAACGCAACCCATGATATACATTTTTCACCGATTTTATCGCTCAGCCTTGACAGATTTGGCGCTCACGCAGGTTAGTGTAAACGTTGTGCAAGGCGACGGCATTGACGTAGATGGATCTACGCGAGACGAGTCACGAGATCGTCGGCGCTTAGATGCGTATACCTTTTCAACATACGCAGGTCGCGATGCCCTGAGATACTGCTGACCTCGATGATATTCAGTCCGCGCTCGAACAGGCGACTGACACCCTCGTGACGTAGGTCATGGAAGCGCAGCCCCTTGATCTTTGAACGAACTAGAAGACGACGCCAAGCTTGTTCGAGCGCGCCTGGCTTCATTGAGAAGATGAGAGATTGATCTACTTCTGCTCGATCTCTCCATTCTGTCAGTGCGTCAAAGGCACGCTGAGACAGAGGCACCTCTCTCCCGGATCCGTTCTTCGTCATCATCAGGGTGATCACCCGGCGATTGTGAGAGAAGTCCTTCCACTCAAGACCCAGGATCTCCCCTCGGCGCATCCCGGTCTCGATCGCCAGAATGATCAGCGTTTTGAGATGGGGAACCAATCCGGCGTCACAGCCATCGAGAAGGCGCTGCTCCTCATCGCCCGTCAGGCGTCGGCTGCGCTCATTTCGAATGACCGGACGGCGCACGAGCTTCACCACGTTCTTCGCGAGCGGCATTCCCCAATCACGCATCGCAACCTCAAGAGCATGACTGAGGATCGCCATCTCTCTCACAGCGGTAGATGGAGCTACCGACTGCAGGCGCTCATCGCGGAACGACGCAACGTCCTGCTGGCTCAACCCGATCAGCGTTCGGTGCGAGAGATCATGACGCCGAAGAACATCGATACGCTGTCCTTCCTGCACCGCTCCGCGCTTGGTGGGCGTGATCTCCCGCTGATATCGCTCTAGGAGCGCACCGAGCGTCGTGGTCTCGAGGATCTTTGTGTCCGGAGCGGCCCCGAAGCGGTCGACCTGGCTTTCCAGATCTCGCGCCCACTTCTCGGCGTCTGCTTTGCTGTCGAAGCTCTTCGCGCGTGGCTTCATCCCGCGACGACGCACCTGAGCTTGCCAGCGCCCTCTGAGCTTTCTGATAGTTGCCATTTCGATCTCTTGTTGCGTTGGAGATCATGCGTAGGACGCCCCGGCAGGGGCGCCAAGGGACATTCCGGCACCGAAAGGGGCAACGATTAACTGCACTCCCAGGTAGATTGAGCCGATTCCATCCAACTCTTGCTCAGTAGCGATCGATGTAGTTTGATGAGCACGGGTAAGGGTATGTTAATATGCGTATTCAATTTTGGGCTGTGCTGGCGAGCATTCTGCTATCGGTCGCCTCTATTTTCGATGCAAGCGCCGGGGAAAAAGCTTTTGGCCCCTTCAGCTTTGACGATTCCACGCCGGACGTCATCACGCTAAATGGTGAGATTGACATCAATTCCGGCCTGAATTTTCGCCGCGCACTTCAAGCGACACCGGAAGCAAAGCTAATTATCCTCAACAGTCCCGGCGGTAACGTTCAGATCGGTCTGCTCATCGCAGACGACATCCATCAACGTAAGTTGGCCACCTATATCCCGAGTGGCAGCAAATGCTTCTCGGCATGCGCCTTCGTCTTTCTTGCAGGTGCTGAAAGAAAGGCCGATGGCGACCTGGGCGTCCACCAGATCTCCTCCGGCTCGTCTGATCTCGTCGGCGCACAGCTGGCGATATCGGACATTATTGAAGTGCTGAACCGCTTCGGCACGCCGATGGACGTGATGCACGTCATGTTCAAGACTCCGCCTGATGACATGCACGTATTCAGTCAAGATGAGATTGCACGTTACGGGTTGAACCGAAATGCTAGCCAGCGATCGAATGAATTGGCCGGATCCAGTCAAGATCCGCGAACGACCACCAAGCCTATCGATGGAGGCAACTCGTCCGACAAACAACCTGCCACTTCTGATCAGCCAACACCAGACTCGCTTCAAGCCAGCCTGCCTCGAGATACGGCACTTTCCCCGATCGAAGAGTTCACCAAGCGACCAAACCGAATAGCCATCTACACCGGCCTCGATCTGTTCGGTGACGACATCTCCTCTATTCGTGTCGATGATGCTGCGGCATGCGCTAATAGCTGCCTAGTAATGGACGGTCAGTGCAAGGCGTTCACCTTTAATACGAATCCAAGGCTCAGGAAGGGACCGAACTGCTTCCTGAAGTCGAGCGCCGGCCGAGCCGATGGAAACAGCGTAGCTTTCTCAGGGCGATTCCTGAGCGGAGCCGAGGCAGATCCATCAGCTTTCACAATGGGCGTCATCGACCCTCAAACCGCGCTGTTTGACAATGTCGATCTGCCGGGCGGTGATCTTTCACGACGTCCGCATCAGTCGGCGAAAACGCCCCTCGCCTGTCGATTGGCCTGCGTAGACGAAGCGCTTTGCATCGCGTTCACATACATCAAGCCTAAACGAGAGTGCTGGCTGAAAGGTGCAATCGGCTCGCCCGTCTTCGGCAAGGAAATGGTATCCGGCATAAAGAAGCTGGAGACATTCTCGCCGGCTAAGGTTATCAGTCTGGAATAAGCCTGCCAGCGTCCCCTGAGCTTTCTGATCGTTGCCATGTGATCTCCAACGGATATTGAAGGTCACGCGTAGGACAGCCCCGGATAGGTGCCAAGGGTTATCCCGGCACCTCAGCGTCGTGGCACGATAAGCGAGACGGGGTGCATAAGGTGAGCCGAGCCATTCGGTAAATGCGGCAAGCCTTAAACTACTGCAGTAGTCTCTAAGGCCCCTCTGCGCCTGGCAAGTAGTTTCGCTCTTTTGGTTTCATCTGTCCAAGTTTGGCGCTCCTGATAGAGCTGCTCAAGTTGGTCCACGCGAGCGCGATATGTTTTTATAAACGCTTTGTTGGGTGAATGAATAAGATGCTCAACTATTTCAATCAATTTTTCTTGGCATTCAAACCATGTGTCGATCATTACAGAATTAATTTCTGATATATCGTTCGTCACATCTGAATTAATATCAGTATTTTTACCGTTAAGAGCAACTATCCACTGGCCATGAGCGATCTTATTTCTAAGAAGACTTGGCCTCTTCACAAATCGATCGACCAGATCGCTCAGTTTTTGGCTATCGTTCGCATCAAAATTGCTTTTTGCGGCATCGTGATCTGTCATTGCGATCTGGATCGCTCGCTCCCACCCTGAAACGACGCTGCCCGAGGAAATCGCCTGTTTAATGGTTGCGATCTCATCAAGAGTAAAGCCATGTGGTGTATGAATGAGCTTTGAGAAGCTGGCTTCTACCCAAGCGCAGAAGACAAGAGCCAAGCTTTTAGAAAGCACCCCGACAGTGGCGTAATTCTTCTGCTTCAACGCGTCATTTATCGCGCGTGACAGCTGGACTCTCGCCCCACTGAGGGCCCTAACATTTTGAGTCTGTGCGCCAAATACTTTATTGCAACTTGCCTGATCCACTCTTCCAACCCGGGCTGTCGAAACGCAGCCATTTAGTGACAACGTTTCGACAGCCCGGAATCGAACCGGGGACCTCACGGTGAAACACCGTGCGCTCTACCTTGCTGAGCTACCGTCGCGAAAATTCAACTATCACTTGCCTTGGGTGTTGGCAAGGTCCCCGCCACCAAGACGCAAATTCCCGTTGCTTGATAAAATCATGTCTTATCAGAGGTGTTAGAAGTGCCCCACGTGTGGCCCTAGCTAAATCGAGCACCAGGGCCCGAAGACCAACAGAAAGCGAATGCCAGAGGCAAGCCACTGGCAACTCAAGGTCCATGATGGCGGAGAGGGTGGGATTCGAACCCACGATACCCTTGCAGGTATGCCGCATTTCGAGTGCGGTGCATTCGACCACTCTGCCACCTCTCCGGATGTCGGTCGGCACCTTTGAGGCGCGGGCGGTACATAGCGGGTGTCGTGCAGGCTGGCAAGAGGCCTTGACCGTTGAAAGGTCATCTATTTGTCATGGTGACGGAAATTCCCTTGACAGTTTCCCGCCCCTCACCTATTGCGCAAGGTGCTGTGGCATGGGTCTCGCCCGTGCCGCGACATGGTTCTTTTTGCCGAGCGGCCTGATTTTTCGGCGCCGCGTTCTGCGGAACCACCCGAGCCGGTGATGCGCCAATGCATCGCCATCCCTGTCGACTGATAAAAAGACGGCCGTGCCCCAGGGCGCAGAGCCGGCACGAACATGAAAGGATACAAAATGTTCGCAGTCATCAAGACCGGCGGTAAGCAGTACCGCGTGGCCGCCAACGACGTTCTGACAATTGAAAAGCTGTCGGGCGACGCTGGTGCAAAGATCGAATTCACCGAAGTGCTGATGGTCGGCGTCGGCGCCGATGCGACGATCGGTGCGCCCTTCGTCGAAGGCGCGATCGTCACCGCAGAAGTCGTCGAGCACGGCCGCGCCAAGAAGGTCATCGCCTTCAAGAAGCGTCGTCGCCAGAACTCGAAGCGTTCGCGCGGTCATCGTCAGCACAACACGACTGTCCGTATCATCGACATCGCAGCCGCCGGCGGCAAGGCAAAGAAGGCTTCCAAGAAGTCTGAAGCCGAAGCCGTTGCAGCAGCCGAATAACCCGGACAGGTAAAGGAGAACTCCCATGGCACACAAAAAAGCTGGCGGTTCCTCGCGCAACGGTCGCGATTCCGAGTCCAAGCGTCTTGGCGTGAAGAAGTTCGGCGGCGAAGCCGTGCTCGCAGGCAACATTATCGTGCGTCAGCGCGGTACGCAGTGGCATCCCGGTGCCAATGTCGGTCTCGGCAAGGATCACACGATCTTCGCTCTCACGGCTGGCAATGTGAATTTCCGTACGAAGGCCAACGGTCGCGTTTACGTGTCTGTGGCCCCGAAAGCGGAAGCAGCGGAATAAGCCGGTAGCGCTCTAAAACAGCCGGCGTCTCATCGACCCGGCTGGCGCGACAGGTTTCAGGCCTGAAGAAGAAAAAGGGAGATGAGGCAAGACCTTATCTCCCTTTTTCGTTCTGGAGGACTGAACATGCAAACCGAACTGTTGCGGGAAGACCAATCAAGGTCTCCCCAGGAAAGGCCAAGGCCTGAACGGTCGAGGACCGATTGCCCGATCTTGCTGTCGCCGCGGCTCGTCATGAGAGCCCCGCACGAAGACGACATCGACGCCCTTGCCCATCTCGCCAACAACGCCAATATCGCCAACATGGTCGCCCGCATGCCGCACCCCTACACGGTTGCGGACGCCGCCGATTTCGTGCGACGCACGCGCGACGGCGCGATTGGCAAGTGCGTCTATGCCATTACGAAAGCCGACAACGGCGCCTTCCTCGGTTGCTGCGGGATCGAGCCGCATGACGACGGACGCACGGTCGAGCTGGGCTATTGGCTGGGCGAACCCTACTGGAACCAGGGTTATGTCACGGAAGCGGCCCATGCGCTGATCGACATGGTCTTCCGCACCCGCGACATCGAACAGATCGACGCGCGCTGCCGGGTCATGAACATCCCCTCGCGGCGGGTCATCCAGAAGTGCGGCTTCCAGTTCCAGGCGACCGGCATGGTGCAGAGCCTTGCCGTCGGCGGCATGGTGCCCGTGGAGTGGTACCGGCTCGACCGCAAGACCTGGGTCTCGCTGAAGAGCTGGGGAGGCATGCGATGAACGCCATGCAAACCTCCGTCGAACGGGCCCGCACCGCCGGGCCCGGCCCCTGCCCGACCATCACGACGGCGCGCCTGGTGCTGCGCCCGCACCGCATGTCCGATGCCGACGCCATCGCCCAGTCGCTTGCCGACTTCCAGGTCTCGCGCATGCTGGCGCGGGTTCCCGCCCCGTATGACCGGCAGGATGCCGCCGAGTGGCTTGCCGTGGCGACCACCGATCTCAACGATGGCTGGGCCTTCGCCATCACCGCCGGCGACGACGTGCATATCGGCTGCGTTTCCTTCGAGAGACGGAGCAAAGGCTGGGAAATCGGCTACTGGCTGAACCGCTTCTACTGGCAGCGCGGCTATATGAGCGAGGCCGTGCACGCGGCCATCGCCCGCTTCCTGATGCGCATGCCGGGCACGGAAATCCACTCGGGCATCTTCGCCGACAACCTCGCGTCTCTTCGCGTGCAGGAAAAGGCGGGCTTCCGCATCACCGGTTGCAGCGACGTCTTCAGCGTCGCGCGCGCCGCCATGGTGCCGCATCTCGAGACCGTGCTGGCGCCGGGCGATTTTCGCCCTGCGATGCCAAGGCAGTGACAACCAAGCGGGGCGGAGACATCCGCCCACCTCTCTTTCGTCATCCTCGGGTTCAACCCGAGGATCCACGCGGCGCCCGCGGCGGTGGATGGTCGGGTCAAGCCCGACCATGACGGAGGAGAGGGGTAGTGCTTCAGCCGAAGCTGGGAAAACTGCCGCTTTACGACAATTCGAACCAGACGGGCATATGGTCGGAGCCGAAGGCCGTCTCGTCGACCCAGGCATCCGTCAAGCGCTCCACGAGGCCGTGGCTGAGAAAACAGTAATCGAGGAACATGCGGTCGGCATGGTCCTGGGGATTGATCCAGCTGAAGCTCGCGGCATGGCGCTTGCCGAGGCCGGCGATCGCATCGACCGGGTTGCCGGCGCGGATCTGGCGGCCATAAAGCGGATCGACGCCGCCGACCATTTCGCAATATTCGGGCGATTCCGGCACCATGTTGAAATCGCCCATCAGGACATAGTCCTCCGGCACCGGCGGTTCGGGCAGGCCGAGTTCATGGGCGCCGGAAATCGCGCCGCCCTCGAAGCCGTAGAGCTGGGCGCGGTCCTTGAGATACCGGATCTGGGCGATGCGCTCGTCGCGGTGCACATGGTCGAGATGCACGGAATAGACGCGGAGCGCGCCGCCCGGTGTGGCGATGACCGCTTCGGTGGCGCCGCGCTGTGTATTCAACTTGTCGAGGGTTCGTGTGCGCGGTAGCAGGATGGTACGGGTCGAAAGGATCGGCCAGCGGGAGAAGATCATGTTCCCGATCTGAAAGCGGCGATTGACCACACGGCCCTTCTCGATGGCCGATCCTGCGTCGAGATCACAGACCGAACCGAAGACGGAGTAGTGGTTCGCCAGCAGGGTCTGCAATTCGGCGACCATGTCGATGCCGCCATTGCGGTGGAAGTTGCGTGTCACTTCCTGCAACGCGATGATGTCGGCGCCATGGATCGAGGAGACGATGCGCGGCAGGTCGAGTCGATCGTCGAGACCGATCCCGTACTGGATGTTATAGCTGACGAATTTCACGATAGTCTTTGACCTCTGCGGGAAGCGGCTATATCGAAGACGGCAAAATGACCATATTGATCAGAGTAAAGCGAACGGCGAGCCGATGAAGTTCCTGGACGAAGCAAAAGTCTATATCCGGTCCGGCGACGGCGGGGCAGGGGCTGTCTCGTTCCGCCGCGAAAAATTCATCGAATTCGGCGGCCCCGACGGCGGCGACGGCGGACGCGGCGGCGACGTGTGGGTGGAGGCCGTCAACGGCCTCAACACGCTGATCGACTTCCGTTACCAGCAGCACTTCAAGGCGACGATCGGCACGCACGGCATGGGCCGCAACCGCACCGGCGCGAACGGCGCGAGCGTGACGTTGAAGGTGCCCGTTGGCACGCAGATATTCGAGGAAGACAACGAGACGCTGATCGTGGATCTCGTGCAGGAAGGACAGCGCTTCAAGCTGGCCGCCGGCGGCAATGGCGGCTTCGGCAACGCGCATTTCAAATCCTCGACCAACCAGGCGCCGAACTGGGCCAATCCCGGCCTGGAGGGCGAGGAAAAGACCATCTGGCTGCGGCTGAAGCTGATTGCCGATGCCGGTCTCGTCGGGCTGCCCAATGCCGGCAAGTCGACCTTCCTCGCGACCTGCACGCGCGCGCGGCCGAAGATCGCCAACTATCCGTTCACGACGCTGCATCCCAATCTGGGCGTCGCCACCATCGACGGCGGCGAGTTCATTCTGGCGGACATTCCCGGCCTCATCGAAGGCGCCCATGACGGCGTGGGCCTCGGCGATCGTTTCCTCGGCCATGTCGAGCGCACGCGCGTGCTGCTGCACCTCGTCTCCGCCCAGGAGGAGGATGTCGCCAAGGCCTACAAGACGGTGAAGCACGAGCTGGAAGCCTATGGCGGCGGAATCACCGACAAGCCGGAGATCGTGGCGCTCTCGCAGATCGACCTGCTCGACGAGGACGAGCTGAAGAAGAAGTCCAAGGCGCTGCAGAAGGCCTGCGGCCAGCCCGTGCTGCAGCTTTCCGCCGTCGCCAATGTCGGCATGGTCGGCACGCTGCGTGCGCTCCGCGACGTCATCGTTCAATCGAAGAATGCCGGATCCGACGACTGAGATGACCAGGAACCGCAAACCGCTCGGAAAATACCGCCGGATTGTGATCAAGATCGGCTCGGCGCTGCTTGTCGACCGCGCAAGCGGCCTCAGGAAGGCCTGGCTCGATGCGATGTGCAAGGATATTGCCGCATTGAAGGCCGGCGGCACCGAGGTTCTCGTCGTCTCCTCCGGCGCCATCGCGCTCGGCCGTTCCGTGCTGAAGGTGCCCTCTGGTGCCCTGAAGCTGGAGGAAAGCCAGGCCGCCGCCGCCGTGGGCCAGATCGCGCTGGCGCGCGCCTGGTCGGAAAGCCTTTCGGCCGACGCTATCGTCGCCGGCCAGATCCTCCTGACGCTGGGCGATACCGAGGAGCGCCGCCGCTACCTCAATGCGCGCGCGACGATCAACCAGCTCCTGAAACTCCGGGCCGTGCCGATCATCAACGAGAACGACACGGTCGCCACCACGGAAATCCGCTATGGCGACAACGACCGGCTAGCCGCCCGCGTCGCCACCATGACGGGCGCCGACCTGCTGGTGCTGCTGTCGGATATCGACGGGCTCTATACGGCACCGCCGCATCTCGATCCCGACGCGAAATTCCTCGAGATCATCCCGGCCATCACGCCGGAAATCGAGGCGATGGCCGGTGGTGCGGCGTCGGAACTGTCGCGCGGCGGCATGCGCACCAAGATCGACGCCGGCAAGATCGCAACGGGCGCGGGTTGCGCCATGATCATCGCCTCGGGCAAGGTCGACCATCCACTGCGCGCCATCGAAGAGGGCGCACGCTCGTCGTGGTTTGCACCGTCGGGGTCGCCTGTGACCGCGCGCAAGACGTGGATTGCCGGGCAATTGCAGCCGGCCGGACGGCTGGAAATCGATGCGGGTGCGGAAACAGCACTCAGCGCCGGCAAGAGCCTGCTGCCCGCCGGCGTGCGCGGCGTATGGGGGTCGTTTTCGCGCGGCGACACGGTTTCGATCTACGGCACGAACGGCCGCGAGATCGCCCGCGGCCTCGCGGGCTACGATGCCGACGAGGCGCGGCTGATCGTCGGCAAGAAATCGGCGGATATCGCCGCCATTCTGGGCTATGCCGGCCGCGCCGCCATGGTGCACCGGGACGACCTCGTGGTGACCGGCCTTGCCGTGCCGGCCGCTGCCGAGGCAGGGAAGGATTTGAGCCATGCTTGACCAGGTCAGGACCGATATCGACGCCCTGATGGACACGATCGGCCGCAATGCCCGCGCCGCCGCCCGTCCGCTTTCCATCGCCAGCGCGGAAGAGAAGAACCGCGCGCTGGAAGTCATGGCCGCCGAGATCCTGGCGAACCGCGACGCGATCCTTGCCGCCAATGCGCTCGACCTTGCCAAGGCGAAGGAAAGCGGCGTCGCAGCATCCTTCCTCGACCGGCTGATATTGACGCCCGAGCGCATCGAAGGCATCGCCTCTGCCATCCGCGACATTGCCGGCCTCAAGGATCCGGTCGGCGACGTCATTGCCGAATGGGACCGGCCGAACGGCCTGCATATCGAGCGCGTGCGCACGCCGCTCGGCGTCATCGGCGTGATCTACGAGAGCCGCCCGAACGTGACGGCGGATGCCGGCGCGCTGTGCCTGAAGGCCGGAAACGCCGTGATCCTGCGCGGCGGGTCGGACAGCGTGAATTCATCGCAGGCTATCCATTCCTGCCTGGTCGCCGGTCTCAAGGCCGCCGGCCTGCCGGAGCACGCCATCCAGTATGTGCCGGTGACGGATCGTGCGGCCGTCGGCGCCATGCTGTCGGGCCTCGGCGGCGCCATCGACGTGATCGTGCCGCGCGGCGGCAAGAGCCTCGTCGCGCGCGTGCAGAGCGAGGCCCGCGTGCCGGTCTTCGCGCATCTCGAAGGCCTCTGCCATGTCTATGTCGACAAATCCGCCAGGCTGGAAATGGCAAGGGACATCGTCCTGAACGCCAAGATGCGCCGCACCGGCGTCTGCGGCTCCGCCGAAACGCTGCTGATCGACCGCGCCGCGGCCGATACGCATCTTGCCCCGCTGGTCGAAGGCTTGCTGGCCGCCGGTTGCGAGGTCCGGGCGACGGACGAGATCCGCGCGTGCATCCCCAATCTCGTGCCGGCGACCGAGGCGGACTGGTCGACCGAATATCTCGACGCGATCATCTCCGTTTCGCTGGTCGACGGTATCTCGGGCGCCATCGAGCACATCAACCGCTGGTCTTCCGCCCATACGGAGGCCGTCATCGCCGACGACCCCGGCGTGGTCGAGCGCTTCTTCACCGAGATCGATTCGGCGATCCTGCTGCACAATGCCTCCACGCAGTTCGCCGATGGCGGGGAATTCGGCATGGGCGGCGAGATCGGCATCGCCACCGGCAAGATGCATGCGCGCGGCCCCGTCGGCGTCGAGCAGCTCACCTCCTTCAAGTACCGAGTGCGCGGCACCGGACAGGTGCGGCCCTGAGGTGACGTCGGACGCGGTCGAAGAACGCTATCTGAGAATGCCCCATGTCGAGAAAGGCATGGCGGTCGGCCTGTTCGGCGGTTCCTTCAATCCGCCGCACGAGGGCCATGCGCTCGTGGCCGAAACGGCCCTGCGCCGGCTCGGTCTCGACCAGCTCTGGTGGATGGTGACGCCCGGAAACCCGCTGAAGGACCACAAGCAGCTTGCGCCGCTCGCAGAGCGTATCCGCATGAGCGAGGCCATGGCGCCCGGGCCGCGTGTGAAGGTGACGGCCTTCGAGAAACGGCTCGGCCAGAGCTACACTGCCAAGACGCTGGAGCGCGTACAGGCGCTGAACCGTGGGGTGAATTTCGTCTGGATCATGGGCGCGGACAATCTCGCGACATTCCACAAGTGGCAGAACTGGCGGAAGATCGCCCGCACCTTCCCCATCGCCGTCATCGACCGGCCGGGCTCGACGCTCGCCTATCTCTCCTCGCGCATGGCCAAGACCTTCGACTATGCCCGCGTCGACGAAGAGGACGCCATGACGCTGCCGGGCCGGCGCGCACCCGCCTGGACCTTCATCCACGGGCCGCGCTCGGCGCTCAGTTCCACGGCCCTGCGCACGCGCACCGACCTAGATAAAACCATCCCTCAGAAGTGACGTCTTGAAACCGATACCCATTGATGCCTACATTTGGCAGGTATCGGCGCGCTTTGCCGGTACGGGACGTGCTGTTCTGATCCAGAAAGGAACGAACCTGACAACAGTGCACGCAAAGGGGAACGTCTATGGCGTTTTCTCCAAGAGCGCGGGACGCAGCGACGATGCAGCCGACCGTGCCCTTCAACTGGTCCTCGCCAGTCTCGAGGACTCGAAGGCAGAAGATATCGTGTCCATCAACATTGCCGGGAAATCGGCGCTGGGCGACTACATGGTGGTCGTGTCCGGACGCTCGAACCGTCATGTGATGGCGATCGCCGATCACCTCATCTCCGATCTCAAGGACGAAGGCCTGGGCAATGCCCGCGTCGAGGGCCTTGAAGCCGGCGACTGGGTGCTGATCGACACGGGCGATATCATCATCCATGTGTTCCGGCCGGAAATCCGGGAGTTCTACAACATCGAACGGATGTGGGCGGCTCCCGAAATCGAGGACGGTACGGTTCACTGAGCGGATCCGGCAAGAACGCGATGCGGTTTTGCGCGAGACCTGCGCTTTGACATAACGCCGGGCGCCTGTCCGGCGAGGAAGAGCGGTGCGTGCGTAGAGATCGCCGCACCACGACAACGGACAGGGCTTCGGCGATGCGGGTGGGACTTTTTGCGGTTGGACGGCTCAAGGCCGGCCCTGAGAAGGATCTTGCGGCCCGCTATATCGACCGTTTCGCCAAGGCCGGCCCGGCGATCGGCCTCGAACTCGGCAAGATGACGGAGGTCGGCGAAAGCCGCGCCGGCAACGCCGATACGCGAAAGCGCGAGGAAGCGGCGATGCTGGAAAAGGCGCTGCCTGACGGCGCCGTGCTGATCCTGCTCGACGAGCGCGGCAAGTCGCTCGATTCGCCCGGCTTCGCCACTCTTCTCGGCGGCTTTCGCGATGCCGGCAAGCGCGAGCTGATGATCGCGATCGGCGGCGCCGACGGGCTCGATCCCGCCCTCTACGACCGCGCGGACGCAACACTCTGCCTCGGCAAGATGACCTGGCCACACCAGCTCGTGCGCATCCTTTTGGCCGAGCAGCTCTACCGCGCCGTCACCATTCTTTCCGGCCACCCCTATCATCGCAGCTGACGCACGCGCCATGGCCGCGCAAGCCTGACCGCGCACTGTGCCGCCAGCCCTATTTTTGGCGCTCTTTCTTGGCGAAGTCCGCAAATCAGCATAGAGCGAAGGGAACGGATGTTCGGAAGACGATGAGGAAAACCGGCACAGCCCATCCCGGTGAAGGTGTCAGCCGCCTGCTGCGGCCGGCAATGCTGTCGGCTGTGCTCCTGGTGGCGGCGCTCACCCATCCCGTCCTCGCCGAACCGGACGAGACGGTCGTCACGACCGAAAAGACCGGTTCGCTGCCCCGTGTCGAACCGGATCCCGCCGCGGCCCTCGCCCTTCGCCGCGACAGCACGCGCCGCGAACTCGAATCGCTCTCCCAGTCCATCAGCGTTTCCGAGGAAAAGACGAAAGAGCTGGAGGCGGAGATCGCCCGGCTCGACAAGTCGCGCCAGACCCTGCGCGACGCCATCGTCCAGTCCGCCGCCCTGCGCAAGCAGATGGAGGAGAAGATTCTCGCCGGCGAAAAGCGGCTCGAAGGCATGCGTGAACAGGAGGCGGGCGTGCGCGCCTCGCTGCACGAGCGGCGCGGCGTGCTGGCCGAGGTTCTCGCCGCCTTGCAGCGCATGGGCCGCAATCCGCCGCCCGCCCTGCTGGTGACGCCCGACGACGCGCTGGCCTCCGTGCGCAGCGCCATCCTGCTCGGTGCGGTCGTGCCCGGCATCCGCAAGGAAACCGATGCGCTGATCGACGATCTCGCCGCGCTAATGGACATCAAGAGCGACATCGACCGCGAAAAGACCGAACTGACGGACGCCATGCAGATCCGGCTGGACGAGGAGAAACGCTCGGAACTGCTGGTCGCCCAGAACGAGGCGCTGACGGAAACCAACAACCGCACGCTTGCCGCCGAAAAGCGGCGCGCGGAGGAGCTGGCCGGCCGCGCGACGAGCCTGGAAGGCCTGATCGGCAGCCTGGAGAAGGAGATCGGCTCGGTGCGTGATGCCGCCGCGCTCGCCCGCGCCAAGGAAGAGGAACGGCGCGGCCTGAGCGAGGCCGAGCGGGAGAAGGCGAGGGCGCTGGCGCGCGACAGCGTGCCCGACAAAAACCGCATTGCTCCCGCATATGAATTTTCACAGTTGCAGGCAAAACTCGATTATCCCGTGGCAGGCGACCCGTTGCGCCAATTCGGCGACGCCGACGGAACCGGCCACGATTCCCAGGGGCTGACGCTCGCCACCAATCCCGGCGCGCTCGTCACGGCCCCTGCCGACGGATGGATCGTCTTTGCCGGGACGTTTCGCAGTTACGGACGCATGATCATTCTGAACGCGGGGGAGGGTTACCACCTCGTCCTGTCCGGCATGGACAAGGTGAACGTGCGGGAAGGCCAGTTCGTCGTGGCGGGAGAGCCGCTCGCCGTGATGGGCGAAAAGAGGATCGCAAGTGTGAACGCTTTGACGCTGGAAACGGACAAGCCGACACTTTACATTGAGTTTCGAAAGAACGGAAAACCGGTTGATTCCCGGCCGTGGTGGTCCGCCAAAATTTCTGGAAAGGCACGCAATGATACGTAGGGCTTCACTTGTTATCGTCGGTGCACTCATGGGTGCCACGGCCATGAGCGTCATCAACACGGTTACGCTGCCCGCGGAAGCCGCCGGCTCGTCGACCTATCGCGAGCTTTCCATTTTCGGGGATGTCTTCGAACGCGTGCGCGCCCAGTATGTGACGCCGCCGAAGGAAGACCAACTGATCGAGAATGCCATCAACGGCATGCTGACCTCGCTCGACCCGCACTCGTCCTACATGAATGCCAAGGATGCCGAGGACATGCGCACCCAGACCAAGGGCGAGTTCGGCGGCCTCGGCATCGAGGTCACGATGGAAGACGAGCTCGTCAAGGTCATCACGCCGATCGACGATACGCCGGCTTCGCGCGCGGGCGTTCTGGCCGGCGACTTCATCTCCAAGATCGACGGACAGGACGTGCGCGGCCTGAAGCTTGAGGACGCCGTCGAGAAGATGCGCGGCGCGGTCAACACGCCCATCAAGCTCACGCTGATCCGCAAGGGCGCCGACAAGCCGATCGAACTGACGATCAAGCGCGACATCATCGCTGTCAGGGCCGTCAAGTCGCGTGTCGAGGACAATGTCGGCTACCTGCGCGTCATCTCCTTCACGGAGAAGACCTATGACGATCTCGAAGCCGCGATCACCAAGATCAAGGAAGAGGTTCCGGCCGACAAGCTGAAGGGCTACGTGCTCGACCTGCGCCTCAACCCCGGCGGTCTGCTCGACCAGGCGATCAACGTCTCCGACGCCTTCCTGGAGCGCGGCGAAGTCGTTTCGACGCGCGGCCGCAACGATGACGAAACCCGCCGCTTCAACGCGACGCCTGGCGACATCACCGACGGCAAGCCGGTCGTCGTGCTGATCAACGGCGGCTCGGCCTCGGCTTCGGAAATCGTCGCCGGCGCGCTGCAAGACCTGCGCCGCGCCACCGTGCTCGGCACGCGTTCCTTCGGCAAGGGTTCGGTCCAGACCATCATCCCGATGGGCGACGCCGGCGCGCTTCGCCTGACGACGGCGCTCTACTACACGCCGTCGGGCAAATCGATCCAGGGCACCGGCATTACGCCCGACATTACCGTCGAGCAGCCGCTGCCGCCGGAATTGCAGGGCAAGATCGAGAACGCGGCCGAATCAAGCCTGCGCGGCCATATCCAGGGCCAGAGCGAGACGGAAGCGGGCTCCGGCTCCTCCGCTTACGTGCCGCCGGAAGCCAAGGACGACGTCCAGCTTCAATACGCGCTCGAACTGCTGCGTGGCCAGAAGTCCGACCCGTCCTTCCCGGCCAATCCGGAAAAGGCCGAGCTGAAGCAGTAAGTCGCATTCGCAGGGCCCGTCACCGCGCGGGCCCTGTCTTCACGCACCTTCCGGCCAGCGCGGACTGACCTTGGGCACAGACATTCACGCACCTCTCGGCCAGGACCGCAAGGCGAGGCCCGGACGGAAGGGACCGTCACGGTTCCCCGCCGGCAGGGTCGTGTCTGCTTTGGCCGTCGCGGGTTTGATCGGACTGTCCGGCTGGACGGCGCTGGCGCCCAGCGGCCTGCGCACGGAACCGTTTGCCGTCCCCGCTGAAACCATCGAAACGGCGGATGCCGGGCCCGACCGGAAGGCCGCTGAGCCCGGCGACGGCGTGCGCAGGGCCAACGGCCTCTCCGGCGCACGCGTCGAGGAAACCGTCACCGACGACGGAAGCGTCGTGCGCAAATATGCGCCCGGCACGCGCGACGGCACCGGTCCCGTCATCCTCGAGGCAAACCGTGTCGGCCAGGATGCCCGCACGGCAGCCTTCCCGAACGAAGATCTCCTGGAAGACACCTCCGACGGCAAGATCCCGGTCATCGGTCTCGACGGCACGCGCCCGATGGACCAGTATGCCCGCCCATGGTCGGGCGCGCGCGGCACGCGGATCGCCATCGTGGTGGGCGGCCTCGGCCTCAGCCAGACGGGCACGCAGCGCGCCATCCGCGAACTGCCGGGCGAGGTGACGCTGGCCTTTGCCGCCAGCGGCAACAGCCTGCAGCGCTGGATGCAGGAGGCGCGGCGCGCCGGCCACGAAATCCTGTTGCAATTGCCGCTCGAACCCTTCGATTATCCGCAGAACGATCCCGGCCCCTACACGCTGCGCACGGACATGAGCGAGGCGCAGAACCTCGCCGAGCTGCACCGCGCGATGGCGCGGATCACCAACTATACCGGCATCGTGAATTTCATGGGCGGCCGCTTCCTCTCCAGCGCCGACGCGCTGGAGCCCGTGATGCGCGACGTGGCAAGCCGCGGCCTGCTCTTCTTGGACGATGCCAGCTCCGCCCAGTCGCTTTCGGGCACCATTGCCGGCGCCGTCTCCGCACCGCATGCCTTTGCCGACCTCCAGCTCGACGCCGATCTCTCGCGCACGGCCGTCCTGAAGAAGCTCGATGAGCTGGAACGCATCGCACGGCGCAACGGCACCGCGATCGGCATCGCCTCGGCCTTTGACGAAAGTGTGGACGCCATCCGCGAATGGTGCGAGGAAGCCGGCACGCGCGGCATCGAGATCGTCGGCGTCGCATCGCTCGCAGACATTCCCGCCAAACGATAGGAACTCCCGATGGGCAAGGAAAAGGACAAGGTGGTCAGGGCCGAGGACCTGCCTTACCGCCCCTGTGTGGGCATCATGGTGCTGAACGCCGAAAACAAGGTCTGGGCCGGTCACCGGCTCGCGGTCGGCAATTCCGAATATGACGGCTCGCCGCAGCTCTGGCAGATGCCGCAGGGCGGCATCGACGAGGGCGAGGACCCGCTGGAGGCCGCGTACCGCGAGCTCTACGAAGAGACCGGCATGAAGAGCGTCTCGCTGATCGCCGATGCCGGCCGCTGGATCAACTACGACCTGCCGGCGCACCTGATCGGCATTGGCCTGAAGGGAAAATATCGCGGCCAGACGCAGCGCTGGTTCGCCTTCCGCTTCGAGGGCGATGAAAGCGAGATCGCCATCAACCCGCCGCCGGGCGGGCACACGGCCGAGTTCGACGAATGGGCCTGGAAGCCCATGCGCGACCTGCCCGAGCTCATCGTTCCGTTCAAGCGCAAGGTCTACGAGGAGGTCGTGGCGACCTTCGCCTATCTCGCGCCCTGACAAAAAAATCCCCGGCAAGCCGGGGATTTTCGTATGCGTGGATGAAGGCCGGTCTTATTCGGCTTCGTTCGCCGGCGCTGCGTTGAGCTGGCCGTACTTTTCCTCGCCGAGCTTGCCGAGCAGCTCCAGCTGGGTCTCGAGGAAGTCGATATGGCCTTCCTCGTCGATCAGCAGCTCTTCGAACAGCTTCATGGTGACGTAGTCACCGGCGTCGTGACAGATGTCGCGCGACTTCTTGTAGGCCGTGCGGGCATCGTATTCGCCGGCAAGGTCGGCTTCCAGAACTTCCTTGACGTTCTGGCCGATGCGCAGCGGTGCGACGGTTTGCAGGTTCGGGTGGCCTTCAAGGAAGATGATGCGGGCGACGAGCTTGTCGGCGTGCTGCATTTCTTCGATGGACTCGGCACGTTCCTTCTTGGCGAGAAGCGTGTAACCCCAGTCCTCGAGAAGGCGGTAGTGAAGCCAGTACTGGTTGACAGCACCCAGCTCGAGATAGAGCGCTTCGTTAAGCTGCTCGATGACCCTTGTGTCGCCTTTCAAGATCCGCTCTCCTGTTTTCTTCATGGAACTGTTTGAGGCGGGTCATGAAATCAAAAATCTCGGCATCCGTCGAGTCGCCGCGGGCGTGGTATTGCTCCGTCGTGCGGATGATGATGTCCACGACGTTGGGAAAACAGCCACAGCAGCGGCCACGCTTTTGCATCGCGTGATAGACTTTCGCAGGCACGATGAGCTGCCAACAGTCCTCGTCGAGGAGGCCGTTGATCACGTCCACGATGTCCTTTTCGGTGATGAAATTGCAGCTGCAAACCAGCATTTCGACTTGCCCGTCATACGCAAAGCACTGAGTTTCCGGGATTAAGCAAAAGAGGACATTGACTGTCAAGAATGATCGCATCACTTGCTGCCCTGCGCAAACTTAGAGTCGTTCTAATCTTGATCAAAAATATCGTCTTTTCATGCGCTTACGGCTCAAACCAGCGGGCAAAAATCGTGAAAGCGTGCGACAAACTGACCGATCACGTTTTATTGCATAAAAGACGGTCTGCCGCCTTTGCCACGCGTCTGGCGACACGAATCGTCCCGCCTCGCCTTGAGGGACGCCCGGCGCGCATGCCCGGCGTGCAAATTCAACCCTCGAAAAACGCTGGAAATCGTCTATATGACGGTCAAAGGAGACTTCATGGCCCGCATTGACCAGACCGAGGATTGGCGCAACCGCCACGCCCCGACTATCAGCACATTCGAATCCCTTGCGCTCGAGGCCTACGGTCACCTGCCGGAGGAATTCCGCGCGCTGACGGGCAACCTGATCATCGAGATCTCCGAATTCCCCAGCGACGATGTTTTCGAGGACATGGCGCTCGAAACGCCCTTCGATCTGCTCGGCCTGTTCGAGGGTCGCGGCATCACCGAGCGTTTCACCGTCGAGACAGGCGAAATGCCGAACCGCATCACGCTCTATCGCCGTCCGATCCTGGATTACTGGGCGGAGAACGAGGAAACGCTCGGCGACATCGTCACCCATGTCCTCATCCACGAGATCGGCCATCATTTCGGCCTGTCGGATGACGACATGGAGCGCATCGAGGCGAGCGCGGAGATCGCGGCGGAGCAATCCTCCTGAAGCGGGTCAAGCCCGACCGATGATACCGGAATGCATCGGGCTTGAAGCGCTTGGGCTGTGCACGCACCAGCCGCTTATATCGCGCTCATTGCTCCGAAAGCTTGATGTCGGGCGTATAGTCCTTGCCGGGCACATCCTTCACCACGGCCTGGCCGCACTGCATGATCTTCGCCTCCGCATTGTAGGCGTAGGTCGGCGAGCCGTGCAGCTCCCAGCCCTTGTTCAGCGCAAGCGTGACCTTGTGGCAGAAGGATGCGTCGTCGGGGCCGGTGAGGAATCGGTAGACTTTCATGCTTTCTTTCTCTCGTTGATCAGGTCGGCCTTGCCGAGCAGACGCTCCGCCTGCTCGGCATGCAACTTCTCCACCATGCGGCCGGCAATATTAACGACGGCCTTGCCGACATTTTCGGGCGCCGAAAAGGCGGCAACGATGGCGATCGCCTCGGCGGCTTCCGCTTCCGTCACGCCGAAGGCGTCATTGGCGGCGGCTATCTGCGCGGGATGGATCAGCATCTTGCCGTCGAACCCCATCTGGCGGCCCTGCCGGCATTCGGCGGCCAGGCCGTCGCTGTCCGCGAAATCGTTGAAGACGCTGTCGACGACATCGAGGCCGCAGGCGCGCGCGGCCACGACCACCTGAAGCAGCAGAGGCACGAGGAAGGGCCGGCCGGCAATATCGGCGATCCCGGTTTCCTTGCGCAGGTCGTTCAGCCCGACGACGAAGCAATCCAGCCGTCCGCCCTGCGTACGCCCCGTCTCGGCGATGGAGGAGAGATTGAGAAGGGCGGCGGCCGTCTCGATCATCGCCCAGAGGCGCGGTCCGTCGTCGGCACCGGCTTCGGAAAACCAGTCGGCAGCCGCGAGGATGTCCTGCGGCCCCGACACCTTTGGCAGAAGCACGGCATCGGGCATGCACTGGAGTGCGGCCTCGAGGTCGCGCAGGCCGTCCGGCCCGTCGAGCGGGTTGATCCGCATCACGTGCTCGCGCCCGTCGCTGCGGTCGAGCGCGGCGAAATGCGCGATCAGCGCGGCGCGCGCCTCGGCCTTCTTCTCCGGCAGGACGGAATCCTCGAGATCATAGATGATCGCGTCGCAATCGAGCGTCGCGGATTTCGCGAGCGCCCGCGCATTGACCGCGGGAACGCTCAACAGCGAGCGGCGCAAGTGAAGCGGATGGTGATGCGGTGTCCTGTTCATCGTGCCTTTGTGACGCGCTTTGTCGCAACCCGCAAGCACGATGAGATTCGGCCTTGCAATGGACAAAATCGCCCCCCACATTGCTTGTCAGAGAAAAGGGCAAATCAAAATGCAGCGCATTCGCTCCATCATCTTCACCGTCTTCGCCATGCTTGTCGCCGGCGTGACCATCGTATTCGCCGCCTCGGTCGGCCTCGCCATCGTCGGCATCACCGCCGTCCTGATGCTTGGATCCCTGCTTGCAGCGAAATTCCAGCCGACTCCGGTCCGCGCAACGGCGCGCGCCCGCAACGACCGCGCGACCGCCGGTCAGCGCGAGCCGCGGATCTGGAACGACGGCCGCGGCACGATCATCGACCTCTGACAGAGGCGTCCTCCCGAAAGAGGATATCCGGGCGCCTGCCTCCGCGCCCGGCGCCGTCCTTGCGGCCCCGATCAAGATTTTCCTTCAAATTCCGGGAAAACTGATTTAAACGCTTGGCGAAATCGACTTCCATATTCCGAGGGTTTCCGCATGGACAAGTTCGTCAAGCTGACCGGCGTCGCCGCGCCGCTCCCCGTCGTCAATATCGACACGGACATGATCATTCCGAAGGACTACCTCAAGACCATCAAGCGCACGGGCCTCGGCAAGGGTCTCTTCGCCGAAGCGCGCTACAATGAGGATGGCAGCCTCAACGAAACCTTCGTGCTGAACAAGCCGGCCTACCAGAACGCCTCGATCCTCGTTGCCGGCGACAATTTCGGCTGTGGCTCCTCGCGCGAACATGCGCCGTGGGCCCTGCTCGACTTCGGCATCCGCTGCGTGATCTCCACGAGCTTCGCCGACATCTTCTACAACAACTGTTTCAAGAACGGCATCCTGCCGATCGTCGTCAGCCAGGAAGACCTGGACAAGCTGATGGACGACGCCAGCCGCGGCGCGAATGCCATCCTGACCGTCGACCTGGAAGCCCAGGAAATCACCGGCCCCGACGGTGGCCGCATCGGCTTCGAAATCGATGCCTTCCGCCGCCACTGCCTGCTGAACGGCCTCGACGACATCGGCCTGACGCTGGAGAAGGCGACCGCCATCGACAGCTTCGAGAAGCAGACCGCATCCTCGCGCCCCTGGGCTTGATGCCATGCGCCGGCTGATTTCATCCGGCTCTCTCCCTTCGAAGTGACGGCGGGCTATTCGCGCGCCGTCGTGCAGGGCGACTGGTGCTTCGTTTCCGGCACGACCGGCTACGACTATACCACCATGACCATGCCGGACAGCGTCGAGGATCAGACGCGCAACTACCTTGCCACCATCAGCGACGTTCTGACAGAGGCCGGCTTTGCCGTCGAAGACATCGTGCGCTGCCATTATTACGTGACGGACCCCGCCTTCGCGGACCGCGTCTTTCCCATCCTCGGCAAAACCTTCGGCACGGTCCGGCCGGCTGCGACCATGATCGTCTGCGATCTCATCCGGCCCGAAATGCTGATCGAGATCGAAGTGACGGCCCTGCGCCGGACCTAGCCGAAAGGCCGAGGCAATCGCGCAAAATTCTTTCTTTTCGGCGATTTTCCTTGAACGGAAGTTGCGCTAAGAAGCGCGCGACCATTCCGTGACATCAAGGACAATCCCATGACAGCGCGTAACCTCCTCCTTCTGCCCGGCGACGGCATCGGCCCGGAAGCCATGGCGGAAGTCCGCAAGATCATCGCCTATATGAACGCCGAACTCGGCGCGGGCTTCACCACCGACGAAGGCCTCGTCGGCGGCAGCGCCTACGACGCCCATGGCGCGGCGATCTCGGAAGGCGACATGGAGAAGGCGCTTGCGGCCGACGCCGTCCTGTTCGGCGCCGTGGGCGGCCCGAAGTGGGATGACGTGCCCTATGAAGTGCGTCCCGAAGCCGGCCTGCTGCGCCTGCGCAAGGACCTGCAGCTTTTCGCGAACCTGCGCCCGGCCATCTGCTACCCGGCGCTTGCCAATGCCTCCTCGCTGAAGCCTGAGCTCGTGGAAGGCCTCGACATCCTCATCGTGCGCGAATTGACGGGCGGCGTCTATTTCGGCGAGCCGAAGGAGATCATCGATCTCGGCAACGGCCAGAAGCGCGGCATCGACACGCAGGTCTACGACACCTACGAGATCGAGCGTATCGCAGGCGTCGCCTTCGAACTCGCCCGCACGCGCAACAACCGCGTCTGCTCCATGGAAAAGCGCAACGTCATGAAGTCGGGCGTGCTGTGGAACCAGGTCGTGACCGAGACGCACAAGCGCGCCTATTCCGACGTCAAGCTGGAGCATATGCTCGCCGACGCCGGCGGCATGCAGCTCGTCCGTGCGCCAAAACAGTTCGACGTCATCGTAACGGACAACCTGTTCGGCGACATGCTCTCCGACGTCGCCGCCATGCTGACGGGCTCGCTCGGCATGCTGCCGTCGGCCTCGCTCGGCGCCCCCGACGTCAAGGGTCGGCGCAAGGCGCTGTACGAGCCGGTCCACGGCTCGGCGCCCGACATTGCCGGCAAGGGCATCGCCAACCCGATCGCCATGATCGCCTCGTTCGCCATGTGCCTGCGCTACTCCTTCAACATGATCGCCGAGGCCGACAACCTGGAGAAGGCGATCGCCGAGGTTCTCGACAGCGGCGTGCGCACCGGCGACATCATGGCCGAAGGCTGCCGCCAGGTCGGCACGGTCGAAATGGGCGACGCCATCCTCGCCGCCTTCAAGAAACTCTCCGCCTGACAACACGCGCCGGCATCGCCGGCGTGGTCCAAAAAGGCTCCCGTCGCCAGCGCGCCGGGAGCTTTTTCGTTTGCATCCCTTGAAAAGCCACAACCGGCGAACACATGCAGACGACGCCTGTTTCAAAGGACCACCATGAACCGATCGCTTGCGACCTCCTCGCTCTGGATTTTCGCCGCCACGGCCGTGCTCGTCGTGGCCCTGCTTCCCCTCGATCCGTTGATTTCACAATACGCGCAGAGGCTTCCGGACGCCATCGTCACCTTCAACCGGCACATCACGGATTTCGGCACCTTCCGCTGGATGATCTACGGCTCCGGGCTGGTCGTGATCCTCGCTTACATCCTCGGGCGCGTGAGCTGGAACCATGCGCTGGGAGAGCGGGCGACGGCGGCGGGATGGCTGGCGCTCTATTTCTTCGTGACCATCGGCGCGACGAGCGCGCTGGTGCATCTTTTCAAGCTGATCGTGGGCCGGGCACGGCCGGAACTCTTTGCCGACCACGGCGCCTACAGCCTGACGCCGTTCGCCTATGACGATCTCTATTCCAGCTTCCCGTCCGGCCATTCGGCGGCGGTCGGGGCCTTTTTCGGCGCCTTTTCCATGCTCGCGCCACGGCTGCGGCCGCTTTTCCTGCTGGGCGCTCTCACGATCGGCGTCTCGCGTGTCATCGTCGGCGCGCATTATCCGAGCGACGTGGCCGCAGGCCTCCTGCTCGGCCTCTGGACGGCGGTGGCGACCGCGTTTTTCTTCGCGAGCCGGCAATGGCTCTTCCGGTTCGGCGAAAACGGCTGGCCGCGGCTGACCACGCTTCTTCCATCCCCGAAATGAAAGAACCCGGCCCGTGTTGCCACGAGCCGGGTCGCCATGGGCGGATCGGAAGGGGGTGATCAATCCATGGCGTGGATGTCGCGGTCCTTCGTTTCCGGCAGGAACAGAAGGCCGATGACCAGCGTGATGCCTGCGAAGACGATCGGATACCAGAGACCGTAGTAGATATCGCCCTGGGCCGCGCTCATCGCGAAGGCCGTTGCCGGCAGCAGGCCGCCGAACCAGCCGTTACCGATATGGTAGGGCAGCGACATGCCGGTGTAGCGGATGCGGGTCGGGAACAGTTCGACCAGCAGCGCGGCGATCGGGCCATAGACCATCGTGACATAGATCACGAGGACGGTCAGGACCGCGATGGTGCCGATCCAGTTAACGTTTGCGGGGTCGGCGACCATGGTGAAGGCGCCGCCATTGGCAATCGTGTAGACGTCCATCTCGGTGGCGCCGGCAGCCTCTTCGGCCGTCAACAGCTTGGCGGTGACCAGGTCGGCGACCGGCGTGGTCGCCTTCTCGCCGGCGCGGATCGCCGTCGCATCGAGCGCAAGTTCCGGATTGGCCGCGACGAAGGCGTCGAGCTTGGAGTCCGGGACCTTGGCCGCGCCGCGCACCAGCGGATAGCCGGCGTCGTGGAGCGCGATGTTGGTCTGCTTCTGGAAGGCGCCGTCGAGGGCCTTGGCCTGGTCGCCGGCAGCGATCGCGTCATAGCTCGTGATCGTCTGCTCGCCGATCTTCACCGTGGCCGGCGTGCCGGCCGGCGCCGTCGTGACGACGTCATAGGGCACCGAGTTGCGGGTGAGGAACGAGGTGGCGATATCGCACGATGTCGTGAACTTCGCCGTGCCCGTCGGGTTGAACTGGAACTTGCAGTCGCCGGGCGCGGCGGTGACGGTCGCGCGGATCGTCGCCTGCGCCTCGGCGAGCGCCGGGTTGCCGGCCCAGGTCAGTGCCTTGAACAGCGGGAAGTAGGTCAGCATCGCCAGCAGCAGGCCGGCCATGATGATGGGCTTGCGGCCGATCTTGTCCGACAGCCAGCCGAAGAAGACGAAGAAGCCCGTGCCGATGAGAAGCGAACAGGCGACCATGATATTGGCCGACTGGCCGTCCACCTTCAGCACGCCCGTCAGGAAGAACAGAGCGTAGAACTGGCCGGAATACCATACGACGGCCTGGCCGACGACGGCGCCGAACAGCGCGAGCAGCGCGATCTTGGCATTGCGCCACTGGCCGAAGGCTTCCGTCAGCGGTGCCTTGGAGCCCTTGCCCTCTTCCTTCATCTTCTTGAAGGCGGGCGATTCGTTCATCTTCAGGCGGATCCAGACGGAAACGCCGAGCAGAACGACAGACAGCAGGAACGGAATGCGCCAGCCCCATTCGGCGAAGGCTTCCTTGCCGACGATGAACTGTACCGCAAGGATCACCACCAGCGACAGGAACAGGCCGAGCGTCGCCGTCGTCTGGATCCATGAGGTGAAGTAGCCGCGCCGGCCCTGGGGGGCGTGCTCGGCAACATAGGTCGCAGCACCGCCGTATTCGCCGCCAAGCGCCAGGCCCTGCAGCATGCGCAGGATGATCAGGATGATCGGAGCCGCGATGCCGATGGTGGCCGCGCCGGGCAGCAGGCCCACCACGAAGGTCGAGACGCCCATGATCAGGATGGTGACGAGGAAGGTGTACTTGCGCCCGACGAGATCGCCGAGGCGGCCGAACACCAGCGCGCCGAAGGGGCGCACCAGGAAGCCGGCGGCAAAGGCCAGAAGCGCGAAGATGTTGCGCGTCGTTTCCGGATATTGGCTGAAGAAGGTCGCGCCGATATAGATGGCCAGCGAACCGTAGAGATAGAAGTCGTACCACTCGAAGACGGTGCCGAGCGAAGAGGCGAAGATCACCTTCTTCTGCTCGCCCGTCATGGGCGCGGCCTTGGCGTCGCCCACGGTCGAAACATTTGCCATTTCATTGTCCTCCACAAAAACGGCGTGTCGGGCAGCCCGTGAAAGGCCCCGTGTTCCTCCCGAGAACACAGGGCAGGGTGCGCCTGATGAAAGGATGACAGAAAACAGATTGTGACATCACCGCTGCTTTCGGCTTATGACTTTTGGCGTAAGACTTAAGTGGAAGCCTTAGATGGAGACTGGGTGGCCGATGGAATGCCGCCGAGCGTCAAGGAACACTTGACTCTTCACCAGATGAGCGTATTCAGCACGCACGCAAAAGGGACCGCCATGTTTCGCCTTGGAAATTCCATCGCCCGCATGATCGCTCCGGCCTTCAACGCCGGACGGGTTCGTCATTGCGTATCGATTTCCAAAACAACGGCCAAAACGACGACGAAAACCGTCTGACGTCTCTGGCCACCGCTCTCTCCCCGGTATGGCCGGGGACCGAAACCCGCGTCATGGCCGACGGGTTTCCCCTCCTGACCCAGCGGAGAGACAGAGAAAGAGAGCTTTAGACATGGGTTTCAAGATCGCAGTCGCCGGCGCGACCGGCAATGTCGGCCGTGAAATGCTGAACATCCTTTCCGAGCGCGGTTTTCCCGCCGATGAGGTCGTGGCGCTGGCCTCCGCCCGTTCGCAGGGCACCGAGGTCTCCTTCGGCGACAAGACGCTGAAGGTGCAGAACCTCGAAAACTACGATTTTTCCGATACGGACATCTGCCTGATGTCGGCCGGCGGCACCGTTTCGCAGAAGTATTCGCCGAAGATCGGCGCCCAGGGCTGTGTCGTCATCGACAATTCGTCGGCCTGGCGCTACGACGCCGAGGTTCCGCTGATCGTTCCTGAAGTGAACCCGGATGCGATTGCGGGCTTCAGCAAGAAGAACATCATCGCCAACCCGAATTGCTCGACCGCCCAGCTCGTCGTTGCGCTGAAGCCGCTGCACGACCGCGCCACCATCAAGCGCGTCGTCGTCTCGACCTACCAGTCCGTCTCCGGCGCCGGCAAGGAAGGCATGGACGAACTCTTCCAGCAGACCCGCGCCGTCTTCGTCGCCGATCCCGTCGAATCGAAGAAGTTCACCAAGCGCATCGCCTTCAACGTCATCCCGCACATCGATAATTTCATGGAAGACGGCTACACGAAGGAAGAGTGGAAGGTTCTCGCCGAAACCAAGAAGATGCTCGACCCGAAGATCAAGGTCACCTGCACGGCCGTGCGCGTTCCCGTCTTCATCGGCCATTCGGAATCGGTCAACATCGAGTTCGAGAAGGAAATCACCGCCGACGAGGCGCGCGAGATCCTGCGCGAAGCACCCGGTTGCCAGGTCATCGACAAGCACGAGAACGGCGGCTACATCACGCCCTACGAATCCGCCGGTGAGGACGCCACCTACATCTCGCGCATCCGCGAGGACGCGACCGTCGAAAACGGCCTGAACATGTGGGTCGTTTCCGACAACCTGCGCAAGGGTGCAGCCCTCAACGCCATCCAGATCGCGGAGCTGCTCGTTGCCCGCGGCCTGATCAAGGCGAAGAAGCAGGCCGCCTGACAGGATAAAGGGAACGGTTCGGCCGGCTTTCTCAAGAAATGGCAACGTTCTCTTAATCATGTTTCAATAAAAGTCCCGGTTGTTCCGTTAAAGAACAGTCGGGGCTTTGTCTTGAAGGCCTCGGCCGGTTCACGCCGAGTTGCGATGACAGGAACAGGGGAGCATGGCATGTTCCCGCAGCGGTATTGACGAGATCACGGGGTTCTTGATGGGCATGACAAAGAGCGCGGGCAAGGTTCTGGCCGCAATGATCGCCATCGCGGCGATGCCGGCGGCGGCACACGCTGCCAAGTGTGGCAACGACGCGGGCGGGTTCCCCGCCTGGATCGACGCTTTCAAGGGCGAGGCGGCAAGCCGCGGCATCAGCCGTTCGACGCTGGACAAGGCCTTCGCCAATGTCAGCTATGCCCGTGCGACGATCCGCGCCGACCGCGGACAGAAGAGCTTCAAGCTTTCCCTCGACCAGTTCATGCAGAAGCGCGGCGCGCAGGCGATCATTCGCCGCGGCAAGAGCCTGAAGCAGCAGAACGCGGCGCTGTTCAACCGCATCGAAGCCCGCTACGGCGTTCCCGCCGGCCCGCTTCTGGCGATCTGGGGCATGGAAACCGGCTTCGGCAGCTTCCTCGGCAAGGAGCACACCATCTCCGCCGTCGCGACGCTCGCCTATGACTGCCGCCGCTCGGAATACTTCACCAACCAGCTCTACGCGACGCTACAGCTCGTGCAGAACGGCACGCTTTCGACCACGGCCCGCGGCGCGGCGCATGGCGAGATCGGCCAGACGCAGTTCCTGCCGGCAAACGTCCTGAAATACGGCGTCGACGGCGACGGCAACGGCCGCATCGACCTCGTCGGCTCCAAGGCCGACGCGCTGGCCTCCACGGCCAACTTCCTGCGCGGCCACGGCTGGAGCGCGGGCGCGGGCTACCAGCCCGGCCAGCCGAACTTCGGCGCGCTTCAGGGCTGGAACGCCGCAAGCGTCTACCAGCGCGCGATCGCCATCATCGGCGCTGAAATCGACGGCAACTGAGGAACGTCTTGCTGCGCGGCGCATCGCGCCGCCGCAGGGCTACCAACTCATGGACATGAAACCGGCGCGGGCAACCACGCCGGTTTTTTCATGCGCTCGGGCGCCGGAAATCGCCGGTGACCGCGTCCATGATCCACAGTTCGCCCGTCGAGATATCGAACCAGGCGCCATGCAGCTGGAGGCGACCCTTTTCCTCCAGAATACGCACGCAGGGGAAGGTCCTGAGATTGGCGATGGAATTGCGGATGGAAACGCGCTCCAACGCACGCTGGCGCTCGCCCTGCGTGAGCATTTCCGCACCCTGGATCTGCTCGGCGACGGGCTTGAGCATGCCCATCCACTTGCCGATGAAATCGCCCGGCGAGAGCGGTTCGGCTTCCGGATCGAGCGCTGCCGAGATACCGCCGCAGCGGCCATGGCCCATGACGAGGATGTCCGTGACCTTCAACGACTGCACCGCGAATTCGAGCGCGGCCGACGTGGCGTGGAACTGCCCGTCCGGCTCATAGGGCGGCACGAGGTTGGCCACGTTGCGGACGACGAAGAGTTCACCCGGGCCGCTGTCGAAGATCGTCTCCGGTGCGGCGCGGGAGTCGCAACAGGCGACCACGAGCGTCTTGGGTTTCTGGCCGGTCTCGGCCAGCGCGCGATAACGCGCCGACTGCTCGGCATAACGCCCGGACATGAAATTGCGGTAGCCGTTCAGGAGGCGATCGGGAAAGCGGTTCATGGTGTCGGAATACCCCGTGTGCGATCTGGCGGATGGCCTCATCCGGTTCTGCATAAACCATCCCGAAGGCCACCGCGCAAGGCCGGATCGCGTCAGGTCTTGCGCGTCTGCGCCGGATGCATCAGCCGGCGCATGTGCACCATGGCCATCGGCGTGGAGATGCTGGATGCGTCCTGTTCAAGCGTGAGTTCGTCGGCGCCGCGCTTGGCCGTGCGCGCAACGATCTCGAAGACGCTGGCCGTCGCCGTCATCAGGCGTCGCTCCTCCGTCAGATCCTCCATCAGGCGCGACAGGAAAATGGCGGCCAGCAGGTCGCCGGTGCCGTTCGGCGGGTTGGGCACGAGCCGGTGCTCGGCCAAGAGCGCGTTGCGGCCGGACAGATAGAGATTGCCCGTACTGCCGGCCATCAGCGGCAGCGCCGAGGTGACCAGCATGCGTGAGGGACCGAGCGCCAGCGCCGCCTCCATGATCTGCCCGTTCGTCTCCAAGGGCGCGCCGGCAAGCCAGGCGAGTTCGAACCGGTTGGGCGTTGCGATCGATGCGAGCGGAATGAGGTCGTCGCGAATGGCGACCGCCGTCTCCTCGGCGATGTAGAGGCCCTTCTCATCGCCGCAGACCGGGTCGCACATATAGAGAAGATCGGGATTTTCGGCCCGCAGACTCTCGACCAGCCGCGCGACGGAGCGCACCTGCGCGGCACTGCCGAGATAGCCGGTCAGGACGGCCTTGACCTCGCCGCGCCAGGGCGCCTGGGTGAGGTCGGAGATCATCGCATCGAACTCTTCCGGCGACAGCACGACGCGCGTGGATTTCCCATGGCCGGGGTGCCACGGCAGGATGACCGTCGGCAGCGCCCAGACCGGATGGCCGAGCGTCTCCAGCGCGAAGACGGCCGCGCGATTGCCCACCGTGCCACGCACCACATGGCTCGAAATGACGATGACCGCGCCCTTGTCGCTCTCACCCATGGCCTGCTCCCCTTCTGCGCAAAAGTGATGGCAAACCGCACCACGCCCTGTCAACGTCGGCACCGACAGAAGGCATCATGCAGACCGACGTCCGATACGGTCTGGAGCCGCTTCAAACGGCATTCCGACGAAAATCCATGAATTTCCCGTCGAAACGACAGTATAACTGACCTATTTCGGACAAAATCGATTGAATTTTCTCAGGAAAACACAAATTTCATCGCGCCGTTTTTTTCTTCTGCTAACGTCCCGGCATCGGATTCGAGGGAATTTCCAGGGGTTCCAGGATGAGCATGAAAAGAGAAAAGCATATCGAGGCCGCCAAGGCGGCTGCCGCAGCCCTCGGCGCGAAAACACTGAACCCGGACATCCTTTTCGGACGTGCCAGCAAGGACGATCTCGACCACTATACCGGCGCGATGCTGGCGGTTGCTTCCGCCCATGCCATGGGCGAGCTGGAAGCCTGGGACGGCACCGCACCGCGCGTGACGGTCACCACCCTGCCGGACGTGAAGCCGCAGGGCCAGCCGGTGTCCGTCCTCGCCGTCACCGATCGCAACCAGCCGTTCCTTTACGATTCGGTGATGGGCGAGGTGACCAGCAGCTACCGCGATATCCTTCTGGCGATCCACCCCATTCTCGTTGTCGCGCCCGGTGCCGCACCGAAGCTGTTTTCGCCGGACGAGCCAAGCGAACCCGGCCAGCGGGTCAGCCATATCGAGATCCACCTGCCCGAAATGTCGGCGGCAGAAGCCGCGGCCCTCACCGAGCGCGTGAGAAACGTCCTCAATCAGGTCCATCTCGCGGTGGACGACTGGCCCGCCATGCTGGAAAAGCTCGATGGCGCGCGGGGCGACCTGGAGCGCTTCGCCAAGGAGAAAGCCGGCAAGAGCGAAGCACTCGCCTTCCTCGACTGGCTGCGCGGCAACAACTTCACCTTCCTCGGCATGCGGGAATACAGCTATTCCGGCAAGGGCGCGAATGCCACGGTGGAACGCGGCGGCGAGGGCCTCGGCATTCTCTCCGATCCCGACGTCCGCGTGCTGCGCCTCGGCAAGGACGCCGTGACGACAACACCGGAAATCCTGGAATTCCTGGAGGGGCCGGATTTCCTCATCGTCACCAAGGCCAATGCGAAGTCCGTCGTGCACCGGCGCGCCTATATGGACTATATCGGCCTCAAGCGCTTCGATGAGAAGGGCAAGGTCATCGGCGAATTGCGTATCGTCGGCCTGTTCACCTCCACCGCCTATACCCACGCCGCCAGCCAGATCCCGCTGCTGCGTTCCAAGGTGGAGCATGTCGTCGAGCATTTCGGCTACGACCCCAAGAGCCATTCCGGCAAGATGCTGATCAACACGCTGGAATCCTATCCGCGCGACGACCTCTTCCAGATCGACACCGGCCTGCTCGCCACCTTCTGCGAACAGATCAACGAACTGTCCGACCGGCCGCGCATCCGGGTCCTGCCGCGCATCGACCGCTTCGACCGCTTCGTCTCCGTCATCGTCTATGTGCCGCGCGAGCAATATGATTCGGATGTGCGCGAGAAGATCGGCAATTACCTGAAGTCGGCTTACGACGGCCGCGTCTCCGCCTATTATCCGGCCTTCCCGGAAGGCGGCCTCGCGCGCGTGCATTTCATCATCGGCCGCTCCGGCGGCAAGACGCCCCGCATTGCGCAGAACAAGCTCGAACAGGCCGTGCGCGAGATCGCGACGCGCTGGACAGATCGCTTCGAGGCACTGTCCGACAGGAACGGCCTGCGGCTCATCGCCGATCGCGGCTATCAGGAGGATTTCACCCCCGCCGAAGCCCATGCCGACCTCGCGCTCATCACCACCGCGACCGCCGACAACCCGATCAGCATCGCCTTCTACCGCAAGGCCTGGAACACCGACCTCAGCTCCGTCGAGCTGAAGATCTTCCACGCCAACGAGCCGGTCTCGCTGTCGCGCCGCGTGCCACTGCTCGAGAATCTCGGTTTCAACGTCATCAGCGAGCAGACGCATGACCTCACCGTCGTCGGTCTCGACGGCGAGCAGCGCCGCGTGCTGCTGCACGACATGGAGCTGAAGCACCGCGACGGTATCGAGATCAATCTCGCCAGGCTGCGCCCGATGCTGGAGGAGGCCTTCCTCGCCGCCTGGCATGGCGAGGTGGACGACGACGCGTTGAACCGCCTCATCATCACCGCCGGGCTTTCCGCCCGCGAGGTCATGGCGCTCAGGACCTATTCGCGCTACCTGCGCCAGACCGGCATCGCCTATTCCCAGGGCTATATAGCCGATACGCTGAACAAGTACCCGGCCATTGCCGCGAGCCTGTTCCGCCTGTTCGATTCACGTCTCGACCCGAAACTGTCCGAACGCCAGCGCGACAAGAAATCCACCGAAGCCGCAACGGCCATCGAGGATGCGCTGGCCGACGTGCCGAGCCTCGACGAGGACCGGATCCTGCGCCGCTACGTCAATGCGCTGCAGGCGACGCTGCGCACCAACTATTTCCAGCACGATGCCGACGGAAAGCCGCGCAAGACGCTGGCGATCAAGCTCGACCCGAAGGCGCTCGACGGCCTGCCGGAACCGCGTCCGTTCCGCGAGATCTTCGTCTACGGTGCCGAGGTGGAGGGCGTGCACCTGCGCTTCGGCAAGGTCGCCCGCGGCGGCCTGCGCTGGTCCGACCGGGCACAGGATTACCGCACGGAAGTGCTCGGCCTCGTCAAGGCGCAGCAGGTGAAGAACGCCGTCATCGTGCCCGTTGGCGCCAAGGGCGGCTTCTATCCCAAGCAGCTTCCCGCCGGCGGCAGCCGCGACGCCATCTTCAAGGCGGGCACCGAGGCCTACAAGACCTATATCCGCACGCTGCTCTCCGTCACCGACAACATTGTCGGGCAGGACGTCGTGCCGCCGGCCGATACCATCCGTCTCGATGGTGACGATCCCTATTTCGTCGTCGCGGCCGACAAGGGCACGGCCACCTTCTCCGACACGGCCAACGGCCTTGCTCAGGAAGCCGGCTTCTGGCTCGACGACGCCTTCGCCTCCGGCGGCTCGGCCGGCTACGACCACAAGAAGATGGGCATCACCGCCCGCGGCGCCTGGGAAACCGTCAAGCGCCACTTCCGCGAAATGAACATCGACATCCAGAAGACACCCTTCACGGTGGCCGGCGTCGGCGACATGTCGGGCGACGTCTTCGGCAACGGCATGCTGCTGTCGCGCAAGATCCGCCTCGTCGCGGCCTTCGACCATCGCGACATCTTCATCGATCCGAACCCGGATACCGACACGTCCTTTGCCGAGCGGCGCCGCATGTTCAACCTGCCGCGCTCCAGCTGGCAGGATTACGACCGCTCGGCGCTTTCAAAGGGTGCGATGATCATTCCGCGCACGGAAAAATCCGTGACGCTGACCCCGGAGGCCATGGCGGTCATCGGCATCGACAAGGCCAAGGCGACGCCATTCGAGATCATGACGGCGATCCTGAAAGCCCCCGTCGACCTCCTGTGGTTCGGCGGCATCGGCACCTATATCCGCGGCCAGAACGAGACGGATGCCGAGGTCGGTGACCGCGCCAACGACGCCATCCGCATCGTCGGCGAGGACGTGCGCGCCAAGGTGATCGGCGAGGGCGCCAATCTCGGCGTCACCCAGCGCGGCCGCATCGCCTTCGGCCTGAAGGGCGGACGCAGCAATTCCGACGCCATCGACAACTCGGCGGGCGTCAATTCCTCCGACGTCGAGGTCAACATCAAGATCGCGCTCGCCTCGGCCATGCGCGACGAGCGGCTCACACGTGCCAAGCGCAACGTGCTGCTCGCCACCATGACCGACGAGGTCGCCGAACTCGTCCTGCGAAACAACTACCTGCAATCGCTGGCGATTTCGCTCACGGAACGGCAGGGCACGGGCAACCGCGCATCCCTTACCCGCCTGATGGACCGCCTGGAGGGCTCCGGCCATCTCAACCGCAAGGTCGAGACGCTGCCTGATGACCGCACGCTCGCCGAACGCTACCAGGCCGGCAAGCCGCTGACGCGCCCGGAAATCGGCGTGCTGCTCTCCTATGCCAAGCTGGTGCTGTTCGACGAACTCATTCACACCAGCCTGCCCGATGATCCCTATTTCGAGCCGACGCTGACGGGCTACTTCCCCGCCAAGATGCAGAAGGCCTATGCCGACGATATCCGCTCGCATCGGCTGCGCCGCGAGATCATCGCGACCATCCTCGTCAACGAGGTGATCAACCGCGGCGGTCCGGCCTTCATCAACGGCCTCACCGACGGCACGGGCTTCGGCCCGGCCGATGCGGTCAAGGCGGCCGTCATCGCGCGGGATGGCTACGGCCTGCCTGCGCTCTATGCCGGCGTCGATGCGCTGGACAACCAGGTTTCCGGAGACGTCCAGAACGAGCTCTACGAGGAGATCGGCCGCATCTATGCGACGGTCACCAGCCTGCTCCTGACCACGGGCGCCGTGTCCGGCCCGCTCGACCAGGCGATCCACAAGCTCAAGCAGGCGCTGAAGCAGCTTCGCCCGCATCTTTCGACGCTCGTGTCGGAGGCCGCCGGCGACGAGGCCCGCCGCAGGGCCCATGCCTATGAGGATGAAGGCGTGCCGGCAGAGCTCGCCGCCGAGATCACGACGCTTTCCATGCTGATCTTCGTTCCCGAGGTGATGCTGATCGCGACGGCGACCGGCGATACGCTGAGCAAGACCGCGCAGGCCTTCGCGGGCATCAGCGGCAGCTTGAACATCGGCCGCCTGCTGGCCGCGGCCGCCCGCATTCCGACCGGCGATCTCTACGAGGCGCTGGCCCTGCAGCGCAGCCTCACCGACATCGCCAATGCCCGCCGCGACCTCACCACCGCCGTGCTGACCCGCCACAAGGGCGACAAGGCGCCGCTTACCGCCTGGCAGCAGAGCGAGAAGGAACGGCTGGCCCGTGTGACGGCCAACCTCTCCGCGCTGACGGAGACGGGCGAGGCGACGCTTGCCAAGGTCAGCGTCGCCGCCGGCATCCTGAGCGACCTTGCGCAGGAAAGGGTGAAATGACACAGTCCCTTGCCGGCTGGCGGACGACGCTCCGTTAGCCGGCTTGAGGACGGGCGCATCATCGCCCCGGCAAAGGAGGGGCGATGAGCATGGACACGAAAACCGCCGCGCCGCGCGCAAGCCGCCTCGGCATCACCGGCTGGATGCTGTTCGACTGGGCGGCGCAGCCGTTTTTCACCGTCATCACCACCTTCATCTTCGGTCCCTATCTCGTCGCGCGCCTGACGGACGATCCGGTCGCGGGACAGGCGGCCTGGAGCTACACGCTGACGATCGCCGGCATCGTGATTGCCTTGCTGGCGCCCGTCATGGGATCGATCGCCGATGCCTCGGGCGCCCGAAAACCCTGGATCGCCGCCTTCGCCGTGGTGAAGATCCTCTCCCTCATGGGGCTCTGGCTGGCCGTGCCGGGCAGCAGCCTCGCCTTCGCCATGGCGATGATCGTGCTCGCTACCGTCGCGGCGGAATTTTCGATCGTCTTCAACGATTCCATGATGCCGCGGCTGGTGAGCCCGGCCGATACCGGCCGCATCTCCAACATTGCCTGGGGCCTCGGCTATCTCGGTGGCATGATCGTGCTGATCGTGGTCATCGCGCTGATCGCCGCAAATCCCGTAACGGGCGAGACGGTCCTCGGCATCAGGCCGATATTCGGGATCGATCCCGCGACCGGCGAGGATGCCCGCATCACCGGACCGATCTCGGCGATCTGGTATCTCGTCTTCATCCTGCCGATGTTCTTCTTCACGCCGGACCAGAGCAGGGGCCTGCCGATCGCACACGCCGTTCGCGCAGGCTTCGCGGACCTCACCGCGGCCTTGCGCGATCTTCGCGGCAGGCCGGGCATCCTGCGCTTTCTCATCGCACGCATGGTCTACCAGGACGGCGTCAACGGCCTCATCGCGCTTGGCGGCACCTTCGCCGCCGGCATGTTCGCCTGGCAGACCTTCGAGCTCGGCATCTACGGCATCATCCTCAATGTCGTCGCCATCGGCGGCTGCCTCTATGCCAGCCGGCTGGACAAGCGCCTCGGCTCGAAGGCCGTCGTCATCGGAAGTCTCGTCTGCCTGACGATGGCGACGATCGGCATCGTCTCGACGGGACCGGGTTTCACGCTCTTCGGTCTCGTCCCGCTGTCCGTCGAGAGTACCGGCGGGCTGTTCGGCACAGCTGCGGAAAAGGCCTACATCCTCTACGGCCTGCTGATCGGGCTCGCATTCGGCCCTGTCCAGGCGTCTGCGCGTTCCTATCTCGCCCAAAGCATCCACCCGGACGAGGCGGGCCGTTATTTCGGGCTCTATGCGCTTTCAGGCCGCGCCACATCCTTCCTGGCGCCGCTCTCCGTCGCCCTCGTCACCACGGCGACGGGCTCGGCACGCCTGGGCATGATGGCGCTGATCGTCTTCCTTGTAGCCGGTTTCCTGCTCCTGCTGCGCACGCCTTATCCCGCCGCCGAAGTCACCCGCTGAAACGCAAAACGCCCCGCAAGCGGGGCGTCTCCATCCGGACCGAGAATCCGGGTAAGGATCAATGGCGGAAGTGGCGCATGCCTGTGAACACCATGGCAACGCCCGCCTCATCGGCCGCGGCGATGACTTCGGCGTCGCGCATCGAGCCGCCGGGCTGGATGACGGCCGTGGCCCCGGCGGCGATGGCGGAGAGCAGGCCGTCGGCAAAGGGCAGGAAGGCTTCCGACGCCACCGCCGAGCCGCGCGTCAGCGGCTGCGAAAGCCCCATGGCCTTGGCGGCTTCCTCGGCCTTCAGGCCGGCGATGCGGGCCGAATCGACGCGGCTCATCTGACCGGCGCCGATGCCGGCCGTCTGGCCGTCCTTGGCATAGACCACGGCATTCGACTTCACATGCTTGGCCACCTTGAAGGCGAACTTCATGTCGATCAGCTCCTGTTCGGTCGGCGCCCGCTTGGTGACGACCTTCAGCTCCAGGTCCTCGACCACGCCGTTGTCGCGGCTCTGCACCAGGAGGCCACCCGAAACGGTCTTGGCAGACAAGCCCGGCGCGCGCGGATCGGGCAGGCCGCCCGTCACGAGAAGGCGCAGATTGGGTTTGCCGGCAATCACCGCGCGGGCCTTTTCATCCGCATCCGGCGCGATGATGACCTCGGTGAACAGCTTGACGATCTCTTCCGCCGTCTCGCCGTCCAGCGTCGAATTGAGCGCGATGATACCGCCGAAGGCGGAGACCGGGTCGCAGGCCAGCGCCCGGGCATAGGCGTCCTTCAGCGTTTTGCCGGTGGCGACGCCGCAGGGGTTTGCGTGCTTGATGATCGCGCAGGCCGGGCCGTTTTCCGGCAGGAACTCGGCGACCAGTTCGAAGGCGGCATCCGTATCGTTGATATTGTTGTAGGAAAGCTGCTTGCCCTGCAGGAGCGTCGCGGTGGCGACGCCGGGGCGGTTTTCGCCGGTCACGTAGAAGCCCGCCTTCTGGTGCGGGTTTTCGCCGTAGCGCATCTCTTCCTTCAGCACGCCGCCGATGACGCGATGGCGCGGCATGGCGATGTCGAGCGCTTCGGCGAACCAGTTGGAGATCGCGGCGTCATAGGCGGCGGTGCGCGCATAGGCCTTCGCCGCCATGCGCTGGCGGAAGGCATAGGAAGTCGTGCCGTCAGCCAGTTCCGCGATCAGCGCCTCGTAATCGGCGGGATCGGTGACGATGGTGACATAGGCGTGGTTCTTGGCCGAGGCGCGGATCATGGCCGGGCCGCCGATATCGATGTTCTCGACGGTCGTCGGATAGTCGCCGCCCTTGGCGCGGACGTCCTCGAACGGATAGAGGTTGATGACAGCGAGGTCGATGGCACCGATGCCATGCGCCTTCATGGCTTCGACATGCTCGGCATCGTCTCGGATCGCCAAAAGCCCGCCATGAACCGAAGGATGAAGCGTCTTCACGCGACCGTCCATGATTTCCGGAAAGCCCGTGACCTCGGAAACGTCGGTAACGGCAAGCCCGGCATCGCTGAGCGCCTTGTGCGTACCGCCCGTCGAGAGCAGACGAACGCCTTTGTCGGCAAGCGCCTTGGCGAGCGCGACGACGCCGGCCTTGTCGGAGACGGAGAGCAGCGCGGTGCGCACGGCAACACGATCGGGGGCGGGGATCTTCTTGGAAACAACGGCCATTGGGCGCTCCGTTCTGACGGCCCGGGAGGAGGGGGCCGGATGGTCATGCGCCCCGTTAACACAGGCGCCGCCCGGAGAAAACCTCGAATGAGAAAAGCTCAGCGCCGACGCGCCAGCGACCACTGGACTTCCGGTGTCTCCGCAAGCAGCATGGTCAATGTCAGCTGGCGCGACGCGCGCACGCCCGAGGGATCGGCGAAGAACACATCCTCCTCCTCCTCGATGCCGATATCGAGGCAGGTCAGCGCCCAGGCCTCGCCATCGGGCGCGACCAGCCGCACCTCATTGTCGGAAGCCGGATAGAGCTGGATGTTCGGATGGACGTGGAAGCGCACGACGGCCGTGCCCTTGTCGATGGCGGCACCGGGCGCGCCCGGCTTGAAGAAGCGCTCCCTGCCGCGGATTTCCATGCCCGACGCGGAAACGAAGATATCCCGCTCGTAGATCAGGCCGAAGCGCTGGAGATAGCCGTCATGGCTCGCCGTGATGCCGTCGGCGCCGGAATCGCGCTCTGCGCGCGCGACATTCACCTTGCTGACGCCGCCGATGATGATCGGCCCGAGGAAGCGGGAGGTGGAGATGCGCGACGACGAGGTGTCGTTGAGGGTCGCGACCGAATGCGCCGCCGTCATGCGCGCCATCTGGCGCATCGCATCGCCGGCAAAGCGCGGCCGGCCGGAATTGACGATGAAACGGTTCTTGCCCGACGACATCTCGATGGAAAGCGTGCCGGCGGAATGCGTCGCGGAGAGATCGATGGATTTCGGCATGCCGGTATCCATCAGCACCACCGTCTCCTTCACGGCGAGCCGGTCGTAGTTGATCGAAGGCAGGGCCTTGAAGGGGACGCCGCCGGTCTCGTCGTAGCGCAGCACCGACATCAGTTCGTTGGCGAGCGTATAGGTCGCGCCGTTGAACAGCGCGAGTTCACCGCCCTGGTGGCGGAAGAAGCGCAGGGCCGGATAGATGCGGTCGATGCTCGGGATGAGCTGCAAGGGCATGTCGTGGCCGAGATTGACATAGGTCTGTCGCAGCGGCAGCAGGTCGAGCAGCAGGTCGAGTGCCGCCCGCGGATTGCGCGAGCAATGGCCGCCATCCGGCAGGATCTGCCGATCCAGCTCCGCATCGAGATTGCGGGCGGCGTTGCGCATCTTGGACGCGGTCGCGGGCATGGCGATCGAGGCCATGGCCAGCGCGATGCGCACGCGAAGCCGCGGCTCGCCGTCCCGCGTCGTATCGGCGACATGGCGCAGGTAACGCACCTGGAAGGCAAGGCTCTTGAGGAACCGGCGGTAGAACGGATAATCCGCGTCTTTCAGCACGACGGGCGAATGGGACAGCCAGGCGATGATGCGTTGCGCCGCGACATCCGGGCGCCAGGCAAGCCCGCCGATGACACGGCCGTGGCTTTGCAGCCAGTCATCGACGATGAAGCGGGCCGTATGCGCCGCCTTGTCGGGATCGACGAGCCGCAGATGGCGCAGCCAGCCGAAGGAATGCAGGCGGACGGCGAATTCCTCGGACGGGAGCTCCAGCGCGAAGGGTGATTCGCCCTCGCAATCCAATATGCGACCGGCAAGCGGGAAACGACCGGCGGTGATCTCTTCGCCGGCGAAGGAATCGGCGGGGTGCAGGTCGGTCGGCGCGACGATGAGGCGGTCCGGCGCGCCGCCGGAAAAGCGCACGGCGCTGATCTTGCCAAGCGCAAGCCTTCGCGAGAAGCGGCGCCAACCCTCACGCAGATACAGATAGAGAAGCCGTTGGCGGTCGGAAAGCTGCATGGTTAACAAATGCCTCCAAGCCTATAGGTAGGCCGAGGAGAGGAGCGGCGTCAATTCATCGCCTGCTGATGGACTGTTGATGACGGCAATATGCGGGGGATCAGCCGTTTCTGCGCAGCCGGACCGCATAGAAGCCATCGACGCCGCCGGCATGGCCGGCGGTCGCGGGCAGCATGGCGGGCGTGGTGCGGAATTCGCCGCGCGGCGAAATCGCCTCCTCCAGGCCGGGCCAGTCCGCCGCGTCGACGGGAATGAGCCGCCAGTCCGGATTGTCCGCCAGCACCCGGTCGATCATGTCCTCACCCTCGGCGGGATCGAGCGAGCAGTTGGAGAAGACGAGATCGCCGCCCGGTTTCACCAGCGTCAACGCGTGGCGCAGCAGGCGTTCCTGCAGGCGTGCCAGCTTTTCGATATCCTCCGGCCCCTTGGTCCAGAGCACGTCGGGATGCTTGCGGATCGTGCCCGTCGAGGAGCACGGCGCATCAAGCAGTACGGCATCGAACAGCGTCTCGGGGCGGAAATCCGCCATATTGGCCTCCAGCGTTGTCGCGGAAAGGCCGAGCCGCGCCAGATTGCTTTCCAGCCGCCGAAGCCGGTTGCCCGATTGGTCAAGCGCCGTCACGGCGCCACCGGCCAACACAAGCTGCGCGGTCTTGCCGCCCGGTGCGGCGCACAGATCGGCGACATGCTTGCCCGCGAGGTCACCGAAAAGCCTGGCCGGCAGGCTGGCAGCGGCGTCCTGCACCCACCATTCTCCCACCTCGAAACCCTCGAGCGCCGGAATGGCGCCGGAGGCGGCAGGCAGGCGAACGGAGCCGGTCGGCAGGACGAGCCCGCCCAGCTTGCCGGCCCAGCCAGAGGGATCCGATTTGACGGTGAGGTCGATGGCGGAGGGTTCCAGCACGGCATCGGCAATGCTGGCGGCATGCGCCTCGCCGTAAACCGATATCAGCCGCTCGTAGAACCAGGCCGGAATGACCGGCAGCGCCTGCGTGGCCGCAAGGTGCGTTGCCTTCTCGCGCGACAGGCGGCGCAGCACGGCATTGGTGAGACTGGCGAAACGGCGGTTGCGCGGATCGAGCTGCGCCTGTTCGACGGCGAGGTCGACGGCGGAATGATCGGGCACGTCGAGATAGAGGATCTGCGCGGCGGCCACCGTCAGCACATGATGCAGCGCGCGGGCGCCGTCCGGGAGCGGCGTGCCGACGAGCGTATCGAGGATCGCCTCGATGCGGGGCAGATGGCGCAACGCCGTATTGATGATAGCGCGAACGAGCGCGCGGTCGGCGTCGTTCAGCTGCCGATAGGCCGGATTGCCGTTTTCGGGATCCAGCATCCCGTCGAGCGACGTCCTGCGGTCGACCACCGCCGCAAGGATCTTGGCCGCCGCCTGCCGGGCACGCAGGCCCGGTTTTTCGACGTGATCATCCACCGGCGCAGGCTTTTGAGCGCCTTTGCCACGATGACGGTTGGGATGCGGTTTTTTTCTGCGAATGTCGTCGTTCAAGACCAGGGACCCTTGGGTGGTTCGGAACCACCGCGTCCCCAGCCGGTGGTCGGGACGGAACGCGATTTGCGCGAGGCATTATCAGTCCGGACCGATTCCGTCGAGCGCGCCTGCATGCCGCGGGCCAATTCCTGCAGCGCGGCGATGCGGTTTTCCGTGTTCGGATGGGTCGAAAACAGGTTGTCCATGCGCTCGCCCGACAGCGGATTGATGATGAACATATGCGCCGTCGCCGGGTTATGCTCGGCCGCATCATTGGGAATGCGGCCCGCAGCCATGGCGATCTTCTTCAGGGCCGAGGCGAGCCAGAGCGGGTTGCCGCAGATTTCCGCGCCGCGCTTGTCGGCGGAATATTCTCGCGTGCGGCTGATCGCCATCTGCACCAGCATCGCGGCGAAGGGAGCGACGATCATGGCGATGAGAATACCGATGAAGCCGAGCGGATTGTTGTTCTCGCGGTTGCCGCTGCCGCCGAAGAACATCGCGAAGTTCGCCAGCATGGAGATCGCACCGGCAATCGTGGCCGTCAGCGTCATGGTGAGCGTATCGCGGTTCTGGATATGCGCCAGTTCATGCGCCATCACGCCGGCGACCTCCTCATAGCTCAGCGCCTGAAGAAGGCCGGTGGAGGCGGCGACGGCGGCGTTCTGCGGGTTGCGGCCGGTCGCAAAGGCATTCGGCTGCTCGCTGTTGATGACGAAGACGCGCGGCATGGGCAGGCCCGCCCGCTTGGCGAGATCGCGCACGATGCCGTAATATTCCGGCGCCGAGCGTTCATCCACCTCCTTGGCGCCGTACATGGACAGCACCATCTTGTCGGAATTCCAATAGGAGAAGAAGTTCATGGCGATCGCGACGAGGAGCGCGATCATCATGCCGCCCTTGCCGCCGATGAGCAGACCCACGCCCATGAAAAGCGCCGTCATGAAGGCGAGAAGCATGGCTGTGCGAAGGATGTTCATGCGTTTCCGGCTCCCGTAAAATCGTGTGCTTGCCTGACAATTCCCCGTGTCAAGGGAATGTTTCACGTGAATCAGCGCTTTCCACAGCGCGCTCACGCTCCTATATGATGGTGAACCAACAGCACGTCTTCAATATCCCTGGAGGATGCCGGTTTTCATGGAAAGCGACAACGACAATCATTCGGATGGCCGCAAGGTGCTCCCGCCCGCGGCGCAGCGCGCCCTGAAGGAAGCCGAAGAGCGACGCAAGGCGGCCGCCCCGGTCGAGCGGCAACCCGAGATCGGCGGCCGCGGCGGCGAAGACCCCGCCCGCTTCGGCGACTGGGAAATCAAGGGCCGCGCCATCGACTTCTGAGGTTTGGGAAGCCGGCTCAGGAATCCGCTCCGTCGTGCATCCTGCCACAACATCTTCTCCGTCATACTGACGGTACGGGTATGGAAGATCCTCGGGTCAAGCCCGAGGATGACGTAAGAGAGGTGGAGGGGCGTTGCCTCACTCAATACCCCTGCAAGCATCTCCCGAACGAAAACGGCGGCCGATCGGCCGCCGTCTCGCTTTGTAGTAACGTCCGCTTCTCAGCCGCCCGCCTTGTTCTGGCGGTTGGCGATCAGGTCGTCGACGACGGCGGGATCGGCGAGCGTCGAGGTGTCGCCCAGCGAACCGAAATCGTCCTCGGCGATCTTGCGCAGGATGCGGCGCATGATCTTGCCCGAGCGGGTCTTCGGCAGGCCCGGCGCGAACTGGATCTTGTCCGGAGTCGCGATGGGGCCGATCTCCTTGCGGACGTGCTTGACCAGGTCCTGGCGCAAGGCATCGTTGCCTTCCTCGCCGGCCATCAGAGAGACATAGCAGTAGATGCCCTGGCCCTTGAGGCTATGCGGATAGCCGACGACGGCCGCTTCCGACACGAGATGGTGCGAGACGAGCGCCGATTCGATTTCCGCCGTGCCGAGGCGGTGGCCGGAAATGTTGAGCACGTCATCGACGCGGCCGGTGATCCAGTAGTAGCCGTCCTCGTCGCGGCGGCAGCCGTCGCCGGTAAAATACTTGCCCTTGTAGGTGGAGAAGTAGGTTTCGACGAAGCGCTTGTGATCGCCATAGACCGAGCGCATCTGGCCCGGCCAGCTGTCGGTGATGCAGAGGTTCCCGTCGGCGACGCCCTCCAGCACACGGCCCTCATTGTCGACCAGTTCCGGCTTGACGCCGAAGAAGGGCCGGGTCGCCGAGCCGGGCTTCAGCTCCGTCGCGCCGGGCAGGGGGGTGATGAGGATGCCGCCGGTCTCCGTCTGCCACCACGTATCGACGATCGGCGAGCGGCCTTCGCCGACCACGTTGTAATACCATTCCCAGGCCTCGGGGTTGATCGGCTCGCCGACCGAGCCGAGCAGCCGCAGCGACGAACGCGATGAACGCTTCACGAAATCGTCTCCGGCGCCCATGAGCGCGCGGATCGCGGTCGGTGCGGTATAGAAGATGTTGACCTTGTGCTTGTCGACCACCTCCCAGAAGCGGCCGGCATCCGGGAAATTCGGCACGCCTTCGAACATCACGGTCGTCGCGCGGTTGGCGAGCGGCCCGTAGACGATATAGGAATGGCCGGTCACCCAGCCCACATCGGCCGTGCACCAGTAGATATCGCCGTCCTGGTAATCGAAGACGTATTTGTGCGTCATCGAGGCATAGACGAGGTAGCCGCCGGTGGTGTGCAGCACGCCCTTCGGCTTGCCGGTCGAACCCGATGTATAGAGGATGAACAGCGGATCTTCCGCCTTCATCTTCGCCGGCGGACAATCGCGCGGCACGGTCAGCACTTCCTTGTGGTACCAGATGTCGCGGCCCGGCGCCCAGCCGGTCTTGCCGCCGGTGCGGCGCACGACGAGGACCTTGTTGACGATGACATGCTGCTTGGCGGCGATATCGATCGCCGTGTCGGTGTTTTCCTTGAGCGGGATCGGCTTGCCGCCGCGCACGCCCTCGTCGCAGGTCACGACGAAGGTCGATTCGCAGTCAACAATGCGGCCTGCCAGCGCATCCGGCGAAAAGCCGCCGAAGACCACAGAATGGATGGCGCCGATGCGCGCGCAGGCGAGCATGGCATAGGCTGCCTCCGGGATCATCGGCATGTAGATGGTGACGCGATCGCCCTTCTTCACGCCGTGCTTCTTCATCACATTCGCCATGCGGCAGACGTGTTCGTGAAGCTCGTTATAGGTGATCTTCTTGTCGATATACGGGTTGTCGCCTTCCCAGATGATGGCGATATCGTCGCCATGCGCCTTCAGGTGGCGATCGATACAGTTGTAGGAGACGTTGGTGATGCCGTCTTCGAACCACTTGATCGAGACCTTGCCGGTAAACGAGGTGTTCTTGACCTTCGTATAAGGCTTGAACCAGTCGATCCGCATGCCGTGCTTGTCCCAGAAACGCTCCGGGTTCTCGATGCTTTCGCGATACCATTTCTGATAGGTGTCGTTGTCGATCAGCGTACGGCTTTTCGCGGATTTCAGGACCGGATAGGTCTTTGCGGACATGGATTCCTCCTCACTGCGCATGCGCGGGACACCGCTTTTCCTCCGGCCCCGGCCATTCCGGCACCATTCATATCAGGTCAAATCCTTCCGGCAATTAGACAAAAGGTCATTTGTGCTTGAAGAATTGCATTTCTGAGACAGTGAGGTTATAGAGGGCCGAATTCCCGGAACATTGTGGTTTACGACCCACGGCCCGCGACCCCGGCGCGGACGGACAGAAGGACTATATGCATGGCTCAGCAGCTCCTCATGCCAAAAGCGACCGCGGTCTGGTTGGTCGACAACACGGCGCTGTCTTTCGAACAGATCGCGACATTCTGCAAATTGCACCCGCTCGAAGTGAAGGCCATTGCCGACGGCGAATCGGCCCAGGGCATCAAGGGCCTCGACCCGATCGCCACCGGCCAGCTCTCGCGCGACGAGATCGCCCGCGCGGAAGCCAATCCCGCCCATAAGCTCAAGCTTTCCGACCCGAAGGTTCGCGTTCCAGAGTCCAAGCGTAAGGGCCCGCGTTACACGCCGGTTTCCAAGCGTCAGGATCGTCCCAACGCCATTCTCTGGCTGGTGCGCAACCATCCGGAACTGAAGGATGCGCAGATCTCGCGTCTCGTCGGCACCACCAAGTCGACGATCGAGCAGATCCGCGACCGCACCCACTGGAACTCGGCCAACCTGGCGCCGATGGACCCGGTGACGCTCGGCCTGTGCTCGCAGATCGATCTGGACCTGGAAGTCGAGCGCGCCTCCAAGGGCCGTCCGCTGCCGACCGCCGCCGAACTCGGCGCCACCCTCGAATCGGCCCAGGAAACGGAAAAGCTGCCCTACAGCACCGACCGCGAGGACGAGCAGGAAATCAACGCCGACGCCGTCTTCGCCAAGCTCAAGTCGCTGAAGTCGTCCACGCCGGACGAGGACGAAGACGACAACTTCTGAGCCGTCGTCAAATCGAATTGACAAACCGGTCGCCAAAAGCGGCCGGTTTTTTTGTCTCCGGCACCTTCAGGCTCCCGGCTGCCAACCGGGGTTTGCGTCTCAGCAGATCCTGCGCTCCGAAAGCGCCTGCGCGATCTCGTCCAAGATGGCCGGATCATCGATGGTCGCGGGCATCGTCCAATCCTGCCCGTCGGCGATCTTCTGCATGGTACCGCGCAGGATCTTGCCCGACCGGGTTTTCGGCAGCCGCTTCACGCAGATCGCCGTCTTGAAGGCGGCGACGGGGCCGATCCGCTCGCGCACCATAGCAACCACCTCCTGTTCCACCTCCGATGATTCACGTGAAACACCGCTCTTCAAAACGAGGAAGCCGACCGGGATCTGCCCCTTCAACGCGTCGGTCACGCCGATGACCGCACATTCGGCGACGTCCCGGTGGCTGGCGCAGATTTCCTCCATCGCCCCCGTCGAAAGGCGATGGCCGGCGACATTGATGATGTCGTCTGTGCGCGACATGATGAAGACGTAACCGTCCTCATCGACATAGCCGGCATCCGCCGTCTTGTAGTAACCGGGAAACTCCGAAAGACAGGCCTCGCGAAACCGCGCATCGGCGTTCCAGAATGTCGGAAGGCAGCCGGGGGGCAGGGGCAGCTTGATGGCGATGTTGCCGAGCGTGCCCGGCGCCACCGCGTGGCCGGCATCGTCGAGCACATGCAGCTCGTAGCCCGGCATCGGCACGGTGGGCGAGCCATGTTTCACCGGCAGCCGGTCGAGACCGAGCGGATTGCCGACGATGGCCCAGCCGGTTTCCGTCTGCCACCAGTGATCGATGACGGGCACGCCGAGCACGGCCTCCGCCCAGCGCACCGTATCGGGATCGGCCCGCTCGCCCGCCAGAAACAGCGCCCGCAGGCTGGAAAGATCGTACCGTTTGACGAGAACGCCCTCCGGGTCCTCCTTGCGAATGGCGCGAAAGGCGGTGGGCGCGGTGAACAGCACCGAGACCCTGTACTCTTCGACCACGCGCCAGAAGGCGCCGGCATCCGGCGTGCCGACCGGCTTGCCCTCATAGAGCACCGTCGCGCTGCCGTTCAGCAGCGGCGCATAGACGATATAGGAATGGCCGACGACCCAGCCGATATCCGAGGCCGCCCAATAGACCTCGCCGGGTTCGACGCCGTACAGCGCCCGCATCGTCCAGGCGAGCGCCACCATGTGCCCGCCATTGTCACGGATGACGCCCTTCGGCTGGCCGGTCGTGCCCGAAGTGTAGAGAATATAAAGCGGATCGGTTGCGGCGAGATCCGCACAGGGGACCGTCCGGCCCCGGGCCGCAGCGAGCGCCGGACCAAGATCGACATCGCGCGCGGGATCGAGCTCGGCCGTCAGTTCCGGCCGCTGCAACACGAGGCATCGCGCCGGCTTGTGCCGGGCCAGCGCGATGGCGGCATCCAGCAGCGGTTTATACGCCACCAGCCGGTTCGGCTCGACGCCGCAGCTTGCCGAGACGACCAGCTTGGCCGACGAATCGTCGATGCGCGTCGCAAGCTCGCTCGCCGCAAAGCCGCCGAAGACCACGGAATGGATCGCACCGATACGCGCGCAGGCCAGCATGGCGAACACGGCTTCCGGGATCATCGGCATATAGAGAATGACGCGGTCGCCCTTTTCTACCCCGTGATCGAGGAGCACGGCCGCCATGGCGCTGACATTCGAAAGCAGGCCGTCGTAGCTGTAGATCGCCTTGCGGCCGGTCACCGGGCTATCATAGATCAGCGCCACCTGGTCGCCGCGGCCGGCCGCGATGTGGCGATCCACGCAATTGTGACAGGTATTGCCGGTGGCATCGGGAAACCAGCGGCCATAGACACCTTGCCGCTCGTCGAAAATCGCATCCGGTGGCGTGAACCAGTCTATCGCCCGCGCGGCCTCGGCCCAGTGACGCGTGTGATCGTCCTTCCACGCCCGATAGATCTCGGCATAGGTCTTTTGCATCGTCTTCTCCCACATGCCCGGCCGCGGCCGGTTCCTCCGAGAGGAAGAATAGGGGAGGGCGATACCATCGCAAAGCCAGACCAAAGCCTGAGATGGACGGCCGGTATGCCTGGACGCCGTTTCTCAGCGCGTGCCGAAGATCGCCGAACCGACGCGCACGCTGGTCGCGCCGAAACCGATGGCGACCTCGTAGTCACCCGACATGCCCATCGACAACCGGTCGAGGCTGCAGCGGGCAGCAAGCTTGGCCAGCAGGGCAAAATGCGGCCCGGGATTTTCATCCGCCGGCGGAATGCACATCAGGCCCTCGATGGTCAGGCCCAGCTCCTCGCGGCAGAAGGTCACGAAGGAGAGGGTATCATCAGGCGCAATGCCGGCTTTCTGGGGCTCGAGCCCCGTATTGACCTGCACGTAAAGCCGCAGCGCCCGTCCCTGCCGCTTCATCTCGTCGGCGATGCTGCGCGCGATCTTTTCCCGGTCGACCGTCTCGATCACGTCGAACAGGGCAACGGCATCCGCCGTCTTGTTCGATTGCAGGGGGCCGATCAGGTGCAACTCGATGCCGGCCGTCTGCGCGCGCAATTCCGGCCACTTGCCCTGCGCTTCCTGCACGCGGTTTTCACCGAAGACGCGCTGCCCGGCTGCGATGGCGGGCCGGATCGCATCGGCATCGAAGGTCTTCGATACCGCGACCAGCGTGACCTGCTCGGGCCTGCGGCCAGCCTCGCTTGCGGCCTTGCGCACGCGGCTGCGCACCTCTTCGAGACGGTCCTCAAGTTCCATGATCACTCTCCATCGGCGAAGGCAGGCCGGGCGGATTTAAAGGGCAAATCTGCGGAAACGGCATGCGCGGGCATCCAGACCCCGGACCTAGCGAAAACGGCACGCCTTGCCAAGCGCCGCAAGCCCGGAAAACTTGACGCTTCGGTGGTTTCATGATGAAGGTCTCGACACCATATTCGCAGGGGCGAACCGCCCTCCAAGACTCCCAAAAGACTTCCGGAACATCAAAGACATGGCCACCGAACGTTACAACCCGCGCGATGCCGAACCCCGCTGGCAGGCAAAATGGAACGATGAAAACGTCTTCCTGACGGACAACGACGACCCGCGCGAGAAGTACTACGTCCTCGAGATGTTCCCCTATCCCTCCGGCCGCATCCATATGGGCCATGTGCGCAACTATGCCATGGGCGACGTGGTCGCGCGCTACAAGCGCGCGCGCGGTTATAACGTGCTGCATCCGATGGGTTGGGATGCCTTCGGCATGCCGGCCGAAAACGCTGCCATGCAGAACAAGGTCCATCCCAAGGGCTGGACCTACGAGAACATCGCGACCATGCGCGGCCAGCTGAAATCGATGGGCCTGTCGCTCGACTGGTCACGCGAATTCGCCACCTGCGACGTCGAATACTATCAGCGCCAGCAGCACCTGTTCCTGGATTTCCTTGAGAAGGGTCTGGTCTACCGCAAGCAGTCCAAGGTGAACTGGGATCCGGTCGACCATACCGTTCTCGCCAACGAGCAGGTCATCGACGGCCGCGGCTGGCGGTCCGGCGCGCTGGTCGAACAGCGCGAGCTGACGCAGTGGTTCTTCCGCATCACCGATTTCAGCCAGGATCTGCTCGATTCGCTGGAGACGCTCGACCAATGGCCGGAAAAGGTCCGGCTGATGCAGAGCAACTGGATCGGCCGCTCCGAAGGCATGCTGGTCCGCTGGGAAGTGGTCAAGGACACCGAACGCGCAGCGGCGGCATTGCGCGCCGAAGAGCAGCTCTCACCCGAAATCACCGTCTACACGACGCGCCCCGACACGCTGTTCGGCGCATCCTTCATCGCGATCGCGGCCGACCACCCGTGGGCCAAGGCCGCTGCCGCGCAGAATCCGGCTATCGAAGCCTTTGCCGAAGAGTGCCGCCGCGCCGGCACGTCGCTCGCTGCGCTCGAAACGGCCGAGAAGAAGGGCATCGACACCGGCATTCGCGTGCGCCATCCCTTCGACCCGCAATGGGAGCTGCCGGTCTACATCGCCAATTTCGTGCTGATGGACTACGGCACGGGCGCGATTTTCGGCTGCCCGTCCGGCGACCAGCGCGACCTGGATTTCGCCCGCAAATACGACCTGCCAGTCGTGCCCGTCGTCATGCCGAAGGGTGCGGATGCCGCGAGCTTCACCATTGGTGACGAAGCCTATGTCGGCGACGGCGTGATGATCAACTCGCGTTTCCTGGATGGTCTCGACACCAGGGAAGCCTTCGAGGACGTCGCCAACCGCCTCAGCGCCGCCACGCTCGGCAACAGGCCGGTGGGCGAGCGCAAGGTGAATTTCCGCCTGCGCGACTGGGGCATTTCGCGCCAGCGCTACTGGGGCTGCCCGATCCCGGTCATCCATTGCGAGGACTGCGGCGTCGTTCCCGTGCCGAAGGCCGACCTGCCGGTGAAGCTGCCGGACGACGTGACCTTCGACAAGCCGGGCAACCCGCTCGACCGCCATCCGACCTGGCGTCACGTGGCCTGCCCGAATTGCGGCAAGGATGCACGCCGCGAGACCGACACGATGGATACCTTTGTCGATTCGTCCTGGTACTTCGCCCGCTTCACTGCGCCGTGGGAAAACAATCCGACCGATCCGGCGGCCGCCAATGCCTGGCTGCCGGTCGACCAGTATATCGGCGGCATCGAGCATGCGATCCTGCACCTGCTCTATTCGCGCTTCTTCACTCGCGCCATGCAAGCGACCGGCCATCTCGATCTCAAGGAACCCTTCAAGGGCCTCTTCACGCAGGGCATGGTGGTGCATGAAACCTACAGCCGCGGCGAGGGTGCCAAGCGCGAATGGGTAACACCGGCCGAGATCCGCATCGAGGATATCGACGGCAGGCGGCGCGCGATCCACGTCGAATCCGGCGAAGAAATCGCCATCGGCTCGATCGAGAAGATGTCGAAATCCAAGAAGAACGTGGTCGATCCGGACGACATCATCGCCTCTTACGGCGCCGATACTGCCCGCTTCTTCATGCTGTCGGACTCGCCGCCGGACCGTGACGTGATCTGGTCGGAAGCCGGCGTCGAAGGCGCGCACCGCTTCATTCAGCGCGTCTGGCGCCTGCTGTCCGAAGCCGCACCGGCCCTGAAGGCCGTGCAAGGCCGGCCGGGCGCAGAAGGCGAAGCACTGGCCGTATCGCAGGTCGCGCACCGCACGCTGAAGGCCGTCCAGGGCGACTACGACAAGCTTGCCTTCAACAAGGCAGTGGCCCGTATCTACGAATTCGTCAATGCGCTGGCCGCACCGCTGACCACGGCCGCCGCCGGCAAGGCCTCGGACGACCTCGTGGCCGCCCTGCGCGACGCCGTCGATATCCTGATCCGCATCGTCGCGCCGATGACGCCGCACCTTGCCGAGGAATGCTGGCGTGCCATCGGCGGCGAGGGCCTCATCGCCATGAGCGCGTGGCCGGAATACGAAGAGCGCCTCGTCGCCGAAAACGAAGTCACGCTGCCCGTGCAGATCAACGGCAAGAAGCGTGCGGATTTGACAATCAGCCGCGACGCAGACCAGAGTGCGGTCGAGGCCGCGGTTCTGGCCATAGAGGCGGTCCAGGCCGCTCTTGCCGGCCAGCGCCCGAAGAAGATCATCGTCGTACCGCAGAGGATCGTGAATGTTGTTGTCTAACGGAACCGGTTTCTCGCGGCTTGGAAAGACCATCGCGGGCGTCCTGCTTCTGGCCGCCGTCGCCGGCTGCCAGGTGCGTCCCCTCTACTCCACGGCAAGCGGCACGGAAGGCAAGCTTGCATCGGTGTCGATCCCGGAGATCAACAACCGCGTCGGGCAGCAGGTTCGCAACGACCTGATCTTCCTCTTCGCCGGCGGCGCGGGCGAGCCGCAGAATGCCGCCTACCGGCTCGACCTGGGCGTCACCGCGGGAACGGGCGGCGTGCTCAACGACCCCGCCACCGACACGATGCGCGCGGGCCGCACGACCGTTTCGGGAACCTTCACCCTGGTGAAGGTCGATACGGGCGAAACGATCACCTCCGGAAAGCGTTCCGCAATCGCCCTCGTCGACTTTCCCAGGCAGGAATTCGCCAAGCTCCGCGCCATTCGCGATGCGGAAAACCGCGCCGCCCGCGAGCTTGCCGAGCTGATCCGCGCCGACGTCGCCACGGCGCTCAGCCGTCGCTGATCTGTCATGGCGGAAGTGAAGTCGCACGAATTCGACGCCTTCCTGAAACGGAGGCCGTTGCCCGTGCGGCTTTTTCTGATCTACGGCCCCGACAGGGGCCTGGTCTCCGAGCGGGCGGCGGCAATCGCGGCAGCCAGCGGCGTCGATCTCGATGACGCCTTCTCCGTCGTGAAGCTTGATGCGGGCGAAATCGGCAGCCAACCGGGGCGCCTGATGGACGAGATGAACGCCATCGGCCTTTTCGGCGGCGAACGGCTCGTCTGGGTCCGCAATGCCGCAAGCGAGAAAGGCGTCGCCGACGCCATCGATATGCTGGCCAGCGCATCCCCCGGCCCCTCGACACTCATCGTCGAGGCCGGCGACCTGAAGAAGGGTTCCGCCCTGCGGAAGGCGGCGGAAGCCGCATCCCAGGCCGTTGCGATCCCGTGTTATGCCGATGACGGACGCGCGCTTCAGGCACTGATCGATCAGGAGCTTGCAGCAGAGGGCCTTCGTATTGCGCCCGCAGCACGCCAGCGGCTCGTTGAAACAATCGGCGGCGACCGATTAGCTTCCCGCAACGAACTGCGCAAGCTCGCGCTTTACTGCCGCGGACGCGAGCTCATCGAGGAGCAGGATGTCGAGGACATCGTCGGGGATGCCAGCGCCATCTCCACCGATGACGCGATCGATGCCATCCTCAAGGGCGACAAGGACGGTTTTCTCCACGCGATCCAGAAGATCGTGACGTCGAAAACGCCCATCTTCCTCGTGCTGCAGGGCTGCCTCAGGCAGTTCCAGCTCTTGGAACTGATGCGTGCGGAAATGGACGAGAAACGGGCACCGTCCGCCCAGGCCATGGCAACGCTCGGCCGCCATCTGCATTTCCGGCGCAAGCCGATCGTGGAAAATGCGCTGAAGACATGGGCGTCGCCCGCAATCCGGCGTGAAACGCAGCGCCTGCAGGCCGCCATTCTGCAAAGCCGGCAGCGGCCGGCCCTGGAAGACACCATCGCCATGCAGACCCTGCTGGCGACGGTGCTGCAATCCGCACGGCGTTGAATCCGGCTAAGAAAGTTACCGGCGTTCCAGAAGCCGGCAGATTTCCTCCAACTGCTCCAGCGTTTTGTAGGAAATCTTCAGGTGCCCGCCATTGCCCTTGTGGTTGACGGTCACGTCGAGACCCAGGACATCGGACAGCGTGCGCTCCAGCGCCAGCGTATCGGCATCCTTCTCGTCCTTGCGCGGCGCCTGGCCGTGGTTCGGATCGCTCTGCGACTTGATATCGTTCTGCGCCAGACGCTCGGCATCGCGCACCGACATGCCCTTGGCGACAATCGCCCGGGCGAGTGCGACCGGGTCGGAGGTCGGGACAAGCGCACGCGCATGACCCGCCGAAAGCGTGCCCGACGCCAGCATTTCCCTGACAGGATCCGGCAGCTTCAACAGGCGGAGGCTGTTTGCCACGTGACTGCGGCTCTTGCCGATGATTTCGCCGAGGTCGTTTTGCGTATAACCGTGATCGGCGATCAACAGCTCGTATCCCATCGCTTCTTCAAGCGGGTTGAGATCGGAGCGCTGGACGTTCTCGACGATGGCGATTTCCAGCGCCGTACGGTCATCGACGTCGCGGATGATGACAGGAATATCCGTGAGGCCCGCAAGCTGCGCCGCACGCCAGCGCCGCTCACCGGCAATGATTTCGTAGCGGTTGTCGGACGTGTTGCGCACGACCACCGGCTGGACGATGCCGTGCTGGCGGATCGAGGACGCAAGATCCTGAAGTTCCGACTCGTCGAAGTACCGGCGCGGATTGCGAGGGTTGCGCCCGACAAACTCGATGGGGACGAGCCGATCGGGGTTCACCGATGGCGCGGCGCCAATCTCGGCGGCCGGAATCTGGTCCATCTCGCCGATCAGGGCCGCAAGTCCACGGCCAAGCCGCCTCTTTGAGTTGTCTTCATTCATCGATTCTACTCACAGATACGAATGTCAGGCGGCCTTGCGCTGCCTTTCACGCTGAATGACCTCGGAAGCGAGCTGAAGATAAGCCTGGCTTCCGGCGCATTTGAGATCGTAAAGAATGGCCGGTTTACCATAGGACGGCGCTTCCGACACCCGCACATTCCGGGGAATGAGCGTGTGGTAGACCTTTTCGCCAAGATGTGTGCGCACGTCGTTGACGACCTGCTGCGCCAGATTGTTGCGCGAATCGAACATGGTCAGCACGATCCCCTGGATATCGAGGCGCGGATTGACGGTGCGACGCACCTGATCGACGGTCTCCAGCAACTGGCTCAAACCTTCCAGCGCGAAGAACTCGCACTGCAGCGGTACCAGAACGGAATGCGCCGCGGCAAGCGCGTTCATCGTAAGGAGATTGAAAGACGGCGGGCAATCGACCAGGACGTAAGAGTAAGTCATCGCATCGGCCGATGCAAGTGCGCGCTTGAGGCGGAACACCCGATCGTTCTGCTGGGCGATTTCCATTTCGATACCGAGCAGGTCCATGGTCGACGGAATGATCGAGAGATTCGGCACCGCTGTCGCCAGCGCCGTCTCCGCCACACCATGGCTGCCGACCAGAAGATCGTAGGACGAGAGTTCGCGATTGCGCCGGTCAATTCCGAGACCCGTGCTGGCATTGCCCTGCGGATCGAGGTCGACGATCAGAACCCGTTCGCCGATGGCGGCGAGGGCGGTCGCCAGGTTGATGGCCGTCGTCGTCTTGCCGACGCCGCCCTTCTGGTTTGCAATGGTGATGATCCGGTTCTTCTCGCCTATCATGGACGCTGCCAGTCTCACTGAGGTTGTCGCGAAAGCTTTGCGATTTCGAGCACGACAGAATCCGGCTCGACCACACTGGCATGTTTTACCAGATCGAATCTCCAGCGACCAAGCGCTTTATCGACCTCGCGCTGGTAATCCCGGCCTTTGTGCAGAAAAAAGCTGAGGTCGGGATTTCGTTCGGCCCAGGGCAAACCGAATTCCAACAGCAAATCGAGATCGGCGAGGGCACGCGCCGAAATAGCATCACAATGCTCGATGACAGCAGGAGCCTGCTCGATGCGGATGGCATGAACAGACGCGCGGGCGCCCGTTTCCAGGATCGCCGTCCGCAGGAACGCCGCCTTCTTGTTGTTGCTTTCAACGAGATGCACCCATCCGTCACCGATTCCGGCCAACAGGATGCCCGTGACAATCCCCGGGAAGCCGCCTCCGCTACCAAGATCGGCCCATATCCGCGCACCCGGTCGAAGGGTGTAAATCTGGGCGCTATCGACGATATGGCGGTTCCAGACCTCCAACAGCGTGGAGGGTGCGACGAGATTGATCGCCTTCGCCCATTTCTGAAACAGCGCGACAAAGATCGTCAGGCGCTCTTCAGTTTCACGTGAAACATCGAGATCGCGTAAAAGCCGGGGAAGTGCAGTCATGTCTTCGCAATTCTTTGCGCCGGTTCGGTACCCAGGCGTTTGAGATAAGCAAGCAGGAGGGTGAGGGCGGCGGGGGTAACGCCATCCACGCGGGCCGCCTGCGCCAGGTTGGCAGGCCGCGCGGCCGTCAGCTTCTGACGCAGCTCGATGGAGAGGCCCGGCAGCGTGTTGAAGTCGAAATCATCCGGAATCTGCCGTTGCTCCTCGCGGCGCGCCTCCGAAATATCCGCTTCCTGCCGGTTCATATAGACCGCATAGGCCGCCTCGATTTCGACCGCCTCGGAAACGCGGGCAGGCACATCGGCGAGCGCTTCAGGCCAGACGGCCGCGAGGCGCGCATAATCGATGTCAGGATAGGCGAGAAGTTCATAGGCGCTGCGCCGCACACCGTCCTGGTTCAAGCGGATGCCGTGAATCCCAGCCTCATTGGGGGATAGCTTCAGCGCGTGCAACGTCCCGCGTAGCGCCTGAATCGCGTCGGACCAAGCCGAAAAACGGGCCTCCCGCTCGCGACCGACGATACCGAGATCGATCCCAAGCGGCGTCAGGCGCACATCGGCATTGTCCGCGCGCAGGGAGAGGCGATACTCTGCCCGCGAGGTAAACATGCGATAGGGCTCCGTGACGCCGCGCGAGGTCAGGTCGTCGATCATCACGCCGATATAGCTGTCCGTCCGGCTGAAAACGTGCCCATCGCGACCGGCGGCCCGGCGCGCGGCATTCAGGCCCGCAACGAGACCCTGTGCCGCTGCTTCCTCATATCCGGTCGTGCCGTTGATCTGGCCGGCAAGAAAAAGGCCTTCCTGGCGCTTCACTTCCAGCGTCGGAGAAAGTTCGCGCGGATCGACATGGTCGTACTCGATGGCGTAACCCGGCTGGAGGATGGTAACGGTCTCAAGCCCGGGTATCGTATGAATGAACGCGGCCTGGACGTCCGCCGGGAGCGACGTCGAAATACCGTTGGGATACACGGTAGGATCATCCAGGCCTTCCGGCTCCAGAAAGATCTGATGTCCGTCCCGCTCGCCGAACTTGACGATCTTGTCCTCGATCGACGGGCAGTAGCGCGGCCCGACACCTTCGATCTGCCCCGAATACATGGCGGATTTGCCGATGTTCTCTTCGATAATGCGATGCGTCGCTGATGTCGTGCGCGTGACCCCGCATTCGATCTGCAGCGTCGTGATTCGGTCCGTCATGAAGGAGAAGGGAACGGGCTCCTCATCCGCAGCCTGACGGCCGACCGCCGCCCAGTCGATGGTGCGCCCGTCCAGTCGCGCCGGCGTTCCCGTCTTGAGACGGCCCAGAGCAAGACCCAGGCGTTCAAAAGTCGCCGACAAACCAAGGGACGGGGCTTCCCCAACACGTCCCGCCGGAATCTTTTCGTTGCCGATATGAATAAGGCCACGCAGGAAGGTTCCGGTGGTAACCACCACGGCACGACAGGACAGGGAACGTCCGTCTTTAAGGGTCAGCGCGGCAACGCGCCCCTGATCAAGGACGATGTCGAAGGCGTCGCCCTCGACAATAGCAAGATTTGCAATGCAAGCGGCTTCAGCTTGCATGGCTTCGCGATACAGCTTCCGGTCCGCTTGGGTGCGTGGTCCACGCACGGCCGGGCCCTTGCGACGGTTCAACAAGCGGAATTGAATGCCCGCCTTATCCGCGACCCGGCCCATCAGCCCATCAAGTGCATCCACTTCCCTGACGAGATGCCCTTTGCCAAGGCCGCCAATGGCCGGGTTACAGGACATCACGCCGATCGTGCTCGCCTTGTGCGTGACCAGCGCGGTCGACGCGCCAAAACGCGCTGACGCCGCGGCCGCTTCCATGCCGGCATGCCCACCGCCGATAACGATGACGTCGTAATGATCTTTTGTGGTCATGGTTCATCCACCTGTTTCACGTGAAACGCGTCACACGACTCGTAGACGTTGTACTGTTTCACGTGAATCATTTTCCTATGCAGAATTCCGAGAAGATGACGTCAAGAAGATTCTCGACATCGACCCGGCCCGTGATCCGTCCGAGGGCCTGACCCGCCAAACGCAAATGCTCCGCCTGGATATCGAGACCTGCGGACACATTTTCCAGCGCCGCCAGAATATGCTGCCGGCAGGTCACAAGACCGTCCCTGTGCCGCGCGCGCGTCGGCAATGCCAAAGCGTTCCCGACTTCGAGCGTCGGCAGATAAGCTCTGATCCGCTCGATCAGGTCGTCGACACCGTCACCGGATTTGGTGGAGATCATAGCATCGATCGCGCTATCCGGCAAAGTCTCGCCCATGATGTCCGATTTGCATCGAATGCGCAGAAATGGCCCACTGAAATCTCCCAGGAAGTCCGCCGCGTCCGTTACATCATCGTCGGAAAGCAGGAGGACCAGATCCGCCCGTTGAAGCGAAAGCCGGGTGCGTCGGATACCCTCGCGCTCCACCACATCATCCGTCTCCCGCAAACCCGCAGTGTCGTAGAGACGAACCGCATAACCGCCGATATCGAGGTCGACATGCAGGACATCGCGCGTCGTGCCGGGGACATCGGTGACAATCGCGACGTCACGCTGTGCGAGATAATTGAGAAGGCTCGACTTCCCGGCATTGGGTGGGCCGGCAATCACCACTTTCAGGCCATCTCTGACAATCTCGCCCACACGCGCGCCGTCGGTATGGTTAAGGATGTCTTGCGACAAAGCGCGCATGTCCGACCAGATGGACGCAGCGACGGAACCGGGCACATCGTCTTCCTCCGCGAAATCGAGTTCTGCTTCGATCATCGCGCGCGCATGCGTCAATCGTTTCGCCCACGAATCGTACAGGCGCGACAAGCCGCCGGACGCCTGCTCCGCTGCCAAACGACGCTGCATCTCGGTCTCTGCGGCGATCAGGTCCGCCAAACCCTCGACCTCGACGAGGTCCATGCGGCCATTCAGGAAAGCGCGTCTTGAAAACTCACCGGCTTCCGCCGGACGCAGACCGTCGATAGCGCCCAAGGCAGAAAGCACGGCGGCGACGGTGGCGCGCCCGCCATGAATTTGCAGTTCCGCACAATCCTCGCCGGAAAAAGAGTTGGGCCCCGGGAAGAACAGCACGATTCCCTGGTCGATCACGTCACCGTTGCGGTCTCGAATCGATCGCAGCGATGCCCGGCGCTCAGGGGGCACCGCGCCGCAAAGCCGCGCCACCGCGGTGCGGCAATCCGGTCCGCTGATGCGGATGACCGCAACCCCGGAGGGTAAGCCGCCACTCGACAGAGCAAAAATGGTTCCAGCACGCATCTAAACTATTCCGGATACGAATCGAAAGGGTTCGTTTCGGTCGAGAATCGATATGGTCTCAAACAAAAATGGCCCCGCACGAGGCGGGACCATCGGATGTCGTTCACCCGAACGATGGTTAGGTGTTCATCGAGTCGAAGAAATCGCCGTTGTTCTTCGTCTGCTTCAGCTTGTCGATGAGGAACTCGATCGCATCGGTGGTGCCCATCGGCGCGAGGATGCGGCGCAGCACGAAGATCTTCTGGAGATCCTGGCGCGGGACGAGCAGATCTTCCTTGCGGGTACCGGACTTGAGGATATCCATGGCCGGGAAGATACGCTTGTCTGCGACCTTGCGATCCAGCACGATTTCCGAGTTGCCGGTGCCCTTGAACTCTTCGAAGATAACTTCGTCCATGCGGCTGCCGGTATCGATCAGCGCCGTCGCGATGATCGTCAGCGAGCCGCCCTCCTCGATATTGCGCGCGGCGCCGAAGAAACGCTTCGGGCGCTGCAGGGCATTGGCATCCACACCGCCGGTCAGGACCTTGCCGGACGACGGAACGACCGTGTTGTAGGCGCGTCCGAGACGGGTGATCGAATCAAGCAGGATGACGACGTCACGGCCATGTTCGACGAGACGCTTGGCCTTCTCGATGACCATTTCGGCGACCTGGACGTGGCGCGTTGCCGGTTCGTCGAAAGTGGAGGAAACCACTTCGCCCTTCACCGAACGCTGCATGTCCGTCACTTCTTCCGGACGCTCGTCGATCAGAAGGACGATGAGGTAACATTCCGGATGGTTGGCGGTGATCGAATGGGCGATGTTCTGGAGCAGAACGGTCTTACCCGTGCGCGGCGGCGCGACGATCAGGCCGCGCTGGCCCTTGCCGAGCGGCGCAACGAGGTCGATAACGCGGGGGGAGAGGTCCTTGGACGTCGGAATGTCCAGTTCCATCTTGAAGCGCTCATTCGGATAGAGCGGCGTCAGGTTGTCGAAATGAACCTTGTGGCGGATCTTCTCCGGGTCGTCGAAATTGATCGTGTTGACCTTGAGCAGGGCGAAGTAGCGCTCGCCTTCCTTGGGGCCGCGGATCGGCCCTTCCACCGTGTCGCCGGTCTTCAGCGAGAAGCGGCGGATCTGCGAAGGCGAGATGTAGATATCGTCAGGGCCCGGCAGGTAGTTCGCATTGGCCGACCGCAGGAAGCCGAAACCGTCCTGCAGCACTTCCACGACGCCTTCGCCGATGATTTCCACATCCTGGGAGGCCAGCATCTTGAGGATGGCAAACATCAGTTCCTGCTTGCGCATCGTGCTCGCGTTCTCGACCTCGAGCGATTCGGCAAAGGCTAGGAGGTCGGTCGGAGTCTTGTTCTTGAGGTCTTGTAGCTTCATTTCGGCCATGAATGGTCCATGCTGCGGGTCATCGGGATGGAAAAAGGCGTGCGGGTCAAGGACGAACTGCGAGGGGAAGAATGCAGTTCACTGAACGAATACACATGCCACGAAAGATGAGATGCGCGGAAAATAGCGGTTCCGGCCCGTGCTCGCAAGGGGGCTTTGGAATTTCGTCCGATTTGTCGCGGCGGCTCACAAAGGTTTGACGACGACCATGATCACGATGAGGACCATCAGCAGCGCCGGCACCTCGTTCCACAGGCGCCATTGCCGGCCGGTCCTGCGGTTCCTGTCTTCGGCAAACGCCTTGACGGCGCGACCGTAGAATTCATGCACGCCGGTCAAAAGCACCACGAATGCGAGCTTGGCATGCAGCCAGCCGCCCTGGAAGCCGTAGACCGACCATGCGAGATAGAGACCGAGCAACCAGGAAAGCGCCATTGCCGGCCGCATGATCGTGCCGAAAAGTCGCTGCTCCATCACCTTGAAGGTTTCCGACTGCGGGGAACCGGCAGGCGCATCGGTGTGATAGACGAACAGGCGCGGCAGGTAGAGCAGGCCCGCCATCCACGAAATCACCGCCACGATGTGCAGCGCCTTGATCCAGAGATAGAGATCGTCGGGCGGAAAGAGCACCAGCAGGCCGGCCACGAGGACGAAGACGGTCAGGGCCGCGGCGGCGCGAAGCCGTGCGCGGCGTCCCGTATCGTCACCCGTCTGCCTGTCGGTCACCGAACGTCTCCCCGCACCCGCGCCACCAGCCGCGTCACGTTTTCCGGATCGGCCTGCGGCGTGATGCCGTGGCCGAGATTGAAGATCAACGGTCCGTTGCCGAGCGCCTGGAGAATGGCATCGATGCCCTCGTCGAGCGCGTTTCCGCCGGCCACGACCCGCATCGGATCGAGATTGCCCTGCACGGGCCCTTCCTTCTGCAATTCCGCCGCGAAGGAGAGCGGAACCGACCAGTCGAGGCCGATCGCGTCCGCACCAGTCTGCTGGCGATAGGTCTTCAGGAGCAGGCCCGCCCCCTTGGCAAAGGCGATGACCTTGGCCTGCGGCCGCCGCGCCTTGACCGACTGGATGATACGCCGCACCGGCCGGACGGCATAGTCGGCAAATTCCTTTTCGCCGAGAACACCGGCCCAGGAATCGAAGATCTGAACGGCATCCGCTCCCGCATCGATCTGCGCGACCAGGTAATCGGCAGAGAGATCGGCAAGCAGGTCGAGTAGACGCGCGAAGGCCTTCGGTTCGCGATAGGCGAACAGCCGCGCCGGCGCCTGATCGGGCGTGCCGTGGCCAGCGATCATGTAGGTCGCAACGGTCCAGGGGGCGCCACAGAAGCCGAGCAGGGCGGTTTCCTCGGGCAGGGCGTGGCGGATGCGGCTCACCGCCTCTGTGACCGGCGTGAGGTGCTGCTGCACGCCGTCCGACTTCAGGGCGAAGATGCCGTCGGTATCGATCGGATCGAGACGCGGCCCATGGCCCTCTTCGAAGCGGACATTCCGATCGAGCGCATCGGGAATGACGAGGATGTCGGAAAACAGGATCGCCGCATCGAAGCCATAGCGGCGGATTGGCTGGAGCGTGACTTCCGTGGCCAGCTCCGGCGAATAACAGAGATCGAGGAAACTTCCAGCCGCTGCGCGCGTTGCACGGTATTCCGGCAGGTAACGGCCGGCCTGACGCATGAGCCACAGGGGAGGAGGGGAAATCGTCTTCCCGTTCAGGACATCGACGATCTTCCGGCTTTTCACAGACACCTGAGGGGTTCTCCCAATCAAGAAATAATCTCTTTGAAGAGGTTTCTATTTCTTAGAGTCGGTGACTATCAAGGATTAAATCCCGTCCACACAAAGCCAGCGGTTGCGGTTGTGGCCGGAACAAAGCGATCTGAGAAAGCAGATTCTTGGCGCAAAACGCGGAAAAGCCGATTCACTCTTTGGAATCAAACGGATTGCCGCGGCCTCCAAAACCGCATGCCTGTGGACAGGCTGTGGGCAACAGCGACACTATGCCATGGCCGTGAGTCTTATCCACATGCCCTTTCGCGCCGTCTCCCGCCGATCGCCAATTGTGGACAAGTCGGCACTTATCCTCTTGCCTCCGCCCGCCGGCCGTTCTTAGCTTCGCTTTGTCCCGCGTCATCAACAGGGGGCGGAGGATAATGTGGACAGCACCAAGAACTACTTTCATTTGCACCTGATTTCGGACTCGACGGGCGAAACGCTGATCGCCGCCGGCCGGGCCGCCGCCGCGCAATTCCAGTCCTCCCAGGCGCTGGAGCACGTCTATCCGCTGATTCGCAATCGCAAGCAGCTCATGCCGGTGCTCGAGGCGATCGATGGCGCCCCCGGCATCGTGCTCTACACCGTCGTCGACCGCGAGCTTTCGGAAATCATCGACCAGCGCTGCCGGGAAATGGGCGTACCCTGTGTCTCCGTGCTGGAGCCGGTGATCGATCTCTTCCAGTCCTATCTCGGCGCGCCGTCGCGCCGTCGCGTCGGGGCGCAGCATGTGATGAACGCGGATTATTTCGCGCGCATCGATGCGTTGAACTTCACGATGGACCATGACGACGGACAGCTTCCGCTCGATCTGGAGGAGGCCGATGTCATTCTCATCGGTATCAGCCGCACGTCGAAGACACCGACCAGCATCTATCTCGCCAACAGGGGCATCAAGACGGCGAATGTGCCGATCGTGCTCGGCGTGCCGCTGCCCGAGCGCCTGTCGGAGGCCAGGCGGCCGTTGATCGTCGGCCTGATCGCCACCACCGACCGGATCGCCCAGGTGCGGCAGAACCGGGTGCTCGGCCAGACCCAGGATTTTCGTGGTGACGACTATATCGACCGCGCGCAGATTTCCGAGGAACTGAAGTACGCCCGGGCCATCTGTGCCCGCAACAACTGGCCCGTCATCGATGTCACGCGCCGTTCGATCGAGGAAACGGCCGCCGCCATCGTTGCTCTTCGTCCCAAGCTTCGATAACGCGGAGGGGTAACGGGAGATTGCCATGACGCCGCCACTCATCCTTGCTTCGCAAAGCCCCTTTCGCCGCATGTTGATGGAGAATGCCGGCCTTGCCTTTACGGCCGAGGCCGCGACCATCGACGAGCGCGCCGCAGAAGCCGCGCTTGCTGCACGCAATCCGACGCCGCAGGTGATCGCCGAGGCGCTTGCCGTTGAAAAGGCGCGCGACGTGTCCGGCCGCAATCCCGGTGCGCTGGTGATCGGCTCGGACCAGACGCTTTCGCTGGAAGGCCGCGTGTTTCACAAGCCAGCCGACATGGGGGAAGCGAAGTCGCATCTCGCCGCCATGTCCGGCCGTACCCACTCGCTGAACTGCGGCGTCGCGCTTGTGCAGGACGGGACGGTGCTGTGGCGTCACGTGTCCGTCGCCCATCTCACGATGCGGCCGCTGTCGTCCGATTTCATCGACCGCCATCTCGCGCGGGTCGGAACCCGTGTTCTGGCCAGCGTCGGCGCTTACCAGCTGGAGGGGGAGGGCGTGCAGCTCTTCGAGCGCATCGAGGGCGACTACTTCACGATCCTCGGCCTGCCGCTGCTTCCCTTGCTGGCTAAACTTCGCGATCTGGATGCCATTGATGCATGATTCACGTGAAACATTCCCCCGCCGCGCCTTCGTCACGGGCTATCCGGTCAAACATTCGCGGTCCCCCTTGATCCACCGCCACTGGCTGGAAAAGCTTGGTCTCGCGGGAAACTATACGCGCCAGGAAGTCGAACCGACTGAGTTTGCCGGCTTCATATCAAGGCTCAAGAGCGGCGAATCCGGCTTCATTGGAGGGAATGTCACCATCCCGCACAAGGAGCTGGCCTTCGAGCTGGCCGACAGGCCGGATGCCCTGAGCGAGGAGCTCGGCGCGGCCAACACGCTCTGGCTCGACGAGGGAGAGCTTCACGCCACCAATACGGATGGCTACGGCTTCCTGGCCAATCTCGATGCGCTTGCGCCGGGCTGGGACAGGGCGGACCGTGCCGTGGTTCTGGGCGCCGGCGGTGCGAGCCGGGCGATCATCCAGGCGGTGCGCGATCGCGGCGTGGGGGAAATCCATGTGCTGAACCGCACCGTACCCCGCGCCCGCGAACTGGCCGACCGGTTCGGGCCGCGAGTTCATGCGCATGCCATGGATGCGCTGGCCGAGGTCTTGAGCGGGGCGGGGCTTTTCATCAACACCACGTCGCTCGGCATGGAAGGAGAGCCGGCGCCGGATTTCGATTTCTCGCCGCTGGCGCCCGGCGCGGTCGTGACGGATATCGTCTATGTGCCCCTCGTCACGCCGATCCTGCACCAGGCGCAGGAACAGGGCTTTGCGACGGTGGACGGTCTCGGCATGCTGCTGCACCAGGCCGTCCCGGGCTTCGAGAAATGGTTCGGCGTACGCCCGCAGGTCGACGCGGCGCTGCGCGCAGTCGTGCTTGCCGACATGGATGCGCACTGATGATCGTGCTGGGATTGACCGGATCGATCGGCACGGGAAAGTCGACGACGGCTGCGATGTTCCGCGATCTGGATATCCCCGTGCATGACGCGGACGCGACCGTGCACGACCTCTATCGGGGGGAGGCGGTGCTGCCGGTGGCGGCGCGTTTTCCCGGCGCGCTGAAGGATGGCGTCATCGACCGCAAGGCGCTGTCGGCGCTCCTCGCCGAAGCGCCGGACGGATTTCGCGACCTGGAGGCGATCATTCATCCGCTCGTGCGGGCGCGTGAGGCGGCGTTTCTCGCCAAGGAGCGGGAGAAGGGCGTACCTCTCGTCGTGCTCGATATCCCGCTGCTCTACGAAACCGGCGGCGAAGCGCGGGTGGACAAGGTGGTCGTCGTGACCTGCGATCCAGAGACGCAGCGTGCGCGTGTCCTTGCCCGCCCGGGCATGACCGAGGAGAAATTCCAACTGATCCTGTCGCGCCAGATGCCGGACGCGGAGAAGCGCCGGCGGGCCGATTTCATCATCGATACGGGCCGGGGGCTTGAAGCGGCGCGCAAACAGGTGGAAGAGGTGATTGCGGAACTCACATCCCCGATGTGAACCGCCAGCGCGCATGAGGCGCGGCCAGGACTTTGAAAGGACGACGGACGGATGCGCGAGATCATCTTCGATACGGAAACCACCGGCCTCGACAACAAGCTCGACCGCATCATCGAAATCGGTGGCGTTGAGCTGGAGAACCATTTTCCGACCGGCCGCACGCTGCACATCTTCATCAATCCGGGCGATCGCAAGGTTCATCCGGATGCGCTTGCCGTGCACGGCATCACAGATGAGTTCCTGAAGGACAAGCGGCCGTTCGCCGAGGTGGCGGACGAGATCATCACGTTCTTCGCCGGCGCCCGCTGGGTCGCGCACAATGCCAATTTCGACATGGGCTTCATCAATGCCGAATTCGAGCGGCTCGGCATGCCGCCCATCTCCATGGAATATGTGACGGACACGCTGGCGCTGGCCCGTCGCAAGCACCCGATGGGTCCCAACTCGCTGGACGCGCTTTGCCGGCGCTACGGCATCGACAATTCGCACCGCACGAAGCACGGCGCGCTCCTCGACTCCGAACTTCTCGCCGAAGTCTATATCGAGATGATCGGCGGCCGGCAGGCGGCGCTCGGTCTCGGCACCGCCGAAAATGGCCGCAAGACCCTGGTCGAAGCGGACGACGAGATCATCCAGCCGCTCGGCATACGGCCGAGGCCCCTTGCGCCCCGCCTTTCGCAGGAGGAACGCGCCGCCCATGCCGCCATGGTGGAGAAGATGGGCGCGAAAGCCATCTGGGCCAGATACGGGGATTGAATCCGGCTCACGACCGATCAAAGAAAAACGCCCGGTCACGATGTGGCCGGGCGTTTTCGTGTGCGTGAGGTTCGGCCGCTTAGTTCGGCTGGACCTTTGCCTTGACCTGTTCTTCGGCCATGCGCTGGGCGAACATCTGCGCGAAATCGATGGGATCGATCATCAGCGGCGGGAAGCCGCCGTTGCGGGTGGCGTCGGAAATGATCTGGCGGGCGAAGGGGAAGAGCAGGCGCGGGCACTCGATGAAGAGAACCGGCAGCATGTGCTCCTGCGGGAAGCCCGTGATGCGGAACACGCCGCCGTAGGACAGCTCGGCGTTGAACAGCACCTTGTCGCCGTCCTTGGCTTCGGCGTTCAGCGAAAGCACGACGTCGAAATCGGATTCGGCCAGCGGGTTGGCGTTGACATTGACGCTGATATTGATCGCCGGGGCCTTGTCGCGGGCCTGGAGCGAGCGCGGCGCACCCGGATTTTCGAAGGAGAAGTCCTTCACATACTGCGCAAGGATGTTGAGCGAGGGGTTCGCGGCGTCGTTCTGGGTGGCTGCGTCAGTCATGGAAATATCCTCGGGGACTCTGGAAAGTCAGGCCATCTAGCATTTCGGCCATGGGCTTACAACCCTCGGCTCAGGGCCGGCCGTCGCGATGGAAGTCGTCCCGGTCGAGATCGATGGTGCGGTCCGGTCCGGTTTGCGGACGCGTTCCACCCTGCATGTTGCCGATATCCACCACAACCATGTTGCGCATCAGCCGGTTCCACAAAAAGGTCCGCACGGGCGGAAGAAACAGCGCCAGCCCGACGATATCGGTCAGGAAGCCGGGAATGATGAAGAGGATGCCGGCAATCAGGATCATCGCGGCGTCGAGCAGTTCCTTGCCGGGCGCGCGGCCCTGACGGCCGGACTGGCGGATGCGGGCCAGCACGCCGAACCCCTGTATGCGCATCAGCACGATACCGGCCACGCCGGAGAGCACGACGAGTCCGAGTGTGGGCATCAGTCCGATCCGCCGTCCGACAAGGATGAAGCAGGCGATTTCCGCCAGCGGCAAGAGAAGAAAGAAGAACGCAAAGAGAAGTCTCAACATGGTCTCCAGTGTCGCATAGATTTCCGTCAGCCGATACCGCGAGCAGATGGCCGGCGCATTCACGTCATCGCCATTTGAATGATCCGCCGTTGCGGACTATATGGGGAAGATAACTAAAAACAGGAACCGGCAGCGGATCGATAATGGGCTCATTCGACTTTGTAACGATTTTCTTCCTCGTGGCTGCGGTGGTGATCTTTCTCCAGTTGCGCAGTGTGCTCGGCCGCCGCACCGGTAACGAGCGCCCGCCGTTCGATCCCTATTCCAAGCGGGAAGGCGTGGAGCCGGCTGATTCGGCCGATCGCGGCAAGGTCGTCACCCTGCCGCGGCGGGACCTCGATGAGGATGAAAACCCCTACGCCGCCATCGATGCCTATGCCGCGCCCGGCACGCCGCTCAACGAGCCGCTGCGGGCGCTCGCCAAGACCGACCCGTCCTTCGAGCCGAAGAAATTCATCGACGGCGCGCGCATGGCCTATGAGATGATCGTCGTCGCCTTCGCCGATGGCGACCGCAAGACGCTGAAGAACCTTCTCTCCCGCGAGGTTTATGAAGGCTTCGACGCCGCGATTTCCGAGCGCGAGAGCAAGGGCGAGGTCGTGCGGTCCTCGTTCGTCGGCATCGAGAAGGCCGATATCGTCGGCGCCGAGGTCAAGGACAGTGAGGCGAACATCACGTTGCGCATCGTCAGCCAGCTGATTTCCGCCACCTATGACAAGGAAGGTAAGCTGGTCGAGGGCGATGCGGACACGGTGGCCGAGGTCAACGACCTCTGGACCTTCGCCCGCGACACCCGCTCGCGCGATCCGAACTGGAAACTGATCGCCACCGAATCGGAAGGCTGAGCACGCGTCATGGACTACCGTCTGGTTCCGGCCCGGTTTTCCGCGATTCCCGGCTGGGACGAGGACGATCCGACACCGCTGATGGCGGCCATGCGCCGCTGTCGCGACCATATTCGCGACGTCAAGCCCTACAAGACAGGCTCGCTCGGCATCACCGCCGGCGAGCTTTTGTCCTTGCTGGATGCGGTGGTCGCCGAAGACCCGCAAGGCGCGGACGCCGTGCGCACCTTTTTCGAGGCCCACACCATTCCCTTCCTGATCGAGAAAGCCGATGGCGCGCCCGGCTTCGTCACCGCGTTCTACGAGCCGGAAGTGGCCGTGCGTGCCGAGCCGGATGCGGAATATCGCTATCCGTTCTATCGTCGGCCGGACGACCTGGTCGATATCGACGACGACAATCGGCCGGCGGGTTTTCCGGCCGGCTACGCCTTCGGCCGTAAGACCGGGGGCGGCCTCGTCGAGCATCCGGATCGCGGCGAAATCGAGCGCGGTTTTCTCTCGGGGCGCGGGCTGGAAATCGCCTATGCCCGGTCGAAGGTCGACGTGTTCTTCGCGCATGTGCAGGGCGCGGCTCGGCTCGTCTACCCCGATGGCACGCTCAAGCGCATCACCTATGCCGGCAAGTCGGGCCATCCCTTCTCGCCGATCGGCAAGCTCCTGATCGATCGCGGCGAGATCGATGCGGCAACCGTCTCGATGGCCTCGATCCGCGACTGGCTCGCCCGCCATGAGGACCAGGTCGATGCCGTCCTGTGGCACAACCGCTCCTTCATCTTCTTCAAGGAGGCCGTAGTCGACGATATCGACCTCGGGCCGATCGCCGCCGCCAAGGTGCCGCTGGTCGCCGGACGCTCGCTTGCGGTCGACCGCATGATCCATACTTTCGGCCTGCCCTTCTTCATCTCGAGCGACAGCCTCACCCATATGGACGGCGGCAAGCCGTTCCGGCGGCTGATGCTGGCGCTGGACACCGGCACGGCCATCGTCGGGCCGGCGCGCGGCGATATTTTCACCGGATCGGGCGACGCGGCGGGCGCGCTGGCGGGCCATGTCCGCAACCCCGCGACCTTCCATATTCTCCTCCCCCGCGCGGCAGCGGAGCGCTACCTGCATGCCGAAGGATAAGAACCTTTCCAGCGAGGATCGCATTCTGTGGGGCAAGGTGGCGCGCAGCACGCGCGCCATGCCGGGCAAGCTCGACGCGCTGAGCGAATTCGAGGCGGCCTTCATCGAGATCGCCGGGGAACAGCCGGTCCCCGCACCGAAAAAGGCCAAGGCGGAGAAGCCGGCCGGCGAAGGCATCGCGCTCAGCGCCGGCCGCGGCAAGGAGACGAGGCACCATCCGCTGGAGCTTCCCGTCAAGCGCAAGATCGCCAAGGGCCGCCTGGCGCTGGAGGCGCGCATCGACCTGCACGGCATGGTCCAGAGCGAGGCGCACGGCTTTCTGCTCGGCTTCCTTATCCGCGCCCACGAGCGCGGCATGCGCCATGTGCTCGTCATCACCGGCAAGGGCACGTCGCTCGGCAGCGACGGCGCGCTGAAGCGGGCGGTGCCGCTCTGGTTCTCCCTGCCGGAATTCCGGCCGCTCATCTCGTCCTACGAGCCCGCTGCCCGTAACCATGGCGGCGACGGCGCGCTCTATGTCCGGCTCGCCCGCCAGCCGGGAGAGAAACGATGACCACGCCCTTCGGCAAGGCCGTGCGCCACCTGCGCGATCGCAAGGGCGTTTCGCAAAAGGAGATGGCGGCGGCCCTTGGCGTAAGCCCGGCCTATCTCTCGGCGCTGGAGCATGGCAAGCGCGGCACGCCGAGTTTCGATTTCCTCCAGCGCGTCGCCGGTTACTTCAACGTCATCTGGGACGAGGCGGAAGAACTGTTCCGTATCGCCCAGATTTCCGACCCCCGCGTGGTGGTGGATACATCGGGTCTTCCGCCGGAATATACCGCCTTTGCCAACCGGCTTTCTGCCGAGATCCGCAATCTGCCGCCGGCGACCGTCCGCCGTCTGGCGGGTATTCTCGAAAAAGCGTGCAATTCCCGGGTAAAACCCTGAAGATACCCTGAATTCTGCCGGTTTTCGGTGCTCTCCGATTTGGAACTTGGGCCCAAAATCCCTATATTCAGGGACTTGGAAAGCGGTGATTCGCCGCGCCTCCCGCGTTTCGCGAAACCTCTGGAAAGACGTTTGTATGACTGACACACCCGAGACCGAAAACGGCCCGGCCGAGTATGGCGCAGATTCGATCAAGGTTCTGAAGGGGCTTGACGCGGTGCGCAAGCGCCCCGGCATGTATATCGGCGACACCGATGACGGCTCGGGCCTGCACCACATGGTCTACGAAGTCGTCGACAACGCGATCGACGAGGCGCTGGCGGGACACGCGGATATCGTGACGGTCACGCTCAATCCGGATGGTTCCGTCACCGTGACGGACAACGGCCGCGGCATCCCGACCGACATCCACAAGGAAGAGGGCGTGTCGGCGGCCGAGGTCATCATGACCCAGCTCCATGCCGGCGGCAAATTCGACCAGAACTCCTACAAGGTTTCGGGCGGCCTGCACGGCGTGGGCGTGTCTGTGGTGAACGCGCTCTCCGTCAAGCTCAAGCTCAAGATCCGCCGCAGCGGCAAGATCCACGAAATGTCCTTCACCCACGGCGTCGCGGACGGCCCGCTGGCCGTAACGGGTGATGCCGGCAACGAGACCGGCACGGAAGTCACCTTCCTGCCCTCGACGGAGACCTTCTCCAATATCGATTTCAACTATTCGACGCTGGAACACCGCCTGCGCGAGCTCGCCTTCCTCAATTCCGGCGTGCGCATCCTCCTGACCGATCGCCGGCATTCGGATATCAAGCAGGACGAGCTGATGTACGAAGGCGGCCTCGAAGCCTTCGTGACCTTCCTCGACCGGGCGAAGAAGCCGCTGGTCGACAAGCCGATCTCCATCCGCGGCGAGAAGGACGGCATCACCGTCGAAGTCGCCATGTGGTGGAACGACAGCTACCACGAGAACGTGCTCTGCTTCACCAACAACATTCCCCAGCGCGATGGCGGCACGCATATGGCGGGCTTCCGCGGCGCGCTGACGCGTCAGGTCGTCTCCTATGCCGAAAGCTCCGGTATCATGAAGAAAGAAAAGGTCACGCTGACCGGCGATGACTGCCGCGAAGGCCTGACCGCCGTTCTCTCGGTGAAGGTGCCCGATCCGAAATTCTCCTCGCAGACCAAGGACAAGCTGGTGTCGTCGGAGGTTCGTCCCGTCGTGGAAAGCCTCGTCAACGAGGCGCTCAGCACCTGGATGGAAGAGCATCCGGCCGATGCCAAGACGCTGATCGGCAAGGTCGTCGAGGCCGCTGCCGCCCGCGAGGCCGCCCGCAAGGCGCGCGAACTGACGCGCCGCAAGGGCGCGCTCGACATCTCCTCGCTGCCCGGCAAGCTCGCCGACTGCTCTGAGCGCGATCCCGCCAAGTCGGAAGTCTTCCTCGTCGAGGGCGATTCGGCCGGCGGCTCGGCCAAGCAGGGCCGCTCGCGCGAGAACCAGGCCATTCTTCCCTTGCGCGGGAAAATCCTCAACGTGGAGCGCGCGCGCTTCGACAAGATGCTCTCCAGCCAGGAGATCGGCACGCTGATCACCGCGCTCGGCACGTCGATCGGCAAGGACGAGTTCAACGCCGACAAGCTGCGCTACCACAAGATCATCATCATGACAGACGCCGACGTGGACGGCGCCCATATCCGCACCCTGCTGCTCACCTTCTTCTTCCGCCAGATGCCGGAGCTGATCGAGCGCGGCCATCTCTATATCGCGCAGCCGCCGCTCTATAAGGTGTCGCGCGGCAAATCGAGCCAGTACCTGAAAAACGAAAAGGCGCTGGAAGACTACCTGATCGGCACCGGCCTCGATGATGCGGCGCTGGAGCTTTCGACGGGCGAAGTGCGCGTCGGGCGCGATATCATGGAGCTCATCCAGGATGCGCTGCGCCTGCGCACGCTGCTTGAAGGCCTGCATTCGCGCTACAACCGTGATCTCATCGAGCAGGCCGCCATTGCCGGCGCGCTGAACCTCGAAACCAGCCACGACCGCGATGCCTATGCCGTCATGGCAACGGAAGTCGCCCGCCGCCTCGATATCATCGCCGAGGAGACAGAGCGTGGCTGGGAGGGCTCCGTCGCAACCGATGGCGGCCTGCGGTTCGAGCGCATGGTGCGCGGCGTCAAGGAATTCGCCCATCTCGACATGGCCCTGATCGGCTCTGCCGATGCGCGCCATATCGATCAGCTCTCCGCGCGCCTGAAGGAAACCTACGCGGTGCCGCCGGTGCTGCGCCGCAAGGATGGCCAGACGGAGATCACCGGTCCGCGCGCCCTTCTGGACGCCGTCTTCGCCGCCGGCCGCAAGGGCCTGTCCATGCAGCGTTACAAGGGCCTAGGTGAAATGAACGCCGAACAGCTGTGGGAAACGACGCTCGATCCGAACGTCCGCTCGCTGTTGCAGGTCAAGGTCAACGACGCCACCGACGCCGACGGCCTGTTTGCCCGCCTGATGGGCGACGAGGTGGAGCCGCGGCGCGATTTCATCCAGGAAAACGCGCTGAGCGTCGCCAACCTGGACATCTGATGATAAAGAGCCGCCCGCGGGGCGGCTCTTTCATATCGGGCTCAGGCGGAGAACTTGCCTTCGGAAATGAAGGCCGTGACGGGTTTGCGCGTGCTCGGCACTTCGCGCTGCATCAGGTCTTCCGGCAGCGTCTCCTTCGGTGCGATCTTGCCGATGGCAAGCGCTGCTTCCACCCGGAAATTGTCGGGAATGCCCAAAACCTCTTTCAGGGCCTCCCGGTCGACACCGCCCATCGCATGGGCATGGTAGCCGGCGCGCGTCGCTTCCAGTGCCAGATAGGCCCAGGCCGCGCCGGTATCGAAGGCATGGGTAAAGGCCGGGCGCAACTCGCCTTCGGCATTGGGAATATGGGTCTGCGACACGATGGCGACGAGCACCGAGGCCTTGTCTGCCCAGCGGCGGTTGCCCTCGAAAAGCGTGTTGAAGATCGTGTCGAAGGCTTCCGTGCCGCGGTGGCCGTAGACGAAATGCCACGGTTGGCTGTTGGCGGCCGACGGCGCCCAGCGGGCGGCTTCGAACAGCGACAGCAGCGTCTCCTGCGGCATGGCTTCGCCGGTAAAGGCGCGGGGCGACCAGCGGTCGAGAAAGATCGGATCGATGGTGTGGTCGGCCTTGCGGCCGGTCGGATGGGTCATTGCGAACCTCGAATGTCAGACTGTGCGTTGCAACATTAGACCCGCGCCCGGCCGCTGCGAAGCGCCAAAATTGCATGTCTGTCGCATTGTCGAAGGGGTGGCTGACGCCCTATAACACTGGTCGAAGACCGGATGGCATCGTGACATGGGAGAATTACCGATGAGCCTGAAAGACCCGAGCCTGCTGCGCCAGGCAGCCCTTGTCGGCACACGCTGGATCGAAGCGGATGGGAGCGGCATCGCGGTGAAGAACCCGGCGACGGGTGAGCTGGTCGGCTATGTCCCGAAGCTCGGTGCTGCGGAGACGAAGGAGGCCATCGACGCGGCCGCGGCAGCCCAGAAGGGCTGGGCGGCGCGCACCGCCAAGGAACGCTCTGCGGTGCTGCGCAAGTGGTTCGACCTGATGATCGAGAACAAGGACGATCTCGGCCGCATCCTCACCCTGGAACAGGGCAAGCCGCTGGCGGAAGCCACCGGCGAGATCGTCTATGGCGCAAGCTTCATCGAGTGGTTCGCCGAGGAAGCCCGCCGTCTCTATGGCGATATCGTGCCCGGCCACCAGAAGGACAAGCGCATCCTCGTGATGAAGCAGCCGATCGGCGTGGTCGCGGCCATCACGCCGTGGAACTTCCCCAATGCGATGATCACCCGCAAGGCCGGCCCGGCCTTCGCCGCCGGCTGCGCCATGGTGCTGAAGCCGGCCTCGCAGACGCCGTTCTCGGCCATTGCGATTGCCGTGCTGGCCGAGCGCGCCGGCCTGCCCGCCGGCCTGTTCTCCGTCGTCACGGGCTCGGCCCGCGAGATCGGTGCGGAACTGACCGCCAATCCGACCGTGCGCAAGCTCACCTTCACCGGCTCGACGGAAATCGGCGCCGAGCTCTACAAGCAGTGCGCGCCGACCATCAAGAAGCTCGGCCTGGAACTTGGCGGCAATGCCCCCTTCATCGTCTTCGACGATGCCGACCTGGATGCGGCCGTCGAGGGCGCGATGATCGCCAAGTTCCGCAACAACGGCCAGACCTGCGTCTGCGCCAACCGGCTCTACGTGCAGGACGGCGTCTATGATGCCTTCTCCGAAAAGCTCGCGGCCGCCGTCGGCAAGCTGAAGACCGGCAACGGCTTCGACGAGGGCGTGATCCTCGGGCCGCTGATCGACGAGGCCGCGCTGGAGAAGGTCGAGGAGCATGTGGCCGATGCTGTCAGGAAGGGCGGCAAGGTCATCCAGGGCGGCAAGCGCCATGAACTGGGCGGCACCTTCTACGAGGCGACGGTCATTGCCGGCGTGACGCCCGATATGGCGGTGGCGCGCGAGGAGACCTTCGGTCCGGTCGCACCGCTCTTCCGCTTCAAGGACGAGGACGATGTGATCGCGCAGGCCAACGATACGGAGTTCGGCCTTGCCTCCTATTTCTATGCCAAGGACCTGTCGCGGGTGTTCCGCGTGGCCGAATCGCTGGAATACGGCATGGTGGGCGTCAATACCGGCCTCATCTCGACGGCCGAAGCGCCCTTCGGCGGCGTAAAACTCTCCGGCCTCGGCCGCGAGGGCTCGCGCTACGGCATCGAGGAGTTCACTGAAATCAAATATGTCTGCCTCGGCGGTATCGGCTGAGATCAGGCAAGGGTTTGATGTTTCCGGCCGGCGCTTGCCGGCCGGTTTGCGTTTGAAGAAGGGAAAGACCGTGTCCGCTCCGAAAAACACCTTCAAGGCCGCGCTGCGCGAAGGCCGGTTCCAGCTGGGACTCTGGGCAGCGCTCGGCAGCGCCTATGCGGCCGAAATCCTCGCGACCAGCGGCTATGACTGGCTGCTGATCGACGGCGAGCATGGCCCCAACGACGTGCCCTTGATGGGCGCCCAGCTCGGCGCGCTGCGCCATACGCCGACGCATGCCATGGTTCGCCCGCCGATGGGTGAGGCCTGGATTCTCAAGCAGCTGCTCGATCAGGGCGCCCAGACCTTCCTCATTCCCATGGTCGAATCCGCCGAACAGGCCAGGGCGCTGGTGCGGGCGCTGCGCTATCCGCCGCACGGCATCCGCGGTGTCGGCGCGGGCCTTGGCCGGGCGAGCGATTTCAACCGCGTGGCGGATTACGTGACCACCGCCAATGACGAGATCTGCCTCATCGTGCAGGTGGAAAACCGCGCAGGCCTCGCCGCCATCGACGAGATCGCGACGGTCGAGGGTGTCGACGGCGTCTTCATCGGCCCGTCCGACCTCGCCGCCGACATGGGCCATCTCGGCAATCCCGGCGCGCCGGAGGTGCTGGCCGCGATCACCCATGCCTTTAGCCGGATCAAGGCCCATGGCAAGGCTCGCGGCATCATGACGGTCTCGCTGCCGCAGGCTGCGGTCTATCGCGATCTCGGCGCGGATTTCATGGCGATCGGCACCGACGTCAACTGCCTCGTCGCGGCCGTGGGCGACCTGCGTCGCCAGTTTCTCGGCGAGGCCGCTCCGGCGGCGCGCGGTGGCGGTTACTGACCGCAGGCGATAGCGGCCAGTCCCGGCATCGGGACGGACGGGCTCCAGGCCAGGAAATCGCCGATGCGGCGGGCACGCTTTTCCGCATGATGGTTCGCGATATCGCGCAGGCGGTGCGCCAGAAACGGATTGTCGAAGCGCTCCAGCGTTGCCGCAACATAGGCCTCGGCCTCTGCGCCAAGGCGGTGCGCGGCAAAACCGGGAACGACTTCGTCGCGATAGAGTGAGAGAAGCCGTGCGCGAACAGCGGGATCGGCCAGAATGGCCTTCACCGTCTCGTCGGCCGGCCGGCTCTCCCGCATCCAGATATCCGCCAGAACGGTATGGCCGAGATTGAGGATGTGCAGCTTGAGCTTTTCAAAAGGCGTGAGGTCGTCGACCAGCACCATGTCGGGATGGCGGCAGGGCAGGGTGAGGCCCGGCTGCGCCTCGATCGCCCAGAGCGCATAGGGTTCGGCGATCGCTCCCGCCGGCTCGAGCGGTTCGGAAACGATCCGGTCGACCAGCGTATTGGCCCAGATGACGGTGTTCGCCAGCCAGTCCCGGAAAGCGGAATCCGGGTAACGATCGGCCTGGAGCTCCAGCACGATCCGCTTCAGCACGTCGCCGTTCCGCGACACCAGCTCGCAGGGCAGGATGGTGAGCGGCCGGCCGTTCGCCGAAAAGCGCGCCTGGAGAAGGGCCAGCAGCTTGCCGGGAAAGGACGCGGGAACCGCATCGCGCAGATCGTCGGCCTCGACCCGATAGCCGGTATCGCCGGTATTGGAGATGATAACGGCGGCTTCGTCACGGAAGACCTGGCGCACCGCGTCCCAGTCGCTTGCCGTCGAAAGCGCGCGGGCGATGCTTTCGACCTGCTGCCGCCGTTCGATGTCGCGGCCGTCCTTGCGGCCGCGGATGATGACGGGATAGCCGCCCGGAGCCGCAAGTGCGGTGAGCCGGCCGGCGCGTTCCGCCGCGCCCGTGGTCTGCACCACCGTGATGCGGCCGAGCGCGCCGCCGCTTCTCAGGGACTCGTCGACGAAGAGGTCGGCATGCGCCTGGAGGAAGCGGCTGGTTCCGAATTGCAGGATCGGCGTGGCCATGGCGGCTCCGTCAGTTGATGGACTGAAGCAGGGTTTCGCGGGCGGATTTCAGGTGTTGGCGGCAGGCCAGCTCGATCTCGATCGGGTCGCGCGAGCGCAAGGCCGCGATATAGGCCAGGTGTTCCTCCAGCGCGCGGGCATTGCGTTGGCGCGCATTCGTCTTGTTCCACTGGTAGTGATAGTGGAAGACGATGGCGATCACGTCGTAGAAGTCGACGATGAAGCGGTTGCGCGAGGCGCGGTGCACCAGAAGATGGAAGCGCTCGTCGAGCTCGGAGAAATCCAGGTAACGATTGTCGATGTCGGCCAGGATGTCACGGTGCACGGCCTCGATGGCGTCCAGCTCCTGCCAGGCCGCGTGATCCTTCGGAAGATGCGCGAAGGCCGCCGCCGACCGCAGCTCGAAGATCTCGCGCACCTCCGTGAGTTCGAGCGCGAATTCCCGGGTAAAGCCTTTCAGCACCCAATGGCTGTTGGGCCGCTTCTCGATCAGGCCGAAGCGGCTGAAGCGGATCAGGAATTCGCGCACGCCCGTCGTGCCGATGCCGATCTCGCGGGCAAGTTCCAGTTCGTTGATCTGCATGCCGGGTTGCGCGCCGCCGTCGAGAATCCGGCGCATGAAGCTGCGCTCGATGATCTCGGAAAGCGAATCCGTCTCTTCCGTCGGAAAGTAGTCGGCCGCCACGGGCTTGCGGAGCACGATCTTGCGCCGCTTGTCCCAGGCCAAGAGGCCCACCTCCTCCAGCCGCCCGAGCACCGCGCGGACGGTGGTGCGGCTCACGCCGAGCGTGGCGCCCAGTTCCGGTTCCGAAGGCAGGCTCGCCGTCTGTTCCAGAAGCTTGAGGCAGCGGTTGAAGGCGTCCTTGAAGACGGTGTTCTGCTTGGCCATGAATGCTGCCGTTCGTTGTGTCCTGCGCCCCTTAGCGGCTGAGCGGGCGAATGGCCAGATGTCCTGGCGGGGTGCGCGCCGTCCTGTTGCGTTGGGGACTTCATATTACCCATTGACGGCGATCTGTCTATTGTCGATAAAAGACAAATAGCCGGCGGGAGGACGCCGGCCGGGAGGATCCATGAAGACACGCAACATCGCGCGCACCAGCCTTGCCGTCACCGAATTCAGTTTCGGCACGGCAGCGCTTGGGGGCCTGTACCGGGCCTGCCCGCGCGACGCGGCGATGGCGACGCTCGAAGCGGCGTGGGACGAGGGCATCCGCTATTTCGATACCGCGCCCTGGTACGGTTTCGGCCTGGCGGAGCGCCGCACCGGCGATTTCCTGCGCGACAAGCCGTCGGGAAGCTATGTGCTGTCCAGCAAGGTCGGCCGCATCATGGTTCCCGTCGCCGACGACAAGGTGCCGGACTACGGCTATGTCGATCCGCTGCCCTTCGATGTGCGCTACGACTACAGCTATGACGGCATCATGCGCTCGGTGGAGCTCAGCCATGCACGCCTTGGCCTCAACCGCATCGATATCCTCTATGTGCACGATATCGGGGTCTATACGCACGGTGCCGAACGCAACGCCTTCCATCTGCGCCAGCTGCTCGATTCCGGCCTGAAGGCGCTGTCGGAACTGAAAGCGTCGGGCGCGATCAAGGCCTATGGGCTCGGCGTGAACGAGGTGCCGGTCTGCCTCGATGTCATGCGCCACGCCGATCTCGACTGCATCCTGCTCGCCGGACGCTACACATTGCTGGACCGCACGGCCGAGAGCGCGCTCCTGCCGCTCTGCGCGGCGCGGGGAACGTCGCTGGTGGTGGGCGGTGTGTTCAATTCCGGCATTCTCGCGACCGGACCGGTCGAGGGCGCGCATTTCGATTACATGCCGGCGACATCGGACGTCGCCGCCAAGGTCGGCGCGATGGTGGAGGTCGCGGAGAGGAACGGCGTGCCGCTCGCCGCGCCGGCGCTGCGGTTCCCGCTGGAAAACCCGTCCGTCGCCTCCATCCTCATCGGCACCGCGCGGCCCGAGAGCCTACGCCGGAACATGCAGCTGGCGCGCGCGCCGCTGCCCCAAAACATTTACCCGGCTTTCGAGCCGTATACGCTGGTCGCGCCCGAACTCGGGCAAGAGGCCGTGCGGCAATAGCGTGGAAGGTCGAAACCCATGTTGAAAGGCATTCATCCCCTGCTCGGTCCCGACCTGCTGCATGCGCTGCGGTCGATGGGCCACGGCGACGATATCGTCATTGCCGACGCCAATTTCCCGGTGACGTTCCTCGGGCCCAGGGTCGTGCGCGCGGATGGCGTGGATGCCGTCGCGATGGCCGAGGCGATCCTGACCCACATGCCGCTCGATACCTTCGTGCCGAAGGCCGCCTGGCGCATGGAGGTCGTGGGCGATCCGGGTGCGGTGCCGGAGGTCTGCTCCACCTTTCAGGAGGTCGTGCATCGCCATGCGGGCGATTTCACGATCCATCCGGTCGAGCGTTTCGCCTTCTACGAGATGGCGCGCAAGGCGGCCTGCATTGTGGCCACGACGGAAGCCCGTCTTTATGGCAATCTGATCTTGAAGATGGGTGTCGTGCACCCGCAGGAATCCGTCCGGGTCTAGGACCCGACGCCGTCGTTTGGGAGGACGAGGGCATGGACTGGAGTGCTGGAAAACAAGGTTTCCGAGAGAGAAATGCCCCGCTTGCCAAGGCATGGAAGCGGGTGTAGCTTGCAACGATAAATGTTTTTTATCGATAAAAGATCGAGTTGTTCGCTTCCTGCAACCCGATCCCGCAAGGAGGACAGGAAGCACCTGAGAGGAGAAACCAGATGAGCATTGTAAGATCGCTTCTGACCCGCCGCGCCTTCACCGCGCTTGCGGGTGCCGCAGTCCTCGCCACGATGACCCCGGCGCCGTCTTTCGCGCAGGAAGTCACCATTCCGATCATCGTGAAGGACACCACCTCCTTCTACTGGCAGATCGTGCTGGCCGGCGCGCGCCAGGCCGGCAAGGATCTCGGCGTCAAGGTGCCGGAACTCGGCGCCCAGTCGGAAGCCGACATCAACGGCCAGATCACCATTCTCGAAAACGCGGTGGCCGGCGCACCCGCCGCCGTGGTCATTTCGCCCACGGAATTCAAGGCGCTCGGCAAGCCGATCGACGAGGCGGCGAAGTCCGTTCCGATCATCGGCATCGACTCGTCGGCGGATTCCAAGGCCTTCACCTCGTTCCTGACGACCGATAACGTCCAGGGCGGCCGCATCGCCGCCGATGGGCTTGCCGCCGCCATCAAGGCCGCGACGGGCAAGGACGAGGGCGACATCGCCATCATCACCAGCCTTCCGGGCGTCGGCTCGCTCGACCAGCGCCGCGAAGGCTTCCTGGATGAGGTGAAGACCAAGTATCCGGGCCTCAAGGTGGTCGCGGACAAGTATGCGGACGGCCAGGCCACGACCGGCCTCAACATCATGACCGACCTCATCACCGCCAATCCGAACCTCGTCGGCGTCTTCGCCTCCAACCTCATCATGGCGCAGGGCGTCGGCCAGGCGATCGCGGAAAACAAGCTCGGGGACAAGATCAAGGTCATCGGCTTCGACAGCGACGAAAAGACCGTCGGTTTCCTCAAGGAGGGCGTGCTGGCCGGCCTCGTCGTACAGGACCCCTACCGCATGGGCTATGACGGCGTGAAGACGGCGCTCGCCGTCTCCAAGGGCGAGAAGGTCGAGACCTTCGTCGATACCGGCGCCAACCTCGTGACCAAGGACAACATGGCCGATCCCAAGATCGACGCCCTGCTGAACCCGAAGGTCAACTGATCGGCCGGGCCTTCGCGGCCCTGCCACATCCCGCCCGGGCTCTGCTTCGGGCGGGATGCCGTCCCCAGTCCGGGAGAAAACGCCATGAGCAGCCTCGAAGAACTCAGCCGCCGGCATGAAGACCAGGCCGGGCTTGCCGAATCCGACACCGTGCCGCGCGGCGCGCCCATCCTCGAATTGCGTGGCCTGCAGAAGAAATACGGCCTCGTGGAGGCGCTGAAGCCGGTGACGGTCAGCTTCCTGGCGGGTGAAATCCACGCCATCGTCGGCGAGAACGGTGCCGGCAAATCGACGCTGATCAAGCTTCTGACCGGGGTTATCCGGCGCACGGCGGGCGAGGTCTTCTGGTGCGGCAAGCCGGTGCAGCTCGCCACCCCCACCGAGGCCATCTCCCGCGGCATCAACGCGGTGCATCAGGAAGTCGTGCTGTGCCCGCACCTCTCCGTGGCCGCCAACATGTTCCTCGGCGATGAGATGAACCGCAATGGCCTGATGCGCAAGGCCGCCATGGAAAAGGCCGCGCAGGCGGTGCTGGACGATCTCGGCTTCCACTTGCCGGCCGGCGCGCGCCTGGAGAGCCTCACCATCGGCCAGCAGCAGCTGGTCGCCACCGCCAAGGCCGCCATGCGCGGCATCCGCTTCATCATCTTCGACGAGCCGACGGCCTATCTGACCCGCCAGGAATCGGCCCAGCTCTTCCGCCTCATCCGCCGCCTGCGCGATCAGGGCGTCACCGTCGTCTATATCAGCCACCGCATGGAGGAGGTCTTCGAACTGGCCGACCGCGTGTCCGTGCTGCGCGACGGCACCCATGTCGGCACGCGCCTGATCGGCGAGACCAACGAGAACGAGCTGATCGCCCTGATGATCAACCGCTCGATCGAACAGATCTACCACAAGGAGCAGGTGCCCATCGGCGATGTCATCGTCGAGACGAAGGGCCTGTCCGGCCCGGGTTTCGAGGATGTCTCGATGACGGTCCGCGCCGGCGAGATCGTCGGCCTCTACGGCCTCATCGGGGCGGGACGCAGCGAGTTCGCGCTCGGCCTCTACGGCCGCCAGCCCGTGACCGCCGGAGAGATCGTCTGGGAGGGCCGCAAGGTTTCCATTCCCAATGAGCGGGTCGCCATGGCGCTCGGCATCGCGCTTGCGCCGGAAAGCCGGCGCGACCAGGGCCTGTGCCTCAACCTGCCCATCGGGCTCAACATCAACCTGCCGGTTCTCAAGCGGCTGAGTTCGGGCCTGACGATTAGGCGCGGCGATGCCGCCCGCAACGCCGAGCGCCAGATCGCCGACCTCCGTATCAAGACACCGTCGCGCCATGTGCTCGCTTCGGCCATGTCCGGCGGCAACCAGCAGAAGATCGTCATCGGCAAGTGGCTGAGCCATGGCGCCCGGCTCTTCATCTTCGACGAGCCGACCGTCGGCGTCGATGTCGGCACCAAGGCGGAAATCTACCGGCTGTTCGGCGCGCTCCTCAAGCAGGGGGCGGGCATCATCCTGATTTCGTCCTACCTGCCGGAGGTCTACGAGCTTGCCGACCGGCTGCACGTCTTCCGCGGCGGCCGGCTCGTCGCCAGCCACGACCACCGGGCGGCCACGCACGAGGACGTCCTGACCCAGGCCATTGGCAGTTAGAGCAGTGCCGGCAGGACTGCGCGGCGGCATTCGTCCGCAATCGCGCAGGACAGGCTGAGCGTCGCGCAGAAAGGGAGAAGAACATGAGCGTTGAGACGACCACGGAAAGCGCACCGGCACCCAGAAAGGGCACGAACATCCTGCTCGGCCTGACGCTGCTCGGGCTCCTGCTGGCGCTCTGGGTGGCGCTGGGCTTTGCAACGAATGCCTTCTGGTCGCCGAACAACATCTCGAACCTGCTGCGCCAGGGCGCGATGACGGCGATCCTCGCCGTCGGCCAGACCTTCGTGATCATCACCGCCGGCATCGATCTTTCGGTGGGGGCCATTGTCGGCTTCACCAGCGTCATCGTCGCCTGGCTGCTGCAGGCCGGCGTGCCGCTCTGGGCCGCCATCATCCTCACGCTGCTGATGGGCGTGGCGATCGGGGCCTTCCACGGTTTCGGCATCGTGCGCATGGGCCTGCCGCCCTTCATCATCACGCTGGCGACGCTGACCTCGTTGCGCGGGATCGGCCTCCTGATCACGAACGGCTCCACCATCTCGATCACGCACGAGGGGTTCACCAACTTCTCCCGCGCGGATTTCCTGGGCATCCCGAGCCTGTTCTGGATGGTCATCCTGGTGGGCATCCCCGCCTTCATCTTCCTCCATCTCTCGCGCTTCGGCCGCTATCTTTTCGCCGTCGGCTCCAACAAGGAGGCGGCGCGGCTTTCCGGCGTGAATGTCGACCGCACGATCTATCTCGCCTATATCCTGTCGGCCACCTGCGCGGCCTTCGTCGGCCTGCTGCTCGCCTCGCGCATCGGCATCGGCAATGCCACGCAGGCGGAAGGCTGGGAACTCCAGGCGATCGCCTCGTCGGTGATCGGCGGCACCAGCCTGTTCGGCGCGGTCGGCTCGGTGCACGGCCCGCTGCTCGGCGCCTTCATCCTCGCGACCATCAACAACGGCGCCAACCTGCTCAACGTCAATTCGTTCTGGCAACGCATCATCACCGGCCTGCTGATCATCGTGATCGTCTATTTCGACCAGTTGCGTCGCCGCGGAAGCCGCTGAGATGAGAGCCGTCATCTGCCTTGAACCCGGCCGCCTTGCGCTGGTCGAACGGGAGCCGCCGGCCAGCGTTCCGCCGGGCTGGGCGCGCGTCGCCGTCAGCCATGTCGGCATCTGCGGCACCGATTACCACATTTTCGAGGGCAAGCACCCGTTCCTGGAATATCCGCGCATCATGGGCCACGAGATTTCCGGCACCGTCGTCGAGCCGGGCGAAAGCGGGCTGACCACCGGCATGACGGTGGTGGTCAACCCCTACATTTCCTGCGGCACCTGCATTGCCTGCCGCAAGGGCAAGCCCAATTGCTGCACGGCGATCCGCGTGCTCGGCGTGCACACGGACGGCGCCTTCTGCGAGGAGATCGTCGTGCCCGGCGAAAACCTCTATCCGGCCGAAGGGCTGTCGCCCGAGGCCGCGGCCATGGTCGAGTTCCTGGCCATCGGCGCGCATGCCGTGCGCCGCTCGCTGGCGCCGCAAGGGTCGCGGGCGCTGGTCATCGGCGCCGGGCCGATCGGTCTCGGCACCGCGCTCTTCTCGCGCATCGCCGGCCATGCGGTCACGATGATGGATACCTCCGCCGAACGGCTGGCCATGGCCGATACGCGTTTCGGCTTCCGGGACGGCCTGCTTGCGGGCGCGTCGGCCGCCGCCGATGTCGCGCGGATGACCGATGGCGAGGGCTTCGACGTCGTGTTCGACGCGACCGGCCACGCCGGCTCGATGGAGGGCGCTTTCGCCCATGTCGCCCATGGCGGCACGCTGGTGCTGGTGAGCGTGGTGAAGGACGAGATCCGGTTTTCCGACCCGGAATTCCACAAGCGCGAGATGATGCTGGTCGGCAGCCGCAATGCGCTGCGCGTCGATTTCGATCACGTCATGGCCAGCATGCGGGCAGGCCGGGTGCCTGTCGAGGCGCTCGTCACCCACCGCACCACGCTGGAAGAGGCGCCCCAGGATCTCGCCCGCTGGGCAACGCAGAAATCCGGGCTGATCAAGGCCATCGTGCACGTCGCGGCCTGAACCGCGGCGGTGCGGGCCGGGCCGCAACCCGTTCATTTCCCGGAAAGGATCCCGCGTCTAGGATGCCGGCGTGGCATGTTGCCACGCAGCGAAAACCTGTTAGTGTTTTCGCAACTGCGGAAACCGGGTGAGACGGTGCGGCGGCCCAACGCCCCGCATCGGGAAATGGGATAACGCGACCGATGTATTATCAGCTCTATGAACTCAACCATGCGATGATGGCGCCCTGGCGCGCGGCGGCCGACCAGATGCGGATCGCCTTCCGCAACCCGCTCAACCCGCTCGCGCACACCTATCTTGGCCGCACGATGGCAGCGGGCTTCGAGGTTCTCGAGCGCAGCACCCGCCGCTATGGCAAGCCCGATTTCGACCTGCCGCAGACCACCATCGACGGCAAGAGCGTGTCCGTGCATGAGAGGATCGTCTGGAAGCAGCCCTTCTGCAATCTCATCCATTTCGAGCGCTGTCTGCCGGCGGGCCACCCCAAAGACCCGAAGATCCTGATCGTCGCGCCGATGTCCGGCCACTATGCGACCCTGCTGCGTGGCACCGTGGAAGCGCTGCTGCCGCATGCCGAGGTGCACATCACCGATTGGGTGGATGCGCGCATGGTGCCCCTGGCCGACGGCGGCTTCGACCTCGACGATTACATCGATTACGTCATCCAGATGCTGCATGCGCTGGGGCCGGATACCCATGTCGTGGCGGTCTGCCAGCCGGCGGTGCCGGTGCTGGCCGCCGTCGCGGTGATGGAAGCCGACGACGACCCGCTCGCGCCCTCCACCATGACGCTGATGGGCGGGCCGATCGACACGCGCATCAACCCGACCGCCGTCAACCAGCTGGCAAAAGAAAAGCCGATCGAGTGGTTCCGCGACAATGTCATCATGCCGGTGCCGTGGCCGCAGCCGGGCTTCATGCGCATGGTCTATCCCGGTTTCCTGCAGCTGTCGGGCTTCATGTCGATGAACCTCGACCGCCACGTCGTCGCCCACAAGGAGTTCTTCGCCCATCTCGTGAAGAACGACGGCGACGCGGCCGAGAAGCACCGCGATTTCTACGACGAATATCTCGCGGTCATGGACCTGACGGCGGAGTTCTACCTCCAGACCGTAGAAACCGTGTTCATGAAGCACGCCCTGCCGAAGGGCGAGATGATGCACCGCGCGCGCCCGGTCGACACGACCGCCATCCGCAACGTGGCGCTCTTGACCGTCGAGGGCGAGAACGACGACATTTCCGGCGTCGGCCAGACCAAGGCGGCGCAGACGATCTGCACCAACATCCCCGATGACATGCGCATGCACTACATGCAGCCCGATGTCGGCCATTACGGTGTCTTCAACGGCTCGCGCTTCCGCAAGGAGATCGCGCCGCGCATCGTCTCCTTCGTGCAGGCGCATGGCAAGGCGTCCAGGGCCAAGCCGGCCAAACCGGTGCCACGGGTCATCAAGGGCGGCAAATCTGACGGTGCGGCCTGATTTTTCAGGCCGTTTACAGGCACTTGCCCGAATTAACCTTGTGCTGTCTTGAACGCGACCGGCGGTCTAACCACATCGGATTCACCGGAAACCGAGGTGGTTTCCGCCGATCGTGAGGAAGATTGCACATGAATCAGTCAGCCCTGATCCGTCCCGACTGGACCCCCGCGACCATCGCCCTGATGGTGCTCGGCTTCGTGGTGTTCTGGCCGCTCGGCCTCGCCATGCTGGCCTACATCATCTTCGGCGACCGCCTGAAGTCCTTCAGGAAGGATGCCAATGATGCCGTCGATGGCGTGTTCGCCTCCTGCCGCAGCGCCTTCGGCCGCGGCAAGGGCCCGGCCTTCCGCCGTGCCACGGGCAATGTCGCCTTCGACGACTGGCGCGACGCCGAACTGTCGCGCCTCGACGAGGAACGCCGCAAGCTCGACGAGATGCGTGAAGAATTCGATTCCTATGTCCGCGAGCTTCGCCGCGCCAAGGACCAGGAGGAGTTCGACCGCTTCATGCGCGAGCGCCGCAACGAAGGCAAAGGCGACGTCCCCGGCTTCCCGGCAACGTAAGCCGCCTGCGCTCTCGTCATGGCCGGGTCAACCTGGCCATGATGCGGAGAGGCTGGACAAGCACTGAAATCGACCGGCGCCGCGAGCGCCGGTTTTTTGTTGGGCCGTTTCAGACGGTCTCGAATCGGCTAAGAAGAACAGCATGTTTCCCTCGTTCCGCACGCCCAGAAAGGCCCTGAAGTCACCGCCTCCGCCGGAGCGGCGGGAGATCGACGTCAACGGCCGGCAGCTGCCGCTCACCATCCGGCGGGATCTGCGCGCGACGCGCCTGACGCTGCGCATCGAACCCGGCGGCCGGGCGCTGCGCATGACGGTGCCCTCGGGCATCGCAGAGCGCGACATCAAGGATTTTCTGGATCGTCACCAGGGCTGGCTGATGACGAAGCTTGCGAGGTTCCGCACGACGAACGAACTGGCCGATGGCGGCTATGTCATGATCCGCGGCGTGTCCCATCGCATCGAGGCGACGGGCCGCCTGCGCGGGATCACCGAAGCGGTGGTGGTGGACGACGAGGCGGTGCTGCGTGTCGGCGGCATGGAGGAAAGCATTCCCCGCCGCATCTGCGATTTCCTGAAGAAGGAGGCGCGGCTGGATCTCGACCGGCTGGTCGCCGTTCATGCCGGCCGGATCGGGCGCAAGGTCAAGTCGATGACGCTGCGCGATACCCGCAGCCGTTGGGGCTCCTGCTCGGCGGACGGCGCGCTCAGCTTCTCCTGGCGCATCGCCATGGCGCCGCCCCATGTCATCGATTATCTCGCCGCCCACGAGGTGGCGCATCTCCAGGAGATGAACCACAGTGCAGCCTTCTGGGCCTTGTGCGAAAGGCTCTGCCCTGCGACGGAGGAGGCCAAGCGCTGGCTGAAGCGCAACGGCAGCCTCCTGCATGCGGTCGATTTCGGCTGATCCGGCCGACAGCGCGGTGAAGACTAGCGCCGGTTTCCGAGCGCTTCGCTGATCTTCCTGTCGGTGTTGTATTGGCCAAGCGCATAGACGGCCCAGATCGCGGCGGGCAGCCAGCCGATCAGCGTGACCTGCAGGATGAGGCAGATGATGCCGGCAACAGGCCGCCCGATGGTGAAAAACGCGAGAAAGGGCAGGAGGATGGCGATGATGAGCCGCATGATGGTCTCCGATCGGTCGTTTCCTTCCATATGGGCCCGGTAACGCGGCGGACAAGGGCGTCGCAGCAAGCCCTATTGCCGCCGTCTTTCGGCTCGACTCTTCCGGTGATTCGTGCGACTTCGTCCCCCATGACACTCGATATCAAGATCTGCGGTTTGAAGACCGAGGATGCCGTCGACAAGGCGGTGGCGCTCGGCGCGACCCATATCGGCTTCATCTTCTTTCCCAAGAGCCCGCGCAACATCGAGCCGGCCGATGCCGGCCGGCTGGCCGATCGCGTGCGCGGCCGCGTCAAGATCGTCGCGGTGACGGTCGATGCCGACAGCGATACGCTGGACGAGATCGTCGACCAGCTTTCGCCTGACATTCTCCAGCTGCACGGCAAGGAAAGCCCCGAACGGGTCCTCACCGTCAAGGCGGTCTATGGCCTGCCGGTCATCAAGGCCTTCTCGGTGCGCGAAGCCGACGACCTCAAGAAGATCGATCCCTATATCGGCATCGCCGACCGGTTCCTCTTCGATGCCAAGCCGCCGGCAGGCTCTGAGCTCCCGGGCGGCAACGGGGTTTCCTTCGACTGGAACCTCATGCATTTGCTTGACGGAAGCGTGGATTACATGCTTTCGGGTGGGCTGAACAAGGATAACCTCGCCGAGGCGATCCAGCTGACCGGCGCGCCCGGCATCGACACCAGTTCCGGCGTCGAGAGTGCGCCCGGCGTCAAGGATCTCGGCCTGATCGAAGCGTTTTTTGAAGCGGCACGAAACGCGCAAAGCGAAACCGCCGTCGCAGGGAGAGGCACGTGAACCAGTCACCCAACCTGAATTCGTTCCGCGAGGGACCGGATGAAGACGGACGCTTCGGCATCTTCGGCGGTCGTTTCGTTGCCGAAACCCTGATGCCGCTGATCCTCGATCTCCAGGAAGAGTGGAACAAGGCCAAGACCGATCCGGCCTTTCAGGCCGAACTCAAGGATCTCGGCGCCCACTATATCGGCCGTCCGAGCCCGCTCTATTATGCCGAGCGCCTGACGCAGCATCTCGGCGGCGCGAAGATCTACTTCAAGCGCGAGGAGCTGAACCACACCGGCTCGCACAAGATCAACAACTGTATCGGCCAGATCCTGCTTGCCAAGCGCATGGGCAAGACGCGCATCATCGCCGAAACCGGTGCCGGCCAGCATGGCGTTGCCTCCGCCACGGTCGCCGCGCGCTTCGGCCTGCCCTGCGTCGTTTATATGGGCGCGACCGATGTCGAGCGTCAGGCGCCGAACGTCTTCCGCATGAAGCTGCTCGGTGCCGAGGTGAAGCCCGTCACCGCCGGCAGCGGCACGCTGAAGGACGCCATGAACGAGGCGCTGCGCGACTGGGTCACCAATGTCGACGACACCTATTACCTCATCGGCACCGCGGCCGGACCGCATCCCTATCCGGAGCTGGTGCGCGATTTCCAGTCGGTCATCGGCACGGAAGCGCGTGAACAGATCCTGGCCGCCGAAGGCCGCCTGCCGGATATGGTGATCGCCGCCGTCGGCGGCGGTTCGAACGCCATCGGTATCTTCCATCCGTTCCTGGACGACAAGGACGTGCAGATCGTCGGCGTCGAGGCCGGCGGCCGGGGGCTGGAGGGCGAGGAGCATTGTGCATCGCTGACCGCGGGTTCCCCGGGCGTGCTGCACGGCAACCGCACCTATCTGCTGCAGGACGAGGACGGCCAGATCAAGGAAGGCCATTCCATTTCGGCCGGTCTGGATTATCCCGGCATCGGTCCGGAACATGCCTGGCTGCATGATATCGGCCGTGCCGAATATGTGCCGATCATGGATGACGAGGCGCTGGAGGCCTTCCAGCTGCTGACCAAGCTCGAAGGCATCATTCCCGCGCTGGAGCCGAGCCATGCCATCGCCGAGGTGATCAAGCGCGCCCCGAAGATGGGCAAGGACCAGATCATCCTGATGAACCTCTCGGGCCGCGGCGACAAGGATATCTTCACCGTCGGCAAGATCCTCGGCATGGAGCTTTAAGATGACCGCACGCATGGACAAACGTTTTGCGGATCTCGCAGCCGAAGGCCGCCCGGCGCTCGTCACCTATTTCATGGGCGGCGATCCCGATTATGCGAGCTCGCTGGAGATCATGAAGGCGCTGCCCAAGGCAGGCTCCGATGTCATCGAACTGGGCATGCCGTTCTCCGATCCGATGGCCGACGGCCCGGCGATCCAGGTGGCCGGCCAGCGCGCGCTGAAGGCGGGCCAGACGCTCGCCAAGACCATCCAGATGGCGCGCGATTTCCGCCGCGAGGACGATGCGACGCCGATCGTCATGATGGGCTACTACAACCCCATCTACATCTACGGCGTCGAGCGTTTCCTCGATGACGCGGTGGAGGCCGGCATCGACGGCCTCATCGTCGTGGACCTGCCGCCGGAAATGGACGACGAGCTGTGCATCCCGGCGCTGGCGCGCGGCATCAACTTCATTCGTCTGGCCACGCCGACGACGGATGAAAAGCGCCTGCCCGCCGTGCTGAAGAACACCTCGGGCTTCGTCTACTATGTCTCGATGAACGGCATCACCGGTTCGGCCCTGCCGGATCCGTCGCTGATCGGCGACGCGGTCGGTCGCATCAAGGCGCATACCAGGCTGCCGGTCTGCGTCGGCTTCGGCGTCAAGACGGCCGAACACGCCCGCGCCATCGGGGCGTCGGCGGATGGCGTCGTCGTCGGCACCACCATCGTCAACCAGATCGCCTCCAGCCTGACGGCGGACGGCAAGGCGAGTGCCGCCACCGTTCCCGGTGTCGAGACGCTCGTCAGGAGCCTCGCATCCGGCGTGCGCGCATCGCGCCTTGCGGCGGCGGAGTAAAGTTCCCACATGGGACCGGAAAGCAAATCCAGGAGAACCGTGAAGCGGTTTTCCGCCCGGAATTGCGCAGATTAACGGGAGTCTAGACCGTGAACTGGATCACGAATTACGTTCGGCCGAAGATCAACTCGATGCTCGGCCGCCCTGACCGGGATGTGCCGGAAAACCTCTGGATCAAGTGCCCGGAAACCGGCGAGATGGTGTTCCATCGCGATCTCGAGGAAAACAAGTGGGTCATCCCGGCCTCGGGCTACCACATGAAGATGCCGGCGAAAGCCCGCCTCAAGGACCTGTTCGACGATGGTGTCTTCGAGTCGTTGCAGCAGCCGAAGGTGGCGCAGGACCCGCTGAAGTTCCGCGATTCCAAGAAATATGTCGATCGCCTGAAGGACAGCCGTATCAAGACGGACCTGGAGGACACGATCCTCGCCGGCGTCGGCAAGGTGCGCGGCGTCAAGCTGGTCGCCGTCGTGCATGAATTCAGCTTCATGGGCGGTTCGCTCGGCATCGCCGCCGGCGAAGCCATCATCAAGGCCTTCGAGCGCGCCATCGCCGAGAAGTGCCCGCTCGTCATGTTCCCCGCCTCCGGCGGCGCGCGCATGCAGGAAGGCATCCTCTCGCTGATGCAGCTTCCGCGCACCACGGTCGCCGTGGAAATGCTCAAGGAAGCGGGCCTGCCCTATATCGTCGTGCTCACCAACCCCACGACGGGCGGCGTGACGGCGTCCTACGCCATGCTGGGCGATATCCATCTCGCCGAGCCGGGCGCCGAAATCTGCTTTGCCGGCAAGCGCGTCATCGAGCAGACCATCCGCGAGAAGCTGCCCGAGGGCTTCCAGACGTCGGAATACCTTCTTGAGCACGGCATGGTCGACATGGTCGTCAAGCGCCACGATATTCCCGCCACGCTTGCCCGCCTTCTGAAGATCCTGATGAAGAAGCCGGCCGCTTCCGCACCCGTGGTGGAAAAAACCGCCGCCGTCGCCATCGCGGCGCAATAACATGACGGGCGTCGCGGTCAGCGAAGCGGCGCTGGAGATCGAGAAGCTTCTCGGTCTCCACCCCAAGGGCTTCGACCTCTCGCTCGACCGCATCACGCGGCTTCTCGCGGCGCTCGACAATCCCCACCTGAAACTGCCGCCGGTCATCCATGTGGCCGGCACCAACGGCAAGGGCTCGGTCACGGCCTTCTGCCGGGCGATCCTCGAGGCCCAGGGCCTCAGCGTGCATGTCCACACCTCGCCCCACCTCGTCAACTGGCACGAGCGCTATCGCCTCGGTGTCGCCGGCGGCCGGGGACAGTTCGTCGAGGACGCCGTTCTCGCCGATGCCGTGCGCCGCGTGGCCGATGCCAATGGCGGCGAGAAGATCACCGTCTTCGAAATCCTCACCGCCGTCACCTTCCTGCTGTTTGCCGAGCATCCGGCGGATGTGGCGATCATCGAGGTCGGCCTCGGCGGCCGCTTCGATGCCACGAATGTCATGCCGCGACCGGCCGCATGCGTCATCATGCCGATCTCGCTCGACCACCAGGCCTATCTCGGCGACCGGGTCGAACTCATCGCCGCCGAAAAGGCCGGCATCATGAAGCGTGGCGTGCCCGTCGTCATCGGCTACCAGCCGGAAGAGGCGGCCCGCGACGTGCTGATCGAGATCGCCGAGCGGCTGGGCTGCCCGCACGCCGTCTACGGACAGGATTTTCTCGCCCATGAGGAATTCGGCCGTCTCGTCTATCAGGACGAGTTCGGCCTTGCCGATCTTCCCCTGCCGCGCCTGCCGGGCCGGCACCAATATGCCAATGCCGCCGCCGCCATCCGCGCCGTCAAGGCGGCCGGTTTTTCTGTCGGCGAGCCGGCGATCGAGACGGGACTGTCACGCGTCGAATGGCCGGGCCGCCTGCAAAGGCTCCCCGATGGCGCGCTCTTCCGCCTCGCCCCGCCCGCAAGCGAGATCTGGGTCGATGGTGGCCACAATCCCGGTGCGGGACAGGTCATTGCCGAGACCATGGCGAATTTCGAGGAGCGCGAGGCGCGTCCGCTCTTCCTCATCACGGGCATGATCAACACGAAGGATCCCGTCGGCTATTTCGACCCGTTCCGCGGGCTGGCCGAGCGGGTCTTCACCGTGCCGATCCGCGGCTCCGATGCCGGGCTTGACCCTGCCGCACTCGCCGAGGATGCCGCACGCGCGGGCCTGGAGGCCGCACCGCTTGCGACGGTGGGCGAAGCGCTGGTGGAGATCGTGCGCATCACGGCCGAGGATTCGGTGCCGCCGCGCATCCTGATCGGCGGTTCGCTCTATCTCGTCGGCGACGTGCTGGCCGACAACGGCACGCCGCCCACCTGACAACAAAAAGCCCGGCTTCGAGCCGGGCTTTTCGGTTGGACCGGTCGGGCCGATCAGGCGGCGCCGGAAATCCAGGACGACAGGGCCGTCTTCGGTGCGGCGCCGACCTTGATGTCGGCCACTTCGCCGCCCTTGAACATGGCGAGTGTCGGGATCGAGCGCACGCCGAACTGGGCGGCAAGCTCCGGGTTCTCGTCGATGTTGAGCTTGGCGACCTTCACCTTGCCGGCGAGTTCCGTCGAGATTTCTTCCAGCGCAGGCGCGATCATCTTGCACGGGCCGCACCATTCGGCCCAGAAATCCACGACGACCGGCTCTGCGGACTTCAGCACTTCGGCTTCGAAATTGGACTGGTCGACTTTAACGGTAGCCATAAGGGCTGCTCCTTGAATGGTGGGTGTTGCACAAGATGTGATGCCGCCGGGCTGCGTTTTCAAGCCCGTCAGGGCGCGCACCATGGGCGAAACGTCCTGTCCCGTATCTCACTTTGCCGTGAGTTCGGCAAGGCTCGCCTCCATCAGCGCCGTCTCCAGCCAGAAGGTTTTCGCCGCCTCCGTGTAGATCAGCCCGCAGCGGATCTCCCGGCCGGGATAGAGCGGTGCGAGGATTGCGCGGTAGATGGCGAGCTGCGCCCGGTGCTCGAACGGAATGGCGTCGACGGTATGAGGCGGCACGCGGTTCGTCTTGAAATCCACGATCTCGACCGCGCTCTCCGTCACCACCATGCGATCGATGCGGCCGGATACCGCAAACTCCCGGCTGCCCAGCATCAACGTGCCCATGATGGAGACTTCCGCGCGCGCCGCGGATGAGAAGACGGCGCGCAGGCTCTCGTCGTCGATGACGTGAAGCGCCGCCGCAATCAGCCCGGCCCGCGCGCTCTCCGGCCAATGGGCGGCCGCCCGCTCCAGATAGCGCCGCGCCGCCGCCGGCCGCTCGGCAGGGTCGAAGCCCGGCAGGACCTGCAGGAAGCGGTGCAGGATGCGCCCGCGCTCCAGCGCAAGCCCGGCGCCCGGCGGGCCGCCTTTGCCCTTGCCGAACAGGGCGGAGGGCACGAGCAGATCGGCCGCATCCGTCTCGATCACCGCCGCCGCACCCGAGGGGCTGAGCGGCCGCGGAAGGGATTTCTGCGGTGGAAGCGGTCTTGCAAGCGCCTCCGGAAGCGTGATCTGCGGCTTTTCCTCGGCGCTTGCCACCGTCACGTCGCCGATCGCCGCCGCGCCCGCCTCGCGCCAGGACAGCCCCTCCCAGCTTTCGCTGCGCGTCGAGAAGGTCGCCTCCACGCAACGCTGCGTGTCGGCGGCGAGCGCCGTCGCGATCATCGTGTGCCAGGTGTCCTTGTTTTCCTGCCGCCCGCGATAGCCGCAGACGATCAGCCGGTCGGCCGCACGCGTCATCGCGACATAGAGCAGGCGGCGATATTCCTCCTCGGCGCTGTCCTTGATGCGCTCCGCATCCGCTTCCGTCAGCGTGTTGGCAAAGTCCTTGAGCGGCAGCCAGGCCGGCAGGCCGCCGGCAGGATCCGTCGTCGAGAGAAAGCGCAGCTGCGGCATGTGGCTGTGGCTGAAGGGCTTGGCGCCGCCATCCACGAGAAAGACGACCGGCGCCTCCAGCCCCTTGGCGGCATGCACGGTCATGATGCGGATCTCGCCGCGCGCCTTGTCCTGTTCGCGCTTGACCGTCGGCGCCTCCAGTTCCAGCGTGGAGACGAAGGCCTGCAGGCCGGGCAGGCCGTTGTCCTCCTGCTCCAGGGCGAAGGTCAGGAACTCGTCGATGATCTCGCCCGCCTCGACGCCGAGCCGCGCAAGGAACGCCCGCCGCCCGCCGCCCGCCCCGAGGATGCGCGCATAGAAATCATGCACGGACTGCGTTCCCGCATCGGCAATCAGCCGCTCCAGCCGCGCGACGATGGGCGCAAGGCGGTCGTCCGACGCGGCCACGCTGCAAAGATGCGCCCAGAGCGCCTCGTTCTCGCCGCGGCGGGCGGCAAGTTCGAACAGCGTCTCCTCGCTCAGGCCGAAGAGCGGACTTTTCAGGAGGGCGGCGAGCGACAGATCGTCCTGCGGCAACACGGCGAAGCGGCCCAGCGCCATGAGGTCCTGCACGGCGATATGCTTTGTCAGCACCAGCCGGTCGGCGCCCGCCACAGGCAGGTCGTGGCGTTGTTTCAGCGTGCGTGTCAGCGCGTTCACGAAGGCGTCGCGCTTGCGCACCAGCACGATGATGTCGCCGGCCGCCATGGGCCGCGCCTTGCCCTTTTCCGTCACCGTCTCATGGCCGATCCAGCCGGCAAGCGTATCGGCGATGCGCCGCGCCAGCACGTTGATCGGCGCTTCCTCGGCCACCGCGTCGAAGGGCGCGGTCCAGTCCTCCTCATCGAGGCCGGGCGGCGTGGCGATCATGGCCCAGACATCGACGGCCCCCGGCTCGCGCCCCCGATTGGAGGCATGCACGATATCGCCGCCGTCGGGAGTGAGCCCGCGCGCGTTGGCGGGATCGAGAAACACCTGGTCGACCGCCGAAAGCACGTCCCGCGTCGAGCGGAAGGACAGGAGCAGGCGGATCGGGCTGAAGGCGGTTTCGGCCACCTGGGTGCGCCGGGCGACCGCCCGGCCTTCCTCCGCAAACCGCTCGGGCCGTGCGCCCTGGAAGGAGTATATCGACTGTTTCTCGTCGCCCACGGCAAAGATCGTGCGGCCGGCGATGCGGGCCGTTTCGCCGGCGAAGAAATCGTCCGTCAGCGCCTTCACGATCTGCCACTGGCGCGGGCTGGTGTCCTGCGCCTCGTCGACGAGGATGTGGTCGATGCCCTGGTCGAGCTTGTAATGCACCCAGGCGCTCACCCGGTCGCGGGTCAGAAGCGTTGCCGTGCGGTCGATCAGGTCGTCGAAATCGAGCAGGCTGCGCGCCCGCTTCAGGTCTTCGTAGTCGCCGGTCAGCCGCTCGGCGATCACGAGCGCCGCCTTCGTCGCCTCATACATGCGAAAGCGCCGCAGGCGGTCGTCGCAGGCGATGACATGGGCTTGCGCGGACAGCAGGGCAGCCTCGAAATGCGGCGCGCTGTCGCGCACCTTCTTCGAGAGGAAGGATCGGTCGATGCTGCGCGGCGAGCCGGTCGCCGTGAAGAACAGATCGTGCAGCGCCGCCCGGCGCGCTTCGGCATCGGTGAGGCGCATCACGCCGCGCAGGCCGGCGGCCGAGGTCTTCACCGTCTCGCTGCCGAGGTTTTCCGCCGCCGAGAGATAGGCGTCCAGTACCGCCCCGTTCAGCCCGTCGAGCGGCCAGAAGGCGGCGAGGATGTCGTCAGCCGTTTCCTGCGGGCCAAGACCCGTTTCCCGGCGAAGGATCGTCTCGATGCCGCCGGCCGCGTCCGCCCGCTCGAGGAAATCGCGGATCGGCCCGCGGCTGGCGATGATGTCGGAGAGCAGCCGTTCCAGCCCGGTATCGTCGGCAATGTCGAGCACCGTGGCGAAGGCATCCGCCAGCGCCTGGTCGTCCTCGCTCGCCGTCGCCGTCAAGAGCGTGCGCCGCGCATCCGCCAGCAGCACGGCGGCCGCACGGTCGTCGAGCACGGAGAAGTGGCCGGCGACATTGGCCTCGAGCGGAAACTGGTGCAGCAGCGCTTCGCAAAAGGCGTGGATGGTCTGGATCTTCAAGCCGCCCGGCGTTTCGAGCGCGCGTGCAAAGAGCCGCCGCGCCTCCGCGAGCTTGAAGACGTCGGGCCGCGCGTCCTCGATGGCCGCCACCCGGTCGGACAGGTCCTCATCCGAGAGCGTCGCCCATTCGGCCAGCCGCTCGAAGACGCGGTTCGACATTTCGGAGGCGGCGGCCTTGGTATAGGTCAGGCAGAGGATGGCGGATGGCCGGCAGCCGGCGAGCAGCAGCCGGATCACCCGCTGCGTCAGCACGTGCGTCTTGCCCGAACCGGCATTGGCCGAAACCCAGGCAGAGCGGGCGGGATCGGACGCCATCGCCTGTTTCTGCGTGGTCCAGCTCAGCCAGGCGGCCGGCTCCGCCGATGCGGGACGGTCGTCTTCAAGCATCGTCGCTCTCCCCGCCGTTTTCGGCAGACGACCATTCGGCGACGCGCGCCAGATGGTCGTATTCGCCGCCATAGTCGCGCTCCTGTTCTGGAATGAGCCGCGAGGCGAAGCCGAAGCGCCCTTCGATCAGCCCGGTCAGCAGCTTCTCCAGCTCCGCCAGCGCCTCCTCGCCAAGGTCGAACGCGGATTTCGGCGTCGTGCTGGCGGATTTCGTGTGTTCGTTGTTGACCTGCTCGACCTTGAAGCGCTCGCCGGGCTTCAGGCGCACATAGAGAAGGTTAGCCGGGTCGCGGCGTCCCGGGCCGCGGAAGGCCCCGCGCCGCATCGCCGCCGCCTCCAGCGCCAGCTGCGGATCGAGCAGCGCGCGCGCCACCTTGAGCGAAGGCGTGCTGCCGGTCTTGTAGTCGAGAATGTCGGCGCTGCCGTCGGGCAGGATGTCGATGCGGTCGGCAATCCCGGTCAGCCTTATGTCGCCGACCGAGAGATCGAGCGACGCCGGCACCTCCGTCAGGCTCTCGCGCACGCCGCCGGCCCGCTCGCCATGCCAGGCGACGAAGGCGCGGGCGACGGCGGCAAAGCGCGGCCGCCAGACGGCATCGATATGCGGCGGCAGCGCGACCGCGTCGAATTCCTCGTGCAGGATGCGGTCGATGAGGGTAAGCGGTTCGCCGGTCTTCTCCTCGCGCACGAACCGGTCGACGATGCGGTGATAGAGCGAACCGCGCTCGGCCGGCCCGGGGTCGAGGTTGAACGGCGCGATGGGGTCGAGCCGCAGGATATGCCGCGCATAGATCGCATAGGGGTCGCGGCGCAGCCGCCCGACCTCGCTGAAGGAATATTTCTTCGGTTGCAGCCCGGCCGGCGGTTTGGGCGATGGGCGCGGCGCGTTCGGCACGCTCTGGCCCTGATCGATCCGCCCGGCCCAGTCGATCAGGTCGCGGCCGCGGCTGCGCAGGTCGTTCGCCAGCGAAGGACCGCCGACGGCGAGCAGCCGTTGCAGCCAGCGCGAGGCGACGGTCGGGGCGGTGCCGTTGCGCAAGGCCCGTGTGAGGATCAGCTTGCGCGTACCCGCGGCCATCTGCAAATCGTGGCCGAGCTGGCCGATGCGGCGCTCGGGCGGCTCCAGGCCGATCTCCACCTTCATGATGCGGGAGAGAAAGGCGTCGTTGGCTGCCTGGCCCGGCCAGGTGCCCTCGTTGAGCCCGCCGATGACCACGGTATCGACGCTCTGGAGGCGCGATTCGAGCGCGCCGAAGATGAAGACACGGGGATGGCGCATCGAGCGCGGCTTGACGCTTTCGCTCGCCGCGAGCGCCTCGATGATATCGCACCATTGCGGCCCGTCGGCCTCGATCTGCCCGTCGGTCTCCATCACGCTCTTGAGCAGGTTGGCGAGGCTGTCGCCCGCCTCGCCGGACCACAGCGCGGCCAGGTCGTTGCGCTCGTCGATGGCGACGACCTCCAGCGCACGGCCGGTGCGCTCCGCCCAGTCCGAGACGGCAAGCCTGGAAGAGAAGCGCCGCCCCGTGCGGCTCTGCTGCACGAGCACACCGGCGAGCGGCTCCACCGCGTCTGCTACGCGCCTTGCAAGCGTGCGCGCCAGGGGAAGGGCGGTTTCCGGCAGCGCACTGCGCCAGCGCGGCGGGTGGCGATCCTCGGCCTGCCGCGCCAGCGCGGCGTCGAGCAAAGGCTCCAGCGTCGAGATGTCGATTTCCGCCGTGCCGCCGCGCAGGGCCGTCAGCTCCAGCGCCGTCACCGCGTCGCGCCGGTCGTCGGCGGAAAGTCCGAAGCGGGCAAGCGGATGTTTCAGCAGCGCCACGAGCGCCACGGGATCGCCGGGGCGCAGGGCCGCCTCGGCGAGCAGGCGCAGCAGCGTGCCCTGCGGGGTGGAAAGGAGCGGCGTGCCGGCGGAATCGTCCGCCTCGATGCCGAAACGGGCCAGCTCGGCGGCGACGCGCCGGCCAAGCTTGCGATCCGGCGTGATCAGCGCGGCCTGCGCGTCCGGGCCGTCCTCCAGCGCAAGCCGCAGCGCGATGGCGATCGCCACGGCCTCCTCGCGTTCATTGGCCGCTTCCACCAGCGCGACGTCGCGGAAGGCATCGGCCACGCGCCCGGCATCCAGTGTCGAGCGCACGTCGCCCCAGCCCGCCGTCGCCTGCGTCGGCAGGAATGCACTGGAGAGGATCCGCGCGCGGTATTCCAACGTCTCCGGCGGCGTGCCCAGCGGCTCGACATCGTCGCGCGTGCAGCCCATGCGGGCGAGCAGGCGGTGGAGGCCGTATTGCGGATGGCTGCGCGAAGCCGCATCCGGCTTGCGCGTCGTGTCCGCGCCGCCGCCCTGATGTCCGACGAGCAGCCAGTCGGTGTCGCTCATGAAGCGGTCGAGGCCGGGCAGGATGACGACGCCGTTCGGCAGCTTTGCCACTGCCGCGATCAGCCCCGCGGTGGCGGGAATGGAGCCTGTCGAACCCGCGATGATCACGGGGCCAGCCGGCGGCGTGTGGCGATAGCGTTCCGTCTCGGCATGCAGCGTCGCGTTGCGACGCAGTGAAGGGGAGGAGCGGGTGAGTTCTGCCAGCCGCGCCGGCCAGAAATCGCTGGCGATCTTCAGGAATTCGGCCGTCAGCTGCCACCACAGCGCATGGTTGGAGGTATCGAGCGTATCGAGCGCCGTCCAGTCCAGCTCCTCCGTCTCCATCGCGTCGATGATGTCGGCGAGATTGCGGGCGAGCCAGACGGCATCCGCCGGGCTTGCCGGGGCGACAAGGGGGCTTTCGGCATGCACCGCGGTCACGGCGGCCGGCAGCTGGTTGCGCCAGGCCAGCACGAGGCGGGCAAGTTCCAGAAGCCGCGTCGGGCCGGAGAGCGGCTCGGCCATGTCGAGCAGTGCCGGCGCCACCTCGTCGAAGAAACCGCTGTCGTCCTCGGTCTCGCCCAGCGCCCGGATGGTGGGCAGGATGGCCGAGCGGCCGCCGAACAGGTCGACGAATTCCGAGCGCAGCACGCGCGCGGAGCGGCGGGTCGGCACATAGATGGTGACATCCGCCAAGGCCAGCGGATCGGCGGGATCGTAGGTGAAGCCGGGCACGAGCCGCCCGTCGACAAGCGCTTCGGCGACCGTCTTCAGGAAGGGCAGGCTCGCCGGGATCGTGTAGATCCGGCCGCCCGGCGCGCCGCTCATGCCGCCGCCTCGCCGAACGAGGCGATCACGGCCTCCGCCGCGCCGACCGCCTCGGGCGTGCCGACGGTGATCCAGTGCCCGTCGAGCAGCATGCCGTGAAGCCGCCCCTTTTCGATGGCCCGGTCGAAATAGATGTTGAGGTTGAAGGCGTCGTCGGGCGCGTCGTCGAGCAGGCCCGGCATCAGCACCAGGGCACCGGCATAGACGACCGGCGTGCCGAAGCCTTCACGATAGCGGGTGAGACGTCCGGCATCGTCGAGCGAAAAATCGATCTTGCCGTTATGGCCCGTCGTGTCCTCCAGCCGCACGCAGAGCATCAGCATGTCCATGGCGTCAGGGTCGAACCGTTCGGCAAGCCGCTGGAGATTGGTTCTTTCGCCGGCTTTCTCGCCGATCCAGAAGAGATCCGCGTTCATCACCATGACCGGCCCGCGCCCGAGCAGCTTCAGGCCCCTGGCCAGCCCGCCGCCGGAATTCATCAGCCGCTCCGTCTCGTCGGAGAGAAGGATTTCCGGCACCGCGCGGCGGGCGAGATGCGCACGCATCTGCTCGGCGAAGTGATGTACGTTGACGACGGCGCGCGTGATGCCCGCTGCGGCGAGTGCATCGAGCCCGTAGTCGATCATCGGCTTTCCGGCGATCGGCACCAGCGGCTTGGGCATCGTGTCGGTGATGGGCCGCAGGCGCGTTCCAAGGCCGGCGGCCAGCACCATGGCGTCTTCGATCTTCATCGCTATCCCGCGCTTATGATTCGGTCGCGAGGATTCCAGCCTTTTCGCACCAGTCGCGCAAGGGGGCGAGGTCGGGATGGGAAAGCGCGCGCGTGAGATTGCGGAAGGTGCGCGGCATGTGGCGCATATAGGCCGGCTTGCCGTCGCGCTGCATCAGCCGCACCCACAGGCCGATGAGCTTGCAGTTGCGCTGCGCGGCCATGACGTGCCAGTCGCGCAGGAAGCGCGCCCGGTCGAAGCCGCCCTCAGCCGCGCGCAGCGAAAGGTAGTGGTCGAGCACGCCCTGCGCGACCGCGTCGGGCATGTCGACGCGGGCATCCTGCACCAGCGAGGCGACGTCGTAGGCCGAAGGACCGATCATCGCGTCCTGGAAGTCGATGATGCCGACCCGGTCGGTGCCCGCGGCATCCGGCCGCCAGATGATGTTGGGCGAATGGAAGTCGCGCAGCAGCAGATTGTGCTCCGCCGCCCCGAGGCTTTCGATCAGCCCGTCCCAGATGGCGATATAGTCGCGGCGCTCGGCGTCGCTTGCCGGCGTGCCGCGCGTGAAGGGAAGGTACCAGTCGGTGAGCAGGCTCACCTCGATCTGCATCGCATCCCGGTCGAAATCCGGCACGCGGTGGATGATGCCGTCGGTCACCGGCAGGTCGCGCTCGAAAGCCTGTCCGTGCAGATGCGCAAGACAGGCGGCGCTTTCGCGGTAGCGCTCGGCGATCGGCGCGCCGCCGGCGTCGAGAACGCCGTCGCTGCCCAGGTCCTCGATCAGGAGAATGCCCTGCGCGATATCCATGGCATGGATTGCCGGCGCGCGCAGGCCGCGCGAAACGAGATAGCGGCCCACCGCTATGAACGGCTTCACGTCTTCGGCGATATGGGCGATCTGCTGGTAATACTTGCCCTGCGCGAGGATCGGCCCGGGCAGGTGCGCGGGCGAATCCATCAGCACGAAGCGGCGCGCGCCGGTATGGATATGTTCATAGGCGCGCGTGGAGGCGTCTCCCGTCAGGTGGCGGCGCGTGGCGTTTCCGTAGCCGGCTTCGTCAAGAAAGGCGCGGATCGCGAGCGACCGGCGGATGCGGGCGAGCGCCGGTGCCGGGCCGTCGATGAAGACGCGCCGGCCATCGCCCTCATGCACGAAAGTCAGGCTTATGCCATCGGCGGGCAGCGCGCCGTCGGCTTTTTCCGGCCATTCCACCAGGCAGATGCCGTCCGACAGCGCCTCGTCGAAGCCCAGTTCGTCGATCTCGGCGGCGTCGGCGATGCGGTAGAGGTCGAAATGCGCGACGGGAATGCGCAGGTCATAGGTCTGGACGAGCGTGAAGGTCGGGCTCGGCACTTCGAGAAAAGCGTCATCGGCGATGGCGCGGATCAGGGCGCGGGAGAAGGTGGATTTTCCGGCACCGAGATCGCCCGATAGCGCGACATAGTCGCCGCGCTTCAGCGCCAGCGCCATGTCCTCGCCGAAGCGGATGGTTGCGGCTTCATCGGCAAGGACGATGTCGAGCGCCATGCTATTCCGCCGCTGCAAACGAGGTCATCGACGCGGAAGGAATGCGCACGGTGACCTTCGTGCCACGGCCTTCCTGGCTGTCGATGGTGACGGTGCCGTGGTGCAGGCTGACGAAGCTCTCGACGATCGAGAGGCCAAGCCCCGGCCCGCCCTGGCGGCCATGGCTTTCGAAGCGGTTGAAGACGGTGGTCAGGACGTCCTGCGGAATGCCGGGGCCACGGTCGGTCACGGTCAGCACGAGGTCGGCCCCCTCGCGCCAGCAGCGCAGGCCGATGGCGCTCCCCTCCGGCGCGAAATTGGCGGCATTGCTCAGGAGCTTGATGAGGATCTGCTTGAGGCGCTGCTGGTCGGCGACGATGGTGCCGAGATTGTCGGGCGCGGTGATCTCCAGCGTCACCTGCGCCTCGTGCAGCCGGTCGGCGAACTGCATGGACACGTCGTCGAGCAGGTCCGTCAGGTTGATCTCGGTATAGTCCAGTTCCATGATGCCGGCGTCGACGGTCGCAAGGTCGAGGATATCGTTGACGATGGTCAGCAGCACCGCTGACGAGGTGGCGATATGGTCGACATATTCGGCCTGCCGCTCGTTGAGCTCGCCCATGGTCGGCGTCTTCAGGAGGTCGGCGAAACCGATGATATTGGTCAGCGGCGAGCGCAGCTCGTAGGAAACGTGCTGGACGAAATCGTTCTTCAGCGCGTCCGCCTTGCGCAGCGCCTCGTTCTTCTCCGTAAGCGCCCGGCTGACCCGCACGCTGTCGGTGATGTTGACGAAGGTCAGCATCGTCTGCGCGTTGGAGAGCGGGATGACGGCGTAGTCGAGCACGAGGCCGGTGCGCAGTTCCAGCATGCCCTGCGAGGAGGGCCGTTCGTCGTCGAAGCTGGTGATCATCTGGCCGAAGCGCTTCCAGCCGTCCGGCTTGTCGTAGGACGGCGCACAGGCCTGCTCGATGGCGCGGATATGCGTGCCCGACTTCGCCTCGGCCTCGCTGATGCCCCAGATGGCGCGGAAGGCCGGGTTGGACAGGCGGATGCGCCCGTCGGGGCTGAACACCGCGACACCCTCGGCCAGGTGGTCGATGGTCTCGTCCTGCACCAGCATCAGCGTGTTGTAGCGCGTCTCCAGGTCGACCTTCTCGGTCAGGTTCTCGAAGACCCAGGTGGCGCCGCCCTGCGGGCGGGCGGTGGCGAAGACGCGCAGCGTCTGGCCGTTCGGCAGGTGCCAGAGGTCGCTCTGGGTGTCGATGGCGCGGTAGACGGAAAGGGCTGTGTCCTTCCACTGCTTCCAGTTCAGCTGTTCGGGCAGCTTGCCGGCGGCGCGCAGCCGGTCGAGCAGTTCGCCGTTGCCGGGCTTGCTCTCCAGGAACGCCGTGTCGAACTCCCACATGCGCTGGAAGGCCTGGTTGTAGAATTGCAGGCGCTGCTCGCCGTCGAAGGTGGCGACGGGCGTGGCAAGGTGATCGAGCGTTTCGGCATGGCTTTTCAGCGTGCGCGTCAGTTCCTCGCGCACCGCCTCGACATCCGAGACGTCGATCGCGATGCCGGCCGAGCCATTGGGCGTGCGCGCATCCACCACGTCGAAGAAGCTGCGATTGCCGCGAACGACGGTCGAGACCTTGTCGCGGAACGGGGTGTCGTAGGTGCTGGTCGCCCGGATCTTTTCGCGCGCGACGGTCGGAAGAAGCTCGCGCGCCTCGCGCACCGCGGCGGCGGCGTCCTTCGCCTCGACGGCCTCCGCATAGGCCTCGTTCACCCAGGCGAGCGAGCCGTCGGGCGCGCGCTGCCAGACGGGAAGATCGATCTGGTCGATGAGGCATTGCAATGTGCTCAGCGCGGCGACGAGCCGTTCGCGTTCGAGCTTCAGCTCGGCGGCTTCCGCCCGCAGATTGTTCAGCGCCACGAAGCGCACGAAGGCCTGCCCGCCGGACACGCGGCCCTGTGCCTCCAGCACTTCGTCACGGCTCGTTTCGAGAATGAGGTCGAAGCTCTGCGCCTGCGTGCGCAGCCGCTCGACGGCACGCTCGATCTCGGCGGCGGAAGTGGGTTTTAGCCAGCGGCCGAAGGCCAGGAAATCACGGTCGGCGACCGGTGCGCCGGTTTCCGGCGCCAGCTGGCCGAGGAATTCGGGCTTGCCCGACAGGCCGTCCCACATGACGATGCGGCGGTCCTTGTCGCCGATCAGCGCCTGCAGGCGCGACACGTTGTGGCGGGCGTCGGAGAGATGGGCGCGCAGCTCGCGGTTTTCCGCTTCCATGCGGCCGCGCTGGCGGATCATCCAGATGGCGGAGAGCATGGCCGCGGACATCACGCCCAGCAGCATCGAGACGGTGACGATTTCCGTGGTGGCGAGATAGGGGCCGGCGGCATGCGCCGGTCCTGCGAATGCTGCAAGCGCCGATCCCGCCGCCAGCACGGATGCCAGGCGGCGCGCCACGGGGCGCATCAGCCGTCCGTTAACCATAAATCCATTTTGCGGCGCAACCGAATGCGCCCTGTCCCGCTCCGGCATGCCAAAAGCCTGCCCGGAACGGCCTCGTTTCAGTTCCGACATCATCCCCGGTATGTCTCCGTCCGTTTGCCGCCTGATCGACAAGACATCCCAATCCGGCGCGAAGGGTCCGCATCTGCACGCCGAATCAACGCGTTAACGATACTTGTTTACCGAATCGTCGGGAAGGGACGGGCCTAAAAAAGAGGCGGCGCGCTCGTGTCAAGCGCGCCGCCCCTAGATGTTGTGGATAATCCGGGTAAGGATCAGTACCTGTAGTGTTCGGCCTTGAACGGGCCCTGCACCGTCACGCCGATATAGCCGGCCTGTTCATCGGAAAGCTCCGTCAGCTTCGCGCCGAGCTTGGCGAGGTGCAGGCGTGCGACCTTCTCGTCGAGCTGCTTGGGCAGGACATAGACTTCGTTCTTGTAGGCGTCGGCCTTGGTGAAGAGCTCGATCTGCGCCAGCACCTGGTTGGAGAACGAGGCGGACATCACGAAGGACGGGTGGCCGGTGGCGTTGCCCAGATTGAGCAGGCGTCCCTCGGAGAGCAGGATCATGCGGTTGCCCTTGGGGAACTCGACCATGTCGACCTGCGGCTTGATGTTGGTCCACTTGAAGTTCCTGAGGGCCGCGACCTGGATCTCGTTGTCGAAGTGGCCGATATTGCCGACGATCGCCATGTCCTTCATCTCGCGCATGTGCTCGACGCGGATGACGTCCTTGTTGCCGGTCGTGGTGATGAAGATGTCGGCGGAGGACACGACATCCTCGAGCTGCACCACTTCGAAACCGTCCATGGCGGCCTGCAGGGCGCAGATCGGGTCGATTTCCGTGACCTTGACGCGCGCGCCCGCGCCGCGCAGCGAGGCGGCCGAGCCCTTGCCCACGTCGCCGTAGCCGCACACCACGGCGACCTTGCCGGCCATCATGACGTCGGTGCCGCGGCGGATGCCGTCGACCAGCGATTCCTTGCAGCCGTACTTGTTGTCGAACTTCGACTTGGTGACGCTATCGTTGACGTTGATCGCCGGGAAGGGCAGCAGGCCCTTCTGCTGCAGCTGGTAGAGACGGTTGACGCCGGTCGTGGTCTCCTCCGTCACGCCCTTGATGGCGTCGCGCTGCTTGGTGAACCAGCCCGGGGAGGCGGCAAGGCGCTTCTTGATCTGGGCGAAGAGGATTTCTTCTTCTTCCGAGCCCGGATTGGACAGCACGTTCTCGCCGGCTTCGGCGCGGGCGCCGAGCAGGATGTACATGGTGGCGTCGCCGCCGTCGTCCAGGATCATGTTGGAGAGGCCGCCATCGGTCCACTGGAAGATCTTGTCGGTATATTCCCAGTATTCCGTCAGCGTCTCGCCCTTCACGGCATAGACCGGGATACCGGCGGCGGCGATGGCCGCGGCGGCGTGGTCCTGCGTGGAGAAGATGTTGCAGGAGGCCCAGCGCACGTCCGCACCCAGCGCCACCAGCGTCTCGATGAGAACGGCGGTCTGGATGGTCATGTGCAGCGAGCCGGTGATGCGCGCGCCCTTGAGCGGCTTGGATGCGCCGAACTCTTCGCGGCAGGCCATCAGGCCCGGCATTTCCGTCTCGGCGATCTCGATTTCCTTGCGGCCGAAATCGGCAAGCGCGATGTCGGCGACGTGGTAGTCATGCGTGGTGGTCATGAAATACTCCAGCCTTCTGGCTCTGGTTGATGGCGCTTCCTATCAGGAAATGCCGGCTGGAGCAACCAAGACATAAAGAAGTCTTTATGTCCTTATGTCTGATGGAGGATTATATCTCCTCGCCGAACCTGTCGGCGATCAGCGCATCGAGCGCGTCGAGAACCTCCTGGGCCTGCGCGCCGGTGGCGGTGACGTGCACGCTGCATCCGGGGCTGGCCGCGAGCATCATCAGGCCCATGATGGAGGTGCCGCCCACGGTCATGCCGTCCTTGGAGACGGTGACCTCCGCGTCATAACCGTCGACCGTCTGGACGAATTTCGCCGAGGCGCGGGCGTGCAGGCCGCGCTTGTTGATGATGAGGAGCTCTTTCGAGACGGTCATGGAGGGCGGGAGACCTTATTTGCCGCTGAGGACGCGGCTGGCGACGTTGATGTATTTCCGGCCGGCTTCCGATGCGTCGATCAGCGCCTTCTCCATGTTGTTCTCGCCGCGGATGCCGGCAAGCTTGATCAGCATCGGCAGGTTGACGCCGGCGATCACCTCGATGCCGTCGCCGTTCATCACGGAGATGGCGAGGTTGGACGGGGTGCCGCCGAACATGTCGGTGAGGATGATGACGCCGTTGCCCTGATCGGCCTCCTGGACCGCCCGCAGGATATCCTGGCGACGCTGGTCCATGTCGTCCTCGGGGCCGATACAGACGGTCTCGATCGCCTTCTGCGGTCCGACAACGTGTTCAAGGGCGTGCCGGAATTCCTCCGCCAGCTTGCCATGGGTGACAAGCACCAGTCCGATCATCAGCAGTCGCTCCCGTTTCCCAATTCGAACGGACGGCGGAATATCGCAATGCAACAATTCCGTCCACCATTGGGGTGGCCATCATGTCAATGAAAAGTCCGAAGGCAAGCCTAAAATGGCCGTTTTTCCCTTTTCGAGCGGCTTTCGCGAACAAGTCCCGGTAATTTCCGGGTGAATTGCGGCGAGCAGCGAAAAGGCGGTGCAACCGGCGGCAAGCGGCAGCCGCGTCAGCGGCAGGGCGTGGCCGGGCAGCACCTCCACGGTTTCGCCTTCCGGCGCCAGCCGCTCGGCAAACGGCGGTGCGATCGGCCGGATGGCACGGCGCAGCACGGCCGCCTCGATGGTCCCGGCGGAGACGATGCCCGCGCCGCGCAGTTCGGCAAGGCCGGCGATGGAAACGGGTGCCCGGGCGATGAGCCGGCCGCCTTCGACGCTCACCAGGATCTGGTCGTCGCTGACGAGCGCGGAAAACAGCCCGCGTGCGCGCGCCTCCGTCATGCAATGCAGCGCGGCCATGCTCTTGCCTGCGCCGGAGGGGCCGGTGAAGAGAAGCCCCGTCGTGCCGATCACGATCGCCGTTCCATGCACGTTGGCCGGGGCGGGGACAGGGGCTGTCATTTCTGCTTGTCGGCGGGCAGCGAGAGGGTGAAGCGCGCGCCGGCGATCTCGCCCGTCGCCTTGTCGATGATGTTGTCGGCCTTCAGCGTGCCGCCATGCGCCTCGGCGATCTGCCGCGAGATGGAGAGGCCGAGGCCGGAATTCTGCCCGAAAGCCTCGCCGGCCGGCCGGTCGGTGTAGAAGCGTTCGAAGATGCGGTCGATGTTTTCCGCCTGGATGCCGGGCCCGTTGTCCTCGATCTGCACGAGGCAGCGGTCGCCGCGCCCGCGCGACAGCCGCACCACGATGCGCCCGCCCGGATCGGGCACGAAGGAGCGGGCGTTCTCGATGAGGTTGGTGACGATCTGGCCGATGCGCAGTTCGTAGCCGCTGACCTCGAACCGTGCCTTCGGATTGTCCTTGCGGTCGACGACGAAATCCAGCGTCACCGGCTTCTTGCGCGTGTTGATCTGCCGCGAGACGTCGATGAGGTCGCCCAGCAGCTTTTCCAGATCGACCGTGCGGGCATCGCTGCGCGCCAGCTCGGCGTCGAGGCGCGAGGCGTCGGAAATGTCGCTGATCAGCCGGTCGAGGCGGCGCACGTCGTGCTGGATGACATCCAGCAGCCGCTTTTTCGATTCGTCCGTGCGCGCCAGCGGCAGGGTCTCGACGGCGCTGCGCAGCGAGGTCAGCGGGTTCTTCAGCTCATGGCTCACATCGGCGGCGAAACTTTCGATCGCGTCGATGCGGTCATAGAGCGCCGTGGTCATCTGTCTGAGCGCGATGGACAGGTTGCCGATCTCGTCCTGGCGGACGGAGAAATCGGGGATCTCCTCGCGCTCCTTCGCGCCGCCGCGCCGCACGCGGATCGCCGCGGCCGAAAGGCGGCGCAGCGGGTTGGCGATGGTGCTGGAGAGCAGCAGCGACAGCGCGATGTTGACGAGACCCGCAACACCCGCCACGCGCATGATGGCGAGACGCTCGGCATGCACGATCTTGTCGATGTCGCCGGCCTGCGTGGAGAGCAGAAGCACGCCCAGCACCGCGCGGAAGCGCTGCACCGGCACCGCGACCGAGACGATGACCTCGCCCTTGTCGTTGACCCGCTCGACGGCGCCGCGCACGCCCGTCAGCGCGTTCATCACTTCAGGGTAGATCGAGCCGTCACCGCCCGGCGCTTCCTTGTAGAGCGGCAGCCTGCTGGGCTGCAGCATGCGGTTGAACCAGATGTTCAGGCGCTCGAAGACGCCGGCATTCTCCTGCTCGACGGGCGGCAGGTCGAAACGCAGCACCTGGCCCTGCGTGTAGAGATGGCGCGAATCGAGCAGCAGGTTGGCGTCGGTGTCGTATATGCGGGCGCGGGTGCGCGTCGGCGAGATGAGCCGCCGCAGCACGGGCGCCACGCGCTCGGGATTGATCGGGAACTCCAGGTCCTCGTCGTTCGGCAGCGGCGTGATGCTCTGGCCGGCCTGGAGTTCGAGCAGCTTCTCCGGGTCGATGGTGATCGAGTTGGTGTCGACCGAGGCGGAGGCGGAAATCGCACCGGCGATGATTTCGCCCTGCGTCAGCAGGCTTTCGACACGCGCATCGATCAGCCCCTCGCGGAACTGGTTGAGATAGAGGATGCCCGCCACCAGCACGACGAGCGCGACGAGATTGAAGAACAGGATGCGGCGCGTGAGGCTGGAAAAGACGGCATTGCCGAAGATGCGGCGCGCCAGCGTGAAGGGATGGGTCCAGCGGCGGCGCAAGGAACGCGGCATCTGCCGGCCTTCGGCGTCCTCACCAGCCCTTTCCTGCACCTCCTGCAACACGCGCATCCGTCCTTTCGAGCCATTCCGCAGCCGACCGCGGCATGCCATTGCTGCCGCGGTTCATGCAAGCGAAATCGCGCCTTACGCTGCCTCGCGGAAGCGGTAGCCGACGCCGTAGAGCGTCTCGATCATGTCGAAATCGGTGTCGACCATCTTGAACTTCTTGCGAAGCCGCTTGATGTGGCTGTCGATGGTGCGGTCGTCGACATAGACCTGTTCGTCATAGGCGGCGTCCATCAGCGAATCGCGGCTCTTCACCACGCCGGGGCGCTGGGCGAGCGAATGCAGGATGAGGAACTCGGTAACGGTGAGCGTCACCGGCTCGCCCTTCCAGGTGCAGGTGTGGCGCTCCTGGTCCATGACCAGCTGGCCGCGCTCCAGCGAGCGGGCGGCGATCTCGCCGGCCTTGGCGGCGTTGCCGCCGGCACCGGCCGATGCGGCGGCCTCGCGGTTGGAGGAGCGGCGCAGGATCGCCTTGACGCGCTCGACCAGCAGGCGCTGGGAGAACGGCTTGGTGATGAAGTCGTCCGCGCCCATCTTGAGGCCGAACAGTTCGTCGATCTCCTCGTCCTTGGAGGTGAGGAAGATCACCGGGATGTCGGACTTCTGGCGCAGGCGGCGCAGAAGCTCCATGCCGTCCATGCGGGGCATCTTGATGTCGAAGATTGCAAGCTGCGGCGGGCGGGCGAGAAGGCCGTCGAGCGCGGAGGCGCCGTCCGTATAGGTCTCAACCTTGTATCCTTCCGCCTCAAGCGCGATCGACACGGATGTCAGAATATTCCGGTCGTCGTCGACGAGTGCGATCGTTTGCATCCTGCTGGTCTCCATAGTCATGAGCGCCTTTCCCGACCTCGGATCGAGTTCCTGTCCTGGTAAGTGATGCGCCTCTGTGGGGATAAAGGTGGAACAAATTGTGGCAAAGATAAAGGGTGACGTTCCGCCGCGGTTTTTCGAATCATTTTTAAATCGATTATTCAAACGATTAAAAAAGTAGTACAAAGATTTAAATCGATTAATTGTTTGATATCATTGCCTAATTTCGATCAGGCGCTTGCCTTTGTGACAGTTGCATATTAGGTTCCGCCCAGATTGACCTTGCGTCTTCGTCCACGGAGGAAAGTTGGACCATGCAGGAACTTGGCGTTCGCAACCCCGCGCAGGGGCTTACCGCGATGGGTATCCATACAAACGGCACGGTGCGGTACAACTTTGCAGCCGAGGCGCTCTATGAAGAAGCGCTCGGCCGCGGCGAGGCGGTCAAGACCGCCCATGGCGCGCTTCGCGCGCTGACCGGCCAGCACACCGGCCGCTCGCCGAAGGACAAGTTCGTCGTGCGCGACGAAAACACCGAAAGCGCCATCTGGTGGGATAACAACAAGGCCGTGTCGCGCGCGCATTTCGATGCGCTTCACGCGGACATGCTCGCCCATGCCGCCGAACGCGATCTCTTCGTGCAGGACCTGATCGGCGGTGCCGATGACGATTACGCGCTGCCGACCCGTGTCGTCACCGAACTCGCCTGGCATTCGCTGTTCATCCGCAACCTGCTCATCCGCCCGCAAGAGGCGGATCTTGCGACATTCGCGCCGAAACTCACCATCATCGACCTGCCGACCTTCAAGGCCGATCCGGCCCGCCACGGTGCGCGCACCGAAACCATGATCGCCTGCGACCTGACGCGCGGCATCGTGCTGATCGCCGGCACCTATTATGCCGGCGAGATGAAGAAGTCGGTCTTCACGGTGCTCAACTGGCTGCTGCCGAGCGAAAAGGTCATGCCGATGCACTGCTCGGCCAATGTCGGCCCCGACGGCGACGCCGCCGTCTTCTTCGGCCTGTCGGGCACCGGCAAGACCACGCTTTCGGCCGATCCGAACCGCACGCTCATCGGCGATGACGAGCACGGCTGGGGCGAGAACGGCATCTTCAACTTCGAAGGCGGCTGCTACGCCAAGACCATTCGCCTGTCGGCCGAGGCGGAGCCGGAAATCCACGCGACGACGCAGCGTTTCGGCACCGTCCTGGAAAACGTCGTGCTCGACGCCAACGGCGTGCCCGACTTCAACGACGGCTCGCTGACGGAAAACACGCGCTGCGCCTATCCGCTGCACTTCATTCCGAATGCCAGCGACACCGGCCGTGCGCCGCATCCGGAGACGATCATCATGCTGACGGCCGATGCCTTCGGCGTGATGCCGCCGATCGCCCGTCTGACGCCGGACCAGGCCATGTACCACTTCCTGTCCGGCTACACTGCCAAGGTTGCCGGCACGGAGCGCGGCGTGACCGAGCCGGAAGCCACCTTCTCGACCTGCTTCGGCGCGCCCTTCATGCCGCGCCACCCCACGGTCTATGGCAACCTGCTCAAGGAACTGATCGCCGAGCACGGCGTCGATTGCTGGCTGGTCAACACCGGCTGGACTGGCGGTGCCTACGGCGAAGGCCGTCGCATGCCGATCAAGGCGACCCGTACCCTGCTCGCTGCCGCCCTCGATGGCTCGCTGAAGGATGCGCTCTTCCGCCGCGACGACAATTTCGGCTTCCAGGTGCCCGTCTCGGTGCCGGGCGTCGACACGAAGATCCTCGATCCGCGCTCGACCTGGTCGAACGGCGCCGCCTACGACAAGCAGGCCCAGAAGCTCGTCGACATGTTCGTTGCGAACTTCGAGAAGTTCGAGGATCAGGTCGACGGCAGCGTGCGCGACGCCGCTCCCGGTCTCAAGGTCGCAGCAGAATAAGCCTGTTGCAGACGGTGATTCACGTGAAACCCGGCCCGCAAGGCCGGGTTTTTCGTTGCCGCAAATGGCTTCCCGTTTCCCGGTCGCGCCGTTACAACGACGTGGAAAGGAACTCTCATGGCCAGCGAACCCCTCCATATCAGCAACACGATCACCATTGCCGGCTGGGAACTGACCGAGCAGTTCGTGCTGGCGGGCGGTCCGGGCGGACAGAATGTCAACAAGGTCTCGACGGCGGTCCAGCTGTTTTACGATCTGCGCAACTCGCCCGCGCTCAATGAGCGGGTGAAGGCCAATGCGTTGAAGCTCGCCGGCCGCCGGGTGTCCAAGGACGGCGTGCTGATGATCGAGGCCAGCCGCTTCCGTAGCCAGGAGCGCAACCGCGAGGATGCACGCGAACGGCTGAAGGAACTGATCCTCAAGGCCGCCGAACCGCCACCGCCGCCGCGTCGCAAGACGAAGCCGACGAAGGGCTCGGTCGAGCGCCGCCTCAAGGCGAAATCCGGCCGTTCCGACGTCAAGCGCATGCGCGCCCGGCCGGATGGCGAATGACGGCCGCAACTTGGCCGTTTATCGGTTTGAAGAAAACAATTCCTTCCCTTTACCGGAAGGGTCTGCTTAATTCGGCTGAAAACGGGAGGTAAACACATGGGTCTCTTCAGCTTTATCAAGAACGCGGGCAAGAAGCTGGGCATCGGCGGCGGCGACGATGCACCGGATGCCGAAGCGGTGAAGAAGGAACTGGAATCGCACGGTCTCGGCACCGACGCGGTGCAGGTCGAGGTTGTCGACGACAAGGTCGTCCTGAAGGGCAGCGTCGCGGACCAGGCCGTGTTCGAGAAAGCCATCGTCGCCGTCGGCAACACGCTGGGCGTCTCCAAGGTCGATACGGAAGGCCTTGCCGTTGCGTCCGCGCCCGCGAGCGAGCCGGTCTTCTACACGGTCAAGAAGGGCGACAACCTCTGGAAGATCGCCGAAGCCCAGTACGGCAAGGGCAAGGGCGCCAAGCACACCGTGATCTTCGACGCCAACCGGCCGATGCTGTCCCATCCGGACAAGATCTATCCCGGCCAGGTTCTGCGCATCCCGGACCTGTCGGAGACCTGATGTGACGGAGACGGGGCACGACCTCGCACCGGGGTTGCGCTATGTCCCTGATTATTTCGATCGCGCGGCGCAGGAAGCCCTCGTGGCCGCCATCCGCGCGGTCGTTGCCGATGCACCGCTTTACGTGCCGCGCATGCCGAAGACCGGCAAGGCGATGTCCGTGCGGATGACCAATTGCGGCGCGCTCGGCTGGGTGACGGACAAGGACAAAGGCTACCGCTACCAGCCCACCCACCCGGAAACGGGCCGCCCCTGGCCGGCCATCCCGCAAACGCTTCTGGCCCTGTGGGAAGCGGTTTCCGGCTTCGCAAAGCCGCCGGAAGCCTGCCTCGTCAATTTCTATGACCCGGAGGCGAAGATGGGCCTGCATCAGGACCGCGACGAGACGGATCTTGCCGCACCGGTCGTCTCCGTCTCGCTCGGCGACCAGTGCCTGTTCCGCGTCGGCGGCACGTCGCGCAGCGATCCGACGCGCTCGTTCCGGCTGTCGAGCGGCGACGTCTTCGTGTTCGGGGGCGAGAGCCGGCTCATCTTCCATGGCGTCGACCGGATCTATCCCGGCACGTCCACGCTCCTGAGAAATCCCGGGCGCATCAACCTGACGCTGCGTCGCGTCAATCCTTAGCTCGAATCCGGCTAAAGTTTGCGCAACGCCACCGTCTCGATGAGGTGGTTCTCGCCCTTCTGCAGGATGAGGTCGGCGCGCGGGCGCGTCGGCAGGATGTTCTGGTGCAGGTTCTTCAGGTTGATGTTGTGCCAGAGCCCTTCGGCGATGGCGAGCGCATCCGCCTCGCTGATCCGCGCATAGCGGTGGAAGTAGGAATCCGGGTTCTGGAAGGCGGTGTCGCGCAGCCGCATGAAGCGCTCGACATACCAGCTGTGGATCAGGCTTTCCTCGGCGTCGATATAGATCGAGAAGTCGAAGAAGTCCGACACCATCGGCACGATCTTGCCGTCGGCCGGCAGGTTGCGCGATTGCAGGACATTGATGCCCTCGAAGATCAGGATATCCGGCCGGTCGACGGCACGGAAGGCGTTCGGCAGCACGTCATAGGTGAGGTGCGAATACATCGGCGCCGGCACGTTCGGCTTGCCGGCCTTGATCGCCGACAGAAAGCGCAGCAGCGCTCCGGTATCGTAGCTCTCGGGGAAACCCTTGCGCTCCATCAGGTTCTCGCGCTGGAGCACGGCGTTCGGATAGAGGAAACCGTCCGTCGTGACGAGATCGACCTTGGGGCTGGACGGCCAGCGCGACAGCAGTTCCTTCAGGATACGCGCCGTGGTCGATTTGCCGACCGCGACCGAGCCGGCAATGCCGATGACGAACGGCGTCTTGGCCTCGTTCGACAGCGCCAGGAACCGCTTGCGCTGTTCGAACAGCATCTGCGAGGATTCGACATGGGCCGACAAGAGGCGCGACAGCGAGAGATAGATGCGCCGGACCTCGTCGAGATCGATCGGGTCGTTCAGCGAGCGCAGGCGCTGGACCTCGTCGGCCGTCAGCGTCAGCGGCGTATCGGCACGGAAATGCGCCCATTCCTCGGCGGGGAAGAATCGATAGGGCGAATAGTTCCGGTTGCCGAAATCATCCGGAATATCCGGCTGGTCCTTGTCGCGCGCTGCCTGGATCATCAATTCTTCCGGCTGGCCTTTTCCGCTAGGCCGGACTGGCCCGTGCGCCTCTCCAGCTCCCCCAGCACATCTTGTAACGGCACCCCGCCGATTTTCAAGACGACCATCAGATGATAGAGCAGATCGGCCGCCTCGCTGGTCAGCGCGGCCTTGTCGCCTTCGATGGCCGCAATCACGGTCTCGACGGCTTCTTCGCCCAGTTTCTTCGCCGCCTTCGGCTGCCCGGCCGCCACGAGCTTTGCCGTCCAGCTTTCCGAGGGATCGGCAGCCGCGCGGGCAGCCACGATCGCTTCGAGATCGGCCAGGGTAAACGTGCTCATCGGGGCCTCCTGTTCATTGCTTGGTATGTGCCGGCGCCGCGTCAGTCCAGCCGCATGGCGATGCCATGCTCGGCCATGTAGCGCTTGGCTTCACCCACCGTATAGGTGCCGAAGTGGAAGATGGATGCCGCAAGCACGGCCGTCGCATGGCCGTCGCGCACGCCCTCGACGAGATGATCCAGCGTGCCGACGCCGCCCGATGCGATGACCGGCACGGAAACGCGGTCGGCGATAGTGCGGGTCAGCGCGATGTCATAGCCGCCCTTCTGGCCGTCACGGTCCATGGAGGTCAAAAGCAGTTCGCCCGCGCCGCGCTCCACCATCTTTTCCGCAAAGGCCACGGCGTCGATGCCGGTCGGCTTGCGTCCGCCATGGGTGAAGATCTCCCAGCGGTCTTCCTCGCCCTCGGCCGAGACCTTCTTGGAATCGATCGAGACGACGATGCACTGGTTGCCGAACTTGTCGGCGGCCTCGGCCACGAAATCCGGGTTGGAGACGGCGGCCGAGTTGATCGAGACCTTGTCGGCACCGGCCAGAAGCAGCTTGCGGATATCGGCGACCGTGCGCACGCCGCCGCCGACGGTGAGCGGCATGAAGCAATGGTCGGCGGTGCGCGCCACGACGTCGAAGATCGTGTCGCGGTTGTCCGAGGAGGCCGTGATGTCGAGGAAGCACAGCTCGTCCGCACCGGCGGCATCATAGACCTTGGCCGATTCGACGGGATCGCCGGCATCGACCAGATTGAGGAAGCTGACGCCCTTCACGACGCGGCCGTCCTTTACATCCAGGCAGGGAATAACGCGGGCCTTGAGGGTCAAAGGACGGCCTCCATCTTTTCGTTTTGCGCGTCCTCGCCGCTCCGCGGCTGCGCGGTTGCCCGCGCTGCACGGGGCAGGGCCGTCGGACCTTGAACATGCAGGGTGCGTCCTGCTTCCTTCTCCCCGACGGGGAGAAGGTCGCGGCAGCGGGATGAGGGGGTGACGCTGACGATCGAGATCGGGCAAGCCCCCTCATCCGGCCCTTCGGGCCACCTTCTCCCCGTGGGGGAGAAGGAAAAGCGCTGCCGCCGGGCTATGGGCGGTTGCTTTTCGAGGCGGGGGATCATGCGGGCCTTGAGGGTCATGCGGCTTCTCCCCGTGCTTCACGAATCACCGCCAGCGCTTCGGCGGGATCGATGCGGCCGTCGTAGAGCGCGCGGCCGGAGATCGCGCCTTCCAGCTTGCGGGCATCGGGGGCGACGAGGCGGTGGATGTCGTGCATCGAGGCGAGGCCGCCCGAGGCGATGACGGGGATGGACACGGCGTCGGCCAGTTCCAGCGTGGAGGTCCAGTTGATGCCGGTCAGGATGCCGTCGCGGTCGATGTCGGTGTAGATGATCGCGGCAACGCCGGCGCCCTCGAACTTCTTCGCAAGCTCGATGACGCCGAGCTCGGAGGCTTCCGCCCAGCCCTCGACCGCCACCTTGCCGCCCTTGGCATCGATGCCGACGGCGACCTTGCCGGGAAACGCCTTGCAGGCCGCGATGACGAGTGCTGGATCGCGCACGGCCACGGTGCCGAGAATGACGCGGGAGAGCCCGCGCGCCAGCCAGCTCTCGATATGGTCGAGCGTGCGGATGCCGCCGCCGAGCTGCACGGGGTTCTTCGTCGCCTTCAGGATGGCGTCGACGGCAGCACCGTTGACGCTCGTCCCCGCGAAGGCGCCGTTGAGGTCGACCACATGCAGCCATTCGAAGCCCTGGTCCTCGAAGGCCTTGGCCTGCGCGGCCGGGTCGGGATTGTAGACGGTGGCCTGCTCCATGTCGCCGAGTTTCAGGCGAACGCACTGGCCGTCCTTCAGGTCGATGGCGGGAAAGAGGATCATGGCGTTTTCCAGTTCAGGGCTTCCAGCGGAGGAAATTGGAGATGAGGGCGAGGCCGAGCGCCTGGCTCTTTTCCGGGTGGAACTGCGCGCCGGCCTTGTTGTCCCTGGCGACGAAGGCGGTCATCGGACCGCCGTAATCGACGGTCGCGACCACGTCGTCGGGGTTTTCGGCGGCGAGGTGGTAGGAGTGCACGAAATAGGCGTGCAGCGTTTCCGGGATGCCGGAAAACAGTGGATGCGCGCGTTTGCGGTCCAGCGTGTTCCAGCCGATCTGCGGGATCTTGAGATCCGGGTCGCTCGGCGTCATCAGCACGACGTCGCCCTTGATCCAGCCGAGGCCTTGCGTCGTGGTCTTTTCCAGGCCGCGCGACGACATGAGCTGCATGCCCACGCAGATGCCGAGGAAGGGGCGGGCCTTGGCCTCCACCGCCTCGCGCAACGCCTCCACCATGCCGGGCACGGCGTCGAGGCCGCGGCGGCAATCGGCATAGGCGCCCACGCCGGGCAGCACGATGCGGTCGGCGGATGCCACGCGGTCGGCCTTGTCCGTGAGGTCGATCTCGGCGTCGATGCCGGCTTCGCGGGCGGCACGCTCGAAGGCCTTGGTGGCCGAGCGCAGGTTGCCCGAACCGTAGTCGATGATGGCTACGCGCATTCTATCGTCCTTCCTTGAAACCGACGAGGCCGAGCATGGGAGCATGCGGGCGCGTGGCGGTTCCGGAGGCCGGCAGGGACACGCCGTCGCGCGCCTCCGTCTCGCCGGCCGGGGTTTCCATGTCGTAGATGTCTTCCGCCGTCGCGCGGTCCTCGGCCGAGATCACGGCATCGATCGTCCAGCCCTTTCGCTCGAGGCCGGCGACGACCATCGAGGGGCCTTCGAGCGCCACGAGCAGGCCGGTGGCAAGGCAGACGCCCAGCCCGGCAAGCCCGAAGACCGGATGATCCGAGATGGCCGAGCCGAGCATTTGCACGGCGAAGGCAAGGGCGGCCGCAAGCCAGGCGCGATGCCAGGCGAGCCAGAGGAACGGCAGGAAGAAGGCGACCCAGGAGAATCGGTCGCGCACGAACCGGGCCTTTTCATCGCCGCTCAGGGCACCCGGTGGTATCAGAACGAGGAATGTGGCCATGACGGCCTCCGGCTTTTGTTAGCTTCGCAATTCCGGACGCAAACCGCTTCACGCTTTTGCTGGAATTGCTTTCAGGCCAGCGAACCCTTCGTCGAGGGAACGCGGCCCGCCTGGCGGGGATCGATCTCGGTCGCCGTGCGCAGCACGCGCGCGACGGCCTTGAAGCACGTCTCCGAGATATGATGGTTGTTTACGCCGTAGATGTTCTGGATATGCAGCGTGATGCCGGCGTGCTGGGCAAGCGCGTTGAAGAATTCGCGCACCAGCTCGGTGTCGAAGGTGCCGATCTTGGGCGCCGAGAAATCGACGTTCCAGACGAGGAAGGGGCGGCCGGAGACATCGACGGCGGCGCGCGTCATCGTCTCGTCCATGGCAAGGTCGAGCGAGGCATAGCGCGTGATGCCGCGACGGTCGCCGAGCGCCTTCGCGATGGCCTGGCCGATGGCGATGCCGGTGTCCTCGACGGTGTGGTGATCGTCGACATGCAGGTCGCCCTCGGTCTTGATCTCCATGTCGATGAGCGAATGGCGCGACAGCTGGTCGAGCATATGATCGAAGAAACCGACGCCCGTCGAAATGGTCGACGTGCCGGTGCCGTCGATATTGACGGTGACCGATACGGAGGTCTCGTTCGTCTTGCGCGAAACGCTGGCGGTGCGGCTCATTGCAGTCTCCGGTAAACTATTGGCGCTCCTTAACAGGGCTCTTCATAAAACGCCAGTCTTTCGAGGGTTTCCGGCGCATGCGGCGATGATCCCGCGCGGACACGCCGCCGGGGTGATCAGCATTCGGCAATCCGGAGAACCGCGCGAAAGCGTCGCCTCTGGAAAGGGTGTGTGTGGTGGCTTCGCTTTCGCGCGGCCCAGGCGTTCTTCGGAGGCGGTCTTGTCCTCCTTCAGGCATGGCAGGGCTTCGCTGCGCATTCTGGCTGGCCCATGCGCCTTGTCCGGAAACCGCGTTCCGCACTTTCCGGGGGCATGGGCTGCCATCCTGCCTGCATGGCGGACCCAAACCGACCCCGCGACCCGGGGAAGGGGGAAGCCCCGCACGACGAAGGGCGTCACCCCTTCGTCGCTCCAAACCTCTCTCGCCCCCGCCGCACGTTACGGCAGACAACGAAAGCGCCTCCTCCCGCCCGCATCGACACGTTACGCGATCCGTCCGGCGGCGGAAGGACGTTCAGGATAGGCGATGTGCGGAAAGCGGGGATGATTTGTGGGTGAAAAGGGCGGCTGGGACTGGAATGATTGGGTTTTTTCGGTGACGGCGTCCCCGTGTCCACCGTCGTTTCTCCACACCGCAACAGTCCTGCGAAGCACAGCGAAGACGAAGACAATTGCGGGGAGGGGTGGCTCGGATCGCGCCGGCACGAAAATGGGGGAGAGGGGCGCCGGCGGACCGGCGCCCTTGCCCGTCATTTCTTTTTGGTAGCGCTTTCGCTGTTCTTCACCTGCGCGCCAAGGGTCGGGGCGGCTTTTGCGGCCACCTTGTCCTTCTTGGGTTTGCGGACTTCCTTGTTGCTGCGGACCTGACCCTTGGCCATCGTCATTACCCTCACATTGGATGGGAAACCATAACCCGCATATTCCAGAGACAAAGCAAGGCTTATTTTGGACGAAGCCAGCCTCTCCCGCGCTTTCCATGGGCCGGGCGCGCGATGACGGCGCGCGGCCTTTGCAATCGCCGAACCGCTGCTTACATAGGGCACAACGAAGCCGCCTCGCCGACGGTATCCCTGCCCGGTCCTCGGGCCTCAGAGGTCTGATATGAGTGAACACGATCCCTATGCTTCCATGCACGCCACGACGATCATCACCGTCCGCAAGGACGGCAAGGTGGTCATGGCGGGCGATGGCCAGGTAAGCCTTGGCCAGACCGTCATGAAAGGCAATGCGCGCAAGGTGCGCCGCCTTGCCAAGGGCGATGTCATCGCCGGTTTTGCCGGCGCGACCGCCGATGCCTTCACCCTGCTCGAGCGGCTCGAGGCCAAGCTGGAGCAATATCCCGACCAGCTGATGCGCGCCGCCGTCGAGCTCGCCAAGGACTGGCGCACCGACCGTTACCTGCGCCGTCTCGAAGCGATGATGCTGGTGGCCGACAAGTCCGTCACGCTGGCGCTGACCGGCAATGGCGACGTGCTGGAGCCGGAACACGGCACCATGGCGATCGGGTCGGGCGGCAATTATGCCTATGCCGCCGCCCGCGCGCTGATGGACACCGACAAGTCGGCCGAGGAGATCGCCCGCAAGGCCATGCAGATCGCAGGCGACATCTGCGTCTACACCAACCACAATGTCGTGGTGGAGACGTTGGATGCCGACCGCTGAGGCATACGCTTTCCGGCCTGTGACGGCCGCCGACCTGCCGATGCTGGAACGCTGGCTCGCCGCGCCGCATGTCCGGCGCTGGTGGGGCGATCCGGCTGAGGAGGTGGCGGGTATCGCCGCGGATTTCGACGAGCCTGCAATGGCGTCCTTCATCGTCTCCCATGACGGAAAGCCCTTCGCCTATCTGCAAAGCTACAGGATCGACCCGTCGGACCTGTCCTTCGGCGACCGGCCGGACCGCACGCTCGGCATCGACCAGTTCATCGGCCCTGCCGACATGGTCGGCCTCGGCCACGGGCCGGCCATGATCGATGCCTTCGTGGAAAAGATGTTCGCCGAGGGCGTGGAGCGGGTGGTGCTCGATCCGCATCCTGAGAATGCGCATGCCATCCGGGCCTATGAGAAGGCCGGATTCCATGCTTTCGATCAACGCATGACAAAGGACGGCCCGGCGCTGATCTTGGCCCGGGACCGTTGCTAGAGGAAACCCATGACCAATTTTTCCCCCCGCGAGATCGTTTCCGAGCTCGACCGTTTCATCATCGGCCAGCATGACGCCAAGCGCGCCGTGGCCATCGCACTGAGGAACCGCTGGCGCCGCCACCAGCTGGCGCCGGACCTGCGCGACGAGGTCATGCCGAAGAACATCCTGATGATCGGCCCGACCGGCGTCGGCAAGACGGAGATTTCCCGCCGCCTCGCCAAGCTCGCCGGCGCGCCCTTCGTCAAGGTCGAGGCCACCAAGTTCACCGAGGTCGGCTATGTCGGCCGCGATGTCGAGCAGATCGTGCGCGACCTCGTCGAGGTCGGCATCGGCCTGGTGCGCGAAAAGAAGCGCGCCGAGGTGACGGCCAAGGCCCATGCCAATGCCGAGGAACGCGTGCTCGACGCGCTGGTCGGCGCCACCGCCTCGCCCGCGACCCGGGACAGTTTCCGCAAGAAGCTGCGCGCCAACGAGCTGGATGACAAGGACATCGAGGTCGACGTGGCCGATACCGGCACGCCCGGCGGCTTCGAGATCCCCGGCATGCCGGGCGCCAATATCGGCGTGCTGAACCTGTCGGAAATGTTCGGCAAGGCGATGGGCGGGCGCACCAAGAAGGTCAAGACGACGGTCAAGGATTCGTACAAGATCCTGATCGACGACGAATCCGACAAGCTGCTCGACAACGAGCAGATCCAGCGCGAGGCCATCCGCTCTGCCGAAAACGACGGCATCGTCTTCATCGACGAGATCGACAAGATCGCCGCGCGCGACGGCGGCATGGGCGCGGGTGTTTCCCGCGAGGGCGTGCAGCGCGACCTTCTGCCGCTCGTCGAGGGCACGACGGTCGCCACGAAATACGGGCCGGTGAAGACGGACCATATCCTCTTCATCGCCTCGGGCGCCTTCCATGTCTCCAAGCCCTCTGACCTCCTGCCGGAGCTTCAGGGCCGCCTGCCGATCCGCGTCGAGCTGAAGGCGCTGTCGCGCGAGGACTTCCGCCGCATCCTGACGGAGACTGAAGCGAGCCTCATCCGCCAGTACAAGGCGCTGATGGGCACGGAGGATGTCGAACTCGAATTCACCGAGGACGGCATCGACGCGCTGGCCGACGTCGCCGTGCAGCTGAATTCGAGCGTCGAGAATATCGGCGCGCGCCGCCTCCAGACGGTGATGGAGCGGGTGCTCGACGAGATCTCCTTCGAGGCGCCGGACAAGGGCGGCAACCGCCTCGTCATCGATGCCGACTATGTCAAGAAGCATGTCGGCGCGCTGGCGGCCAACACGGATCTGTCGCGCTACATCCTGTGACGTTTCGGCACCGGTGGTTGTCTTAGCAACCGCCGGTGTCGCGCTTTTGGGCACGCGCCCCCTCGACAGAACCGCACACGCGGCCTAGGCCATTGCCGCGTCCGGCATGATGACGACACGATTGTCCTGCATCCCGTCCATGCCATCTAGAACGATTGACCAGACAGGAACCGGAACCGTGCGACAGCTCTTCCCCGTGCTTGCCCTTGCAGCCGCCCTCTTCGTGCAGAGCCAGACCACGGCGCTGGCGATCGACGTGGTGCCCGCCGGCAACCGCAACGCGGAGCAGCCCGCCATTCCGGGCGCCTCCATTCGCCGCACGAAGGGCAACAAGAGCTCGTTCGAGGCGAAATACCAGAAGGTGCGCGACCTTCTGGCAGGCGATCGCCAGCTGACGGGCAAGATCAAGGCGGCGGCCGGTAAATACGGTATCGACCCCATCCATATCGTCGGCGCCATCGTCGGCGAGCACACCTACAATGTCGACGCCTACGACCGCCTGCAGAGCTATTACGTCAAGGCGGCCTCCTATACCGGCAATTTCCGCTTCGCCTATGAAGGCGAGGCGATCGACGACTTCCTGAAGCGTCCGCAGTTCGCCGAATGCGAGGGCAAGAAGGGTTCCTACGCGCTGTGGACCTGCCGCGAGAACGTCTGGAACCGCTCCTTCAGCGGCAAGACGGTCGGCGGCACGTCCTTCCCGAAGAACCGTTTCAGCGCGGTGTTCTTCCAGCCCTTCTATGCCGGCCAGACCTTCGGCCTCGGCCAGATCAACCCGCTGACGGCGCTGACGCTGACCGACGACGTGGCGCGTTTCTCCGGCTATAAGCCGCTCGACGAGAACGATGCGGCCGGCGTCTACCAGGCGATCATGGACCCGGACATCTCACTGGCCTACATGGCCGCGGCCATCCGCCGCTCGATCGACGCCTACAAGAAGATCGCCGGCGTGGACATTTCCAAGAATCCCGGCCTGACGGCGACGCTCTACAATATCGGTACGCCCGATGCGCGCGCCGCGGCCTTCGCCGCGCGCCGCGCCGCCGGCGAGGCGACCTGGCCGGAAGAGAACTATTACGGCTGGCTGGTCAACGACAAGCTGGACGACCTGCGCAGCCTGCTCTAGCGGCTTTTCCTCGAATTCGGCGTCGATCGGGCGTCGATTCACGCGGCCTTGACCGGCCGCCGCCTTCCTCTCGGCCCAGTTGCGCCCCATATTGAGGCGAGCCGAAGGAAGGAAGCCGACCATGGACATGCGTCCCGAGCCGTTCGAACCGCCCGCGCCGATCCCGCGCACGGTGCCGCCGTCGAAACTCGAAATCATCCGCACCGTCTTCCGCAATCCGCTGGAGCTGTGGGGTGAGCCCTCCTACACGCTGCCCTGGATCATGACGAGCTTCGTCGGCGAGAAGACGCTGATCGTCAACGATCCCGGCCTGATCAAATACCTGCTCGTCGACAACGCCGCCAATTACAAGATGTCCGTGGTGCGCCAGCTTGTGCTGCGGCCGATCCTGCGCGACGGGCTGCTGACGGCCGAGGGTCCGGTCTGGCGCCGCTCGCGCAAGGCCGTCGCGCCCATCTTCACGCCGCGCCACGCCAAGGGCTTCGCCACGCAGATGCTCAGGCAGTCCGAGCTCTATGTGCAGAAATACGAAGGCGCGGACGGCACGGTCTTCGATATCGGCAACGACATGACGGAGCTTGCCTTTTCCATCCTGTCGGACACGCTGTTTTCCGGCGAGATCGTCACCGCCTCCACGAATTTCGCCGATGACGTGGACGATCTCCTGCACTCCATGGGCCGCGTCGACCCGATGGACCTTTTGCGCGCGCCGACCTGGGTGCCGCGCGTCACGCGCATCGGCGGGCAGCGGGTGCTCGGCAAGTTCCGCAAGATCGTGCGCGACACGATGGAGCTTCGCCTCAAGCGCATGGCGGAAGGCGGCGACGCGCCGAGCGACTTCCTGACGCTGCTGTTGCGCGCCGCCGGGCCGGACGGGCTGACCATGGAGGAGGTGGAGGACAATATCCTGACCTTCATCGGCGCGGGCCACGAGACGACGGCCCGGGCGCTCGCCTGGACGCTCTACTGCGTCGCCAATTCCCCGCATGTGCGCGAGGCGATGGAAGAGGAGATCGACCGCGTGGTGGAAAGCGGGGCGGACCCCGTCGACTGGCTCGACCGCATGCCCTGGACGCGCGCGGCCTTCGAGGAGGCGATGCGGCTTTATCCGCCCGCACCCTCCATCAACCGCGAGGCCATCGCCGACGACAGCTGGACGAGCCCGGACGGCGAGGTGGTGGAGATCCCCCGCCACGTGACGATCCTCGTCATGCCCTGGACGCTGCACCGCCACGAACGGCTGTGGCAGAAGCCGCGCGCCTTCATGCCCGAGCGTTTCCTGCCCGAGAACCGCGACCAGATCCACCGTTTCCAGTACCTGCCCTTCGGCGCGGGGCCGCGCATCTGCATCGGCGCGACCTTTGCCATGCAGGAGGCGATCATCGCGCTCGGCGTGCTGATGCACCGCTTCCGCTTCGACATGACGGAGGACACCAGGCCCTGGCCGGTGCAGCGCCTGACGACGCAGCCGGCTAACGGACTGGCGTTGAAGGTGCGGGCTCGTCCCCGCGGGCCTTCGCCTTCTTGATCGTCTTGATCGCGGCGCAGGTGGCTTCCGGGTTCTTGCACGGCTGGTAGACGACGATCTCGCTGCCGCTGCCGTCGTCCCAGACGGCCTGCACGGCGATGGTCTGCGCCTCGCCGGGCTTCAGCTTGATGTAGATCCAGTTCTGGCTGTCGTCCGAGGGCAGGTTGAAAGGCAGCTCCGGATCGCACGTCGCCATCGGGAAGGTCTGGTCGAGCGCATCGGAATTGATGGAGTAGCGCACTTCCTTGAGCCGGCAATGCATGCTCTGCAACGCCGTGAAATAGATGAGCTGCTGGCCGGCATATTCGCGGAACTGCACCCAGCCCGTGCGCTTGTTGGCATCCAGCATCGCCTTGTAGATCGAGACATCGGGGATCTGGGCCTGATACTCTGCCCCGTCGTCCTCCTGGGCGGCAGCGGGCAGGCCTGCGGTGAGCAGGGCCGTCCCGACAAGGAGGACTTTCAGCAGGCGGTTTCCATGACGCGGATCAAACACTCTGGGTCTCCTCGATGCTTCACAGGCATGTCGCCGGCGGGATGGTGACAACGGCGCCGGACATGCCATAACACCATTCCAGGCCGGCTTTGAACAGGGACGGCATGCGGTTTGGAAGTATTCTCGTGGCAGACCATTTGTTACTCGGCATCGATACCGGCGGCACCTATACGGATGCGGCCCTCTACAGCGAAACCCTCGGCGTGGTGGCGCGCGCCAAGGCGCTGACCACCCGCCACGATCTTTCGGTCGGCATTTCCGGCGCGGTGGATGCGGTGCTCGGTAAGGCGAGGGTGCCGGTTTCCGCCATTGGCCTCGTCTCGCTTTCCACCACGCTCGCCACCAATGCGCTGGTGGAAGGCCAGGGCGGCCGGGCGGGTCTCGTGATGATCGGCTTCGGCCCCGACGACCTCAAGCGCGACGGCCTTGCCGAGGCGCTCGGCACCGACCCCGTGCTCTTCCTGCCCGGCGGCCACAATGTGCACGGCAACGAGACACCGCTCGACATGCGCGCGCTGGACGAGGCGCTGCCCGCGCTGTCGCAGACCGTGTCCTCCTTTGCCGTCGCCGGCTATTTCGCCGTGCGCAACCCGGCGCACGAACAGCGCGTGCGCGAGCGCATCCGCGCCATCTCGCACCTGCCGGTGACCTGCAGCCACGAGCTGTCCTCCAAGCTGGGCGGGCCGCGCCGGGCGCTGACGACGCTGCTCAATGCCCGCCTCGTCTCGATGATCGACCGGCTGATCGGCGCCTGCGAGGATTTTCTCCAGCGTCGCGGCATCCAGGTGCCGATGATGGTGGTGCGCGGCGACGGCGCGTTGATCTCGGCGGCCGAAGCACGGCTGCGGCCCATCGAGACCATCCTGTCCGGCCCGGCGGCCAGCCTGGTCGGCGCGCGCCACCTGACGGGCCTCGACGATGCCGTGGTGTCGGATATCGGCGGCACGACGACCGACGTGGCGGTGCTCGACAAGGGCCGCCCGAAGCTCGACGCGGAGGGAGCCGTCGTCGGCGGCTACCGGACCATGGTGGAGGCTGTCGCCATGCGCACCTTCGGCCTCGGCGGTGATTCGGAGGTGCGCATCGACGACCGCGGGCTTGCGGCGCGCATCGATCTGGGCCCACGGCGTTTCCTGCCGCTCAGCCTTGCCTCGACGCTGCATCCCGACAGCATCCTGCCGGTGCTGGAACGCCAGCTGCGCACCGCCCATGTCGGCCGGCACGACGGGCGTTTTGCCGTGCGCACGGGCGTTCCCGAGCGGCTGGCAAGCGGCCTCCAGCCGCAGGAACAGGCGCTCTACGAGAAGATCGGCGCCGCTCCGGTTCCGCTCGACGGCCTGCTGATGACGACGCCGCAGAAGGCGACGCTCGACCGGCTGGTGGCGCGCGGCCTCGTGCATATCTGCGGGGTGACGCCCTCGGACGCCATGCATGTGCTGGGCGGGCAGGGACAGTGGGATGCCGAAGCCGCGCGTCTCGGCCTTGCCCTTGCCGCCCGCGTGAAGGACGGCACCGGCCGGCCGATCGCCGACAGCCCGGACGCGCTCGCGCGGCGCATCGTCGACCGGCTGACCCGGCAATCCAGCGATGTCATCCTCTCCGCGTGCCTTGCCGATGACGGCGTGGGTACGATCGATCCGGCCGGCTCCGTCGCCGTCGACCGGGCGCTGCACCGGCGCGCCGGCATCGTGCGGTTCCAGATCGCGCTCGACCGGCCTTTGGTCGGTCTAGGCGCCTCCGCACCGGTCTACTATCCCGATATCGCCGCCATGCTCGGTGCCGAATCGGTCATTCCCGCCGATGCCGGGGTGGCCAATGCCGTCGGCGCGGTCGTCGGCCAGGTGCGCAACAGCGTGACCGTCTTCGTGACGCAGCCGGAAGAGGGCGTGTTCGTCGTCGCCGGGGCGGGCGAGAGCGTGCGTCATGTCGACGAGACCGCGGCCTTCTCGCTGGCCCGCGAGCGGGCGATGACGGGTGCCCTGCATGCTGCCCGCGCCAATGGCGCAGACGAGCCGGCCGTGACCTTCGCCGAGGAGATCGACGCGCCCGAGGTGGAGGGCAGCCGCAAGCTGATCGAGGCACGCTTTACCGCGACTGCCAGCGGCCGGCCGCGCATCGCCCGGGAGGCTTAGACGGGATTGTTTCCGTTACGGAATAAATAATTCACGTTATTGCCGAATTGACTATGAATGAAAGCCGCGGAAAGTGGCAGCATTCGGGATACTCCCCCTTCGTCCCGTTCTTCGGAGTCTTTTCATGACCTATACGGAAAAAGCCGGTCTTTCGATCGACAGCGATCTATACGATTTTCTCGTCAAGGAGGCCCTTCCCGGCACGGGCGTCGACGCCGAGGCCTATTTTGCCGCCTTCTCCGCCATCGTGCACGAGCTTGCGCCCGAAAACCGCGCGCTGCTCGCCAAGCGCGACGCGCTGCAGGAGAAGATCGACGCCTGGTATCGCGAAAACGGTGCGCCTTCGGACATGGCGGCCTATGAGGCCTTCCTGCGCGAGATCGGCTATCTGCTGCCCGAGGGCGACGCCTTCACGGTGACGACGGAAAACGTCGACCCTGAAATCGCCAGCCTCGCCGGCCCGCAGCTCGTCGTGCCCGTCATGAACGCGCGCTATGCGCTGAACGCCGCAAACGCGCGCTGGGGCTCGCTCTATGACGCGCTCTACGGCACGGATGCGATCCCTGAGACCGACGGCGCGGAAAAGGGCAAGGGCTACAATCCCGTGCGCGGCGCCAGGGTCATCGCCTGGGTTCGCGCGTTCCTGGACGATAGCGTCCCCCTCGACGGTGCCTTCTGGCGCGATGTCGCCGGCCTTGCGGTCGAAGGCGGAAAGCTTGTCGTCGCCTTGACGAGCGGCGTGCGGACGGGCCTTGCCGACGGCGGGAAGTTCGCCGGCTACCTTGGTGAAGCGGCGGCCCCGAGCCAGGTCCTGCTTCGCAACAACGGCCTCTATATCGAAATCCTGATCGATGCGGCGACGCCGACCGGCAAGGACGATCCCGCGCATATTTCCGATGTCTGGGTCGAATCCGCGCTCACGACCATCATGGACTGCGAGGATTCGGTCGCCGCCGTCGATGCCGAGGACAAGGTCGTCGTCTATCGCAACTGGCTGGGCCTGATGAAGGGCGACCTCTCGGAGGAGGTTTCGAAGGGCGGCAAGAGCTTCATCCGCCGCCTCAACCCCGATCTCGACTACACCGCGCCCGACGGCTCGACCTTCGAAGTGAAGTGCCGCTCGCTGATGCTGGTGCGCAATGTCGGCCACCTCATGACCAATCCGGCGATCCGCGACCGCGACGGCAACGAGGTGCCGGAAGGCATCATGGACGCGATGGTGACGGGACTGATCGCGCTGCACGACGTCGGCGAAAATGGCCGGCGCAAGAATTCTCAGGCCGGCTCGATGTATGTCGTCAAGCCCAAGATGCACGGGCCGGAAGAGGTGGCCTTCGCCTCTAAGCTCTTCGGCCGCGTCGAGGCCGCCATCGGCATGGCGCCCAACACGATGAAGATGGGCATCATGGACGAGGAGCGCCGCACCACGGTCAACCTCAAGGAGGCGATCCGCGCGGCGAAGGAGCGCGTCGTCTTCATCAATACCGGCTTCCTCGACCGCACCGGCGACGAGATCCACACCTCGATGGAAGCGGGCCCGATGATCCGCAAGGGCGACATGAAGCAGGCCGCCTGGATTTCCGCCTACGAGAACTGGAACGTCGATATCGGCCTTGAATGCGGCCTGTCCGGCCATGCGCAGATCGGCAAGGGCATGTGGGCCATGCCCGACCTGATGGCGGCGATGCTGGAGCAGAAGATCGCCCATCCCAAGGCCGGCGCCAACACCGCCTGGGTGCCGTCGCCGACGGCCGCGACGCTGCATGCCACGCACTACCACAAGGTCAATGTCGCGGACGTGCAGGCGTCGCTGCGCGCACGCCCGCGCGCCAAACTGTCGGATATCCTGTCGGTGCCGGTCGCGGTCCGGCCGAACTGGACGCCGGAGGAGATCCAGCGCGAACTCGACAACAACGCCCAGGGCATCCTCGGCTATGTCGTGCGCTGGATCGACCAGGGCGTCGGCTGCTCCAAGGTGCCCGACATCAACAATGTCGGCCTGATGGAAGACCGCGCCACGCTGCGCATTTCCGCCCAGCACATGGCCAACTGGCTGCACCACGGCGTCGTCACCGAAGCGCAGGTCGTCGAGACGATGAAGCGCATGGCGGCCGTGGTCGACGGGCAGAATGCCGGCGACCCGCTCTATCGCCCGATGGCCGGCGATTTCGAGGGCTCCATCGCCTTCCAGGCCGCCCTGGACCTGGTGCTCAAGGGCCGCGAGCAGCCGAACGGCTACACCGAGCCCGTTCTGCATCGCCGCCGCCTGGAGCTGAAGGCGAAGGGGTAAATTGCGCGTAACGCGGGGAGGGGCACCGCATCGACCCGAAACGAAAGAAGCCGCCGGAGCGATCCGGCGGCTTCTTGTCGGATGGGGGTTTCGTCCGGTTACTGCTGGACGACGACGCGGGCCGAGCGGCCGGGGCGGACGCGCTTGTAGAGGTCGATGATGTCCTGGTTCATCAGGCGGATGCAGCCCGACGAGGCGGCCGTGCCGATGGAGGCCCATTCCGGCGTGCCGTGCAGGCGGAACAGCGTGTCCTGGCCCTTTTCATTGAAGAGGTAGAGCGCGCGTGCGCCGAGCGGGTTCTTCAGGCCCGGGCCCATGCCTTCCTTGACGTAGCGGGCGACGTCAGGCTTGCGGGCGGCCATTTCCTGCGGCGGATGCCAGGTCGGCCATTCCTGCTTCCAGGCGATATAGGCCTCGCCCTGCCAGGCAAAACCCTGCTTGCCGACGCCGATGCCGTAACGCACGGCCTTGCCGCCGGGCAGGACATAATAGAGGAAGCGGTTCGGCGTGTTGACCACGATGGTGCCGGGCTTCTCGTTCGTCGCGTAATCGACGATCTGGCGATGGAACTTCTCGTTCACCCTGCTGATCGGGATGGCCGGCAGCGCGTAACCGTTGTCCTCAACAGCGCCATATTCCGAGGTAAAGATGGCATTTGTCGCCACCCTTTCGCCCGGCGTTGAGGTGGAGGACGACGAACAACCGGCGAGTGTGACGGCCGCTGCCAGGCCGCACAGAAGGAGGGCATTGCGGAAGCGCATGTGAGTCTCTTGGATCAGGGATTAAGAAGTTCCGGTACGCGGAGCTTTCATTGATTATGGTTTATTTTCGATTAAACCGGTCAATGCAAGTCTGCGCGCCCTTGCCTGAGCTCTGGCCAAAGCAAAAAGCCGCGGGATTGTTTTTTTGCAACAACAATGCCCGGCCGCCAGCTGCTTCCACCATGCCCGGTTTCTTGCCAAGCATGCCCCCGCGCGCCGTTCAACGGTTTTCTCTCCGCCGGCCCCTGCGCGAACAGGAACCGCGCGGCGCGGTTAATGAACTGTTGCGCGCACCGGTCCCGACGGGCGCGCCTTAACTTTTTCCGGCCGTTTCGAGCCATCCCGCGCGCTTCGCGCTAGAATGGCGAATCGCCGAGGTTGATCCACATGACGATCGTTTCCCTGCACAATGACAACCCGCTGCTCGACGGCCGCCAGTCCGACCGTGCCATGATGGTACGCCGCGGGGTGCAGCGCATGCTGATGGACATGCGCCATGCCGTGCTGCCGGAACTGACGCTGGCGAGCGGCCGGCGCGCCGACCTCATCAGTCTCTCCGACAAGGGCGAGATCTGGATCGTCGAGATCAAGACCTCGATCGAGGATTTCCGGGTGGATCGCAAATGGCCGGACTACCGGCGCCATTGCGACCGGCTGTTCTTCGCCACGCACAAGGACGTGCCGCTCGATATCTTTCCCGAGGACTGCGGGCTCATCCTGTCGGACGGCTACGGCGCGCACATGCTGCGCGAGGCGCCCGAACACAGGCTGGCCGCGCCGACGCGCAAGGCCGTGACCTTCGCCTTTGCCCGCGTGGCCGCGGGCCGGCTGCTGCTGGCGGAATTTTCCATGGATACCAGGCGCGACGGGCCGGATATCTCCGCCATCGTTTCGGGACGGCGGGACACGCCGGCTTAGGGAGCATTGCGGTAAAAAACCCCCTCATCCGGCCCTTCGGGCCACCTTCTCCCCGGGGGGAGAAGGGAGGGAGGAGATGCGCCCTCTGATGTCCTCCTTCTCCCCGACGGGGAGAAGGTGCCGGCAGGCGGATGAGGGGGGTCCGCAATCCTGCGATGATTACTTCGGCGCGCGCTTCGCCAGGATGCGCTGCAAGGTGCGGCGGTGCATGTTGAGGCGGCGGGCGGTTTCCGAGACGTTGCGATCGCACATTTCGTAGACGCGCTGGATATGCTCCCAGCGCACGCGATCCGCCGACATCGGGTTTTCCGGCAGCTCCACCTTTTCGCCCGGTCGCTGGGTCAGCGCCGCGAAGATGTCGTCGGCATCCGCCGGCTTGGCGAGATAGTCCACCGCGCCGAGCTTCACCGCGTTCACCGCCGTCGCGATATTGCCGTAGCCGGTCAGCATGATGATGCGCGTGTCGTCGCGGCGCTGGCGGATGGCGGCGATCACGTCGAGACCGCTGCCGTCGCCCAGCCTGAGATCCACCACCGCATATTTCGGCGGCGTGGTCTTGGCCTTGGCGATGCCCTCCGCGACGGATTCGGCCGTATCGACGGCGAAGCCGCGCGTCTCCATGGCGCGCGCCAGGCGGCGCAGGAACGGCGCGTCGTCATCGACGAGGAGAAGCGAGGGATCGGGGCCGATATCGTCGGTTTGCGTCTGCGGTTCGGTGCTTTCTGCCATTTTACGTCTTCCGTCGCGGATTTTCGTCCATTCTTGACCGGGATCAGCTTATCACCCTTAAGATGCGGCGGGTAAAGTCATTTCGCACCCTTTGCCTCCATGCGCGCCCGCGGCCAATCGACCGATACCCGCGCCCCCGGCTGGTCGCCGGTGCGGTTGCCGAAGGCCAATCTGGCGCCCGACCGCTCCAGCAGCGTCTTGGCGATGAACAGCCCGAGCCCCAGTCCTCCGGCCCGCTCGTCCTTCTGGCGCTTGGTGACATAGGGATCGCCGATGCGCTGGAGAATGTCCGTCGCATAGCCTTCGCCGTCGTCCTCGATGACGATCGTCACCCGCTCCGGCGTGTGGCTCACGGTGACCGTCACCTCCGCCCGGGCATGGTCGACGGCGTTTTCGAGAAGGTTGCCCAGGCCGTAGAGAATGCCGGGATTGCGGGTGCCGACCGGCTCGCTCGCGCGGTCGCCGTTCTCGACGAGCTTGAGCGCGATGCCGAATTCGCGGTGCGGCGCCATGACCTCCTCCATCAGCGAGGAGAGCGGCAGCACGCGCATATGCGCCTCGTCTTCGGTGGAAAGGGTCGTGAGCCGGCGCAGGATGTCGCGGCAGCGTTCGCTCTGGCTGCGCAAAAGCTGCACGTCCTCCCGGAAGCGCTCGTCGCTGCCGAGTTCGCGCTCCATCTCGCGGGCGACGACGCTGATCGTGGCAAGCGGCGTGCCGAGTTCATGGGCGGCGGCGGCCGCCAGCCCGTCGAGCTGCGACAGGTGCTTTTCGCGCTGCAGGATGAGTTCGGTGGCGGCAAGCGCGTCCGACAGCTCTGTCGCCTCCTGCGACACGCGGTAGGAATAGAAGGCGGCGAAGGCCGTCGTGCAGACGATCGCGAACCAGAAGCCGGCCGTCAGGATCGGCGGAACCACGAGCAGCGTGCCGGCAAACCACGGCAGCGGAAAGGGCGTGAAGGCCAGCGCCGTGATGCCCGCGACCGCGAGCAGGCCGAGAACGACGCTGAAGCGCACCGGCTGGAGCGACGACGAGATGATGACGGGAACGCAGACCAGCGGCGCGAAGGGATTGGCAAGGCCGCCCGTGATGAAGAGCAGCGCCATCAGCTGGCAGAGGTCGAAGGCGAGCAGCAGCAGGGCCGATGGCGGCGTCAGGCGATGGGCGGGCGCAAAGCGCACGGTGAGGAAGAAGTTCACCGCGGCGAGCAGCGCGATGAGAATGGCGGCCGGCACCAGCGGCAGGGGAAATTCCAGCCACAGGCTGACCGCGATGACGGTGATCGACTGGCCCGCCACCGCAAGCCAGCGCAGGCGGATGAGCGTTTCGAGACGCAGCCGACGGCCGGAGCCTTCGAAATCGATGTCCTGGTAGCCTGCCATCATAGGGTCCTTCTCATGTGCCGCGCGGCTTGGCGCGCGTCGTCGGCATGGCCGCGGCCGGGTCTTCCGGCCAAGGGTGTTTCGGATAGCGGCCGCGCATATCGGCGCGCACGTCCCGCCACGAGCCCGCCCAGAAGCCGGGCAGGTCGCGCGTCGTCTGGATCGGCCGGTGGGCCGGCGATGTCAGCTCCAAGAGCAACGGCAGCCGCCCGCCGGCGACCGCCGGATGCTGCTTCAGCCCGAACAGTTCCTGCACCCGGATCGCCAGCACCGGTTCCTCGCCATCATAGCGGATCGGATGGTGCTGTCCCGTCGGCGCCTCGAAGTGGGTGGGGGCGAGGCGGGCGATATCGCGCTGCATCTCATAGGGCACCAGCGCCATCAGCCCCTCGTGCAGGCTCGCCGCCGTGACGTCGTCAAGGCCGCGCGTGTTCTCCTGGAAGGGCACGAACCAGTCGTCGAGCCGTGCAAGAAGTGCGGCTTCGCCCGTGTCCGGCCAGGGCTCGCCGATCGAGCGGTGGAGGAAGCCGATCCGGTCGCGCAGCTGCGCCGCCTCACGGGAAAACGGCAGGACCTGGAGCCCGAGCTGGCGCACGCCATCGGCAAGCGCCTGCGCCGCCTTCGGCCCGCTCGGGCGCGGCAGCGGCGTTTCCTCCAGGATCATCGCGCCGAGCCGCACCACCCGGCGCGCCCGCACCTGCCGGCTGGCGCGGTCGAAGACGCACTGGTCCTCGCGCACGATCTTGTCGGCAAGCTCGGCCTCGACCGTGGCGCGGTCGATCTCGGCGGCGGCGAGAATGCGCTGGCGGCCGGCCTGTCCGGTGAGATCGGCCACGACGATCATGTCGGCGCCGGCCAGGCGCTCGGTCTCCGGCAGCTCGCCGCCGCGGCCGTTGGCCATCACGAACCGGCCGCGCCCGCCGCGCTGCAGGGCGATGCGATCGGGAAAGGCATGCAGGAGCAGGGCGCCGGGCGCGCGGGAACCGGCGGCCTTCGCCGTGCCGAAACCCTCCGCCATGCGCTGCGCCAGCCGGCGGGCGGCCTCCGCCCGTTCGCCGCGCTCGCTGGAAAAGCGCCGCAGCCGCTCCTCGATATCGACGGCCGTGCCGCCCAGCCCCTGTTCGGTGAGCAGCACAGCCAGCCGCGCGGCGGCGAGCTGTTCGCCGTCCTCAGCCGCATGCAGGATCATCGCCGCGAGCCGCGGCGGCAAGGCGAGGTCGCGGATGCGTTTGCCGGACGGCGTGAGCGCGCCGGCGGCGTCCAGCGCACCGAGCAGGCGCAGCAGGTTGCGCGCCTCCTCCAGGGCGGCGGCCGGCGGCTGGTCGACCAGAAGCAGCGCCGAAGGATCGGTCACGCCCCAATGGGCAAGGTCGAGCAGGAAGCCCGAGAGGTCGCTGGAGAGAATCTGCGGCGGCGTGAAGGCGGGCAGCGCCGCCGTCTGGCCGGCATGCCACAGCCGGATCGCCACGCCCGGCTCCGTTCGCCCGGCACGGCCGGCGCGCTGGTCGGCCGAGGCGCGCGACACGCGCACCGTCTCCAGCCGGGTGATGCCGGTCGCCGCCTCGAAGACCGGCAGGCGCTGCAATCCGCTGTCGATGACGATGCGCACGCCGTCGATGGTGATGGAGGTCTCGGCAATCGAGGTCGCCAGCACGATCTTGCGTGTGCCCGCGGGCGCGGGACGGATCGCGGCGTCCTGTTCCTTCTGGCCGAGATTGCCGTAGAGCGGCACGACCGTCGTTTCCGGCCCGAACCGGCCGGCCAGCCGCTCGGCCGTTCGGGTGATTTCGGCCTGTCCCGGCAGGAAGGCGAGAATGGAGCCGCTTTCCGCGCGGTGCGCCTCTGTTATGGCGCGCGCCATCGTGTCCTCGATGCGCTCGCCGGCGGGCCGGTCCTGGTGGCGGATCTCGACGGGGAAGCTGCGCCCCGCGCTGACGATCGACGGCGGATGATCGAGCAGGGCTGCCACCCGCTCGACATCGAGCGTCGCCGACATGACGACGATCCTGAGGTCCTCGCGCAACGCCGCCTGCACGTCGAGCGCCAGCGCCAGCCCGATATCCGCATCGAGCGAGCGTTCGTGGAACTCGTCGAACAGCACGGCGGAAATGCCTGACAGTTCCGGGTCGTCGAGGATCATTCGGGCGAAGACGCCCTCAGTCACCACCTCGATGCGGGTCTTCTGGGAAACCCTGACATCGAGCCGCATGCGGTAGCCGACGGTCTCGCCGACCTTTTCTTCGAGCAGGGACGCCATCCGCCCGGCCGCGGCGCGCGCCGCCAGCCGGCGCGGCTCGAGCAGGACGATCCGGCCGTCGCCCCGCCAGGCCGCATCGAGAAGAAAGAGCGGCACCAGCGTCGTCTTGCCCGCACCCGGCGGCGCCGAAAGGATGGCGCGCGTGCCTGACGAGAGCGCCGCACCGAGTGCGGGCAGCGCCTCCGTGACGGGCAGTTTCGGCAGAGTGTCTGAGAGGAATGCCATGATCGCGCCTGCGCATGCCTGAAGGATACGCCCAATATAGAAGGCAATCCTTCGCGTCCGTGTTCGCCGTCTGCATAGCCCGACATGCATGATCTGTAAAAGAGGCCGGGATCGCGAGGCCGGTCGGCACGTTTTGCGATGGCGGCGAGAATTTTTACCACCTGGACAAGATTTTTACACGGAAATCAGGCTTCCCAGCGCCGTCCGCGAGCGGGCCACGCCCTCTTCATCCGAATTATGTGTTTAAAACCAGCATG